>NZ_CP029463.1:2189920-2502766 GCF_003148385.1 Flavobacterium sediminis | reverse complement strand
AGTAGCTCCTGCAACATCACCTTCTGTTTCAATAATCGCTACCGTTTGTCCGACCTGAACCACATCATCTACATTAAATAATATTTCAACCAATGTTCCGGCAACTTCAGAAGGCACCTCACTATCTACTTTATCAGTAGCAATTTCAAGCACAGCTTCATCCTGTTCAATGGTATCACCAACCTTCTTTAACCAGTTAGTCACAGTTGCTTCTGCAACACTTTCTCCCATCTTGGGTAATTTCAATTCAAACTTTGCCATATTTTTAACTAAAGTTGTGTTTATTTGATTCAGATTACAAAAATAATAATTTTTAGATGCTTTTATAAAGAATACAATAAAATTTTACAACAAAATAACTTCTCCTCTATCATTGGAATTATTACTTCCTATTAAATAGTCATGATTTATTGATAAAAACTTAAATGTACTGTCCTTATTTCTCTTTTCCTCCATTAATCGGATCGCTTTTTTAAAGGAAATTGATTTCAGATCTATAATCAATTCAACTCTTGAATGAGCCGGAGAATCACTTCCCTCTTTATAAATTTCTGTTTTTAACTTTGCATTTATTTTTCTTAAAACCGTTTCATTTTCAACATCATCAGAAACCAAAACATAATGTTCCGGCTTTTTATCACTTACCGTCTTGGATTGAAATACTTTTAACAATGAAAACGCAAAACTTCCTATTTGCATCATACTATCAAAAAACCACGATTTCTTAAAGTGTTTTTTATAAAAAAACTGCATGGCTTCACGAAAGCGTTTCATATACAACCCGTCTCTTACCGTACTTTCTCCTTTATAATGTATAACGGTTGTTCCAGCAAAATAATAATTCTGCCTCCCTGCTTTTTTTACCAGATAGCTCAGATCAATATCATCGGAATACATAAAACAATTTTCATCAAATCCGCCTACTTGCAAATACAATTCTCGCTGCATTAACATAAAAGCACCTACTAAAACGTCTACTTCTCCAGATTGGTTTTCATTCAAATGCATCGCATAATATTGATTAAACCAACTTGATTTCGGAAACAGTTTATAGAACCCGAAAATTTTAGTAAAAGCTACCCAAGGTGTCGGCACGCCACGCTTGCTTTCCGGAAGAAATTTTCCGGAACCGTCAATTAGTTTACAACCCGTTATTCCTAAATGAGACTGCTCGACTCCGCTTGAAGTGACAAAAGTAAGTAATTTAGAAAATGTATCTTCTACAACAACAGTGTCGGGATTTAAAATGCAAATATAGTCGCCTTTGGCTCGGGCTACACCGATATTATTTCCTTTAGGAAACCCTAGATTTTCTTTATTCTCTATCAGAATGACATCAGGAAATTGCTCCTTAATCATTTGGCGACTGTCATCAGAGGAAGCATTATCAACCACTATGATTTCACCATCAATGTCTTGAAGTGCTTTTTGAACACTGCCAACACATTGCTCTAAGAAATAACGGACGTTATAATTAAGAATTACCACCGATAGTTGCATGACGCGAAAATAAGTAATAAATTCGAAGAAAAATATCAAAACCAAATGAAATCATTTCTAACTATTGTATCTTTTTGTCTTTCACTATTGGTTTGGTCACAAAACAATATCGAACAAAATTACGACAAAAAGGAGGTCTACATTACTATGCGCGACGGCGTAAAACTTTTCACAAGTATTTATATTCCGAAGGATATTTCAAAAGAAAACAAGTATCCGTTCTTAATGCAACGTACGTGTTATAGCGTAGGTCCCTACGGAGAAGATCAATACCGAAGAACTCTCGGGCCAAGTCATTTTTTATCTGACGACAAATACATTTTTGTTTACCAAGATGTAAGAGGCCGCTATATGAGTGAAGGAACTTGGACCAATATGACACCGCAAGTAGACCACAAAACCAAGCAAAATATCGACGAAAGTACTGATACGTACGACACCATAGACTGGTTAATCAAAAACATCCGGTACAATAACGGAAAGATAGGTCAATTCGGAACTTCTTACCCCGGTTTTTATACGGCTGTCGGAACTTTATCCCAGCATCCGGCTTTAGTTGCTTCCTCTCCTCAGGCTCCGATTTCTGATTTCTTTTTTGATGATTTTCACCACAACGGTGCTTTTGTAATGGGCTATTTTAAGACCTTTCCTGTTTTTGGTGTTCAAAAAGACAATCCTACACAAGAACATTGGTTTGGCAAAGACATGATTAAAAGAACATCTGATGACGGTTCCGTTTTCTACCGTGAATTAGGCACCTTAAAAGAAGGTGCAGACACTTATTACAAAGACAATTTCTTTATGCAGGAAATCATGGAGCATCCAAATTATGATGCTTTTTGGCAAAAAAGAAACTTATTGCCTCATTTGAAAGACATCAAACATGCTGTAATGACTGTAGGCGGTTGGTTTGATGCCGAAGATCTGGCCGGACCGTTAAACATCTACAAAACCATTGAAAAAACAAGTCCGAAAGCACATAATACAATTGTTATGGGACCTTTTTCGCATGGCGGATGGGGACGCGAAAACGGAAAAACATTCCACAATGACATTTATTTTGGTGACAGTATTGCTACGTTTTACCAAAAAAACATCGAATACAAGTTTTTTACACACTACCTAAAAGGAAACAAAAAAGATAAATTAGAATTACCGGAAGCCTATATGTTTGACACCGGTAAAAAAGAATGGAAAGAATTTACAGCCTGGCCTCCTGAAAAAGCAGAGAAAATAAATTTCTATTTAGCTGAAAATGCTTCTTTAAGCAAAACTAAACCATCAAATGCAGCTTCAACCGAATATTATAGTGATCCTAATAATCCGGTACCAAGTTCTGTAAACTACAAAGATTTCAACGGTTTTACCCCGCGTAATTACATGAGTGAAGACCAACGATTTGCTTTAAACCGTCCGGATGTAGTGACTTTCACTACCGATTATTTAACGGAAGACATCACTTTTGCCGGAGAAATTTTAGCCAAATTAAACATTGCGTCTACGAGCACCGATGCTGATTTTGTAGTGAAATTAATTGATGTTTATCCGCTTGACGAACCAGAGAATGCTGATAAACCGAACGTACTCTATGCCAATTACCACCAAATGGTGAGAAGTGAGATCATGCCGGCGCGTTTTAGAAACAGCTATGAAAAACCGGAAGCTTTAACACCTAACCAAGCTACTAAAGTAACTTTCCGACTTCAGGATGTGTTACACACCTTCAAAAAAGGACATAAAATCCAAATTCAAGTGCAAAGTACATGGTATCCTTTAATGGAAATCAATTCGCAGAAATTCTTAGAAAATCCACATTTGGCTTCCAAAGAAGATTACACTAAAGCTTTTATCAAAGTCTTTAACAATAGTTCAATAGAAGTTGAAGTTTTAAAATAAATGGAATCAGCCTTCGGGCTGATTTTTTATTTCTAAACACTATTGTTTCTAATACAGAAGATGTTTTTTAGCATTGTCTTTCCATTCTGCCTGATTCGGATATTCTACAAAATAAATCTTCAAATCCGCCTGATTGGCATAATCCACAAAGTAGATCTTTTTATCTGCTTGATTAGCATAATCCGTAAAGAACCATCTACCATCGTTTTTCCCTGCCTGATTGGAATATTTTACTTTGTAAACCAATAAATCGGCCTGATTCGGGTAATCGACCACAAATACTTTTATATCTGCCTGATTGGCATATTGAACAGAAAACACCTTTTGTGCTTTAGCCACAAAAGAAAAGGCTACAAAAAGCATTATTAATACAAATCGAAACATAACTTACTATATTTCTCACTAAAGTACATAATCTAAAATTAATAAGCTTAAAAATTCAAAACCAAAACCTTATTTTTGCACCAATCAATTTTCAAATTGACTCATTTTCAAATTATCAAATCAATAATGAACTTCCTTTCAGTCGAAAATATCTCAAAAGCTTACGGCGAACGCGTTTTGTTTGAAAACATTTCGTTTGGTATCAACAAAGACCAAAAAATCGCTTTTATTGCTAAAAACGGTTCCGGAAAAACAACTATTATGAACATGTTAGCCGGTTTGGACGAACCCGATAGCGGTCAGGTTATTGTTCGTAAAGACATTAAAATGGCTTTTTTATCGCAAAATGACAATTTACAGCCTGAATTGACTATTGAAGAGAGCATTTTCGCCAGTGATAACGACACGCTGAAAGTGATAGAACAATACGAAAAAGCATTGGAAAATCCGGATGATGCCGAAGCGTATCAAAAAGCGTTTGACAATATGGATCGTCATAATGCCTGGGATTTTGAAACCCAATACAAGCAAATTTTGTTCAAATTAAAATTGGACGATTTAAAACTGAAAGTCAAAAACCTTTCGGGTGGACAAAAAAAGCGCTTGTCATTAGCCATTATCCTAATCAACAAACCTGATTTTCTAATCTTGGATGAGCCAACCAACCATTTGGATTTAGAAATGATTGAATGGTTAGAAGATTATTTCGCCAAAGAAAATTTAACGTTATTCATCGTAACCCACGACCGTTTCTTTTTAGAGCGTGTTTGTAACGAAATCTTAGAACTTGAGAACGGAAAGTTATACCAATACAAAGGCAATTATTCGTATTATCTAGAAAAAAAAGAAGAACGAATTGCTTCTGAAAATGCAAGTGTTGACAAAGCCAAGAACTTATTTGTCAAAGAATTAGAATGGATGCGTCGCCAACCGAAAGCGCGTACCACCAAATCAAAATCGCGTCAAGATGATTTTTACGTGATTAAAGAAAAAGCCATGAGTCGCCGTAAGGAAAATGTGGTGGAGTTGGAAATCAACATGGAACGCATGGGAAGCAAAATTATTGAATTAGCTAAGATCAATAAAAGTTTCCAAGACAGGGTTATTCTAAAAGATTTCAATTACTCGTTTCAACGTGGCGAACGCGTGGGTATCATTGGTAAAAACGGAACCGGAAAATCTACTTTTTTAAATATTATCACAGGAAGCATTCAACCTGATTCTGGAAAAGTAATCGTTGGTGACACCATGAAAATCGGGTATTATACGCAAAGCGGAATCAATCCAAAACCACAACAAAAAGTAATTGACATCATTAAAGAATATGGCGAATATATTCCGTTGACTAAAGGAAAAATCATTTCGGCTTCGCAATTATTGGAACGCTTTTTATTTGATGCCAAAAAACAATACGATTACGTCGAAAAACTAAGCGGCGGCGAATTGAAACGTTTGTATTTGTGTACCGTTTTGATTCAAAATCCGAATTTCTTAATTCTCGATGAGCCAACCAATGATTTGGATATCGTAACCTTAAATGTATTGGAAAACTTCTTACTGGATTATCCAGGATGTTTATTAGTAGTAAGTCACGACCGTTATTTTATGGACAAAATCGTGGATCACTTATTTGTGTTCCGCGGGCAAGGTGAAATTGAAGATTTTCCAGGAAATTATTCCGACTTCAGAACCTATGAAGATTCGGCTGAACCTGTTAAAGAGGAAAAAGTTGAATCGGCTAATGCTAAATCTTGGAAAGAAAAACAAGTAAAAGCGGGCTTAACTTTTAATGAACAAAAAGAGTTTCAAAAAATTGAACGCGAAATCAAAGATTTGGAATTCAAGAAAAAAGAAATTGAAGCCGAATTTGCTGAAGGAAAAGTAGCCGACGACAAAATTGAAGCAAAAGCTAACGAATTACAAAAAATCATTCAGTCTTTAGAAGAAAAAGAAGAACGTTGGTTTGAATTGAGTGCAAAAATGGAGGAATAATTGGTCATTCTGAACCAAGTCGGAGAATCTGATCATTAGATCCGAAATAACATAGCGTTTAAAAAATGTTACATATATTAAAAGCATACATAAAATTCTTATTAGATTCCAAAAACGAACACGGAGTTCATTCGCCATTTGTATTTAATTTGGTAACCAAATGTTTTTACGATAAGACAAACTACCCGGAATACCAAACGTTAAAACAGTATCGAAAAGCTCTTTTGGCGAATACTAACACGATCGAAGTTACGGATTTCGGTGCGGGTTCCCGTGTTTTTAAATCGAATACTCGAGAAATTGCTAAAATTGCCAAAACAGCCGGAATTTCACCTAAAAGAGCAGCCTTGCTATTCCGTATCGTTCGTTATTTCCAGCCCGAACAAATTTTAGAAATCGGAACTTCTTTAGGATTAGCCACTTCTGCCCTAGCTTTGGGAAGCAAAAAATCATACATTAAAAGTCTTGAAGGATGTCCAAATACATTGGCTATTACTGAAAATCAGTTTAACACCTTCTTTCCAGAATTAAATTTTGAATTTTTAAACACTGAATTCTCAAGTTATTTTAATTCTTCTGACTTTCGACTTCCGGCTTTCGACTTAATCTATTTCGATGGTAATCATTCTAAAAAAGCTACATTAGACTATTTCAATTGTCTTTTGCCAACTATAACCAATGATAGTGTCTGGATTTTTGACGACATCCATTGGTCGCCCGATATGGAAGAAGCTTGGCAAATCATTAAAAATCACTCACAAGTAACCGTGACGATCGATACTTTTCAGTGGGGATTCGTTTTCTTTAGAAAAGAGCAGGAAAAAGAGCACTTCACAATTCGAGCATAGACTTTTAAGTTTTTCGTACCTTTACGCAAAATTTAAAATTCAACCGTCATGAATATTGAAGAAATTTTTGAAAACAACAAAAATTGGGTAACAGAAAAACTTTCAATCGACCCTCATTTTTTCGACAAATTATCAGAAGGACAATCACCTGAATTCTTATACATAGGTTGTTCTGACAGTCGCGCCACTGCTGAAGAAATCATGGGAATGGCTCCGGGACAGGTTTTTGTCCATCGTAACATTGCAAATATGGTCCCGAATTCGGATTTAAGTTCAATGTCGGTTATTAATTACGCCGTAAACCACTTAAAAGTAAACCACATTGTAGTTTGTGGTCACTATGGTTGTGGCGGGGTAAAATCAGCCATGCAACAATCTGATCTAGGAATTTTAAATCCTTGGCTACGAAACATCCGAGATGTGTATCGTTTGCATAAAAAAGAATTAAATGCCATTACTGACGAAGAAACTAAGTACAGACGTTTAGTTGAATTAAATGTGCAGGAACAATGCATTAACGTCATTAAAACAGCTGAAGTTCAAAAAGCAAACAGAGACCGTGATTTAAAAGTTTACGGCTGGATCTTTGATCTTCATACCGGTAAATTGATCGACTTAAATATTGATTTCGACACCATACTTCACGATATTACCGAGATCTACAAAATCGAAAGTTAAACTTACTTCAAAATATTTTAACAAGGCATCGTAACAAAATGCCTTTTTTTTCTACTTATTAGGAAAACTTAAGAGTTCTAATTTCTAAATTCTAAATTAGATATGTCAAAACCTATTATAGACATTAAAGGCATTACACGAGACTTTCCTTTAGGAGACGAAACTATTCATGTACTTAAAGGAATTGATTTAACCATTAATAAAGGAGAATACGTTGCCTTAATGGGACCTTCCGGTTCAGGAAAATCAACTTTAATGAATATTTTAGGCTGTTTAGACACTCCTACAGGCGGTTCTTACATTTTAAACAGCAAATTAGTCAGCGAAATGCACGATGATGAATTGGCTGAAATCCGTAACAAAGAAATCGGTTTTGTATTTCAAACTTTCAACCTTATGCCCCGTACCACTGCTTTGGATAATGTAGCTTTACCAATGGTCTATGCCGGAAAATCTAAAGAAGAAAGAAATGTACGTGCTACAGAAGTTCTGACTCAGGTTGGCTTAGAAGATCGTATGGATCATAAGCCTAATCAATTGTCCGGTGGTCAACGCCAACGTGTTGCTGTAGCTCGTGCCTTGGTCAATCACCCTGCTATCATTTTAGCCGATGAACCTACCGGAAACTTAGACAGTAAGACTTCTGTAGAGATCATGGCTCTTTTTGACGATATCCACTCTAAAGGAAACACCGTTATTCTGGTAACACACGAAGAAGACATTGCCGAACACGCACACCGTATTATCCGTTTACGAGATGGTATTATTGAAAGCGATACTAAAAACAAATAACTTAATTACAGAAAACTTTAGTATTTCTGTTGTTTATTATACCGGATGTCATTACGACATCTCTACTGATAATCGTTATACTTTTTGTTATCTTTGAAAAAATTCTGACTTTTCAGAGTCTAAAATTCAAAAAAACAAAATGAAAGTATATACTAAAACCGGAGACAAAGGGACGACAGCCTTATTTGGCGGAACCCGAGTTCCCAAACACCACATCCGCATAGAAAGTTACGGGACAGTAGACGAACTCAATTCTCACATTGGTTTGATCCGTGACCAGGAAATGAATCCTTTCTACAAAACAGCTTTGATAGAAATTCAGGATCGACTTTTTACTGTAGGAGCTATTTTAGCAACACCTCCGGAAAAAGAAATCTTAAAGAATGGTCAGCAACGTTTAAATATCAATAGAATTTCTAAAGAAGATATTGCTTTCTTAGAACAGGAAATCGATAAAATGGATACTGAACTCCCTCCTATGACACATTTCGTTTTGCCAGGCGGACATACAACTGTGTCATATTGTCATATAGCACGTTGTGTTTGCCGCAGAGCCGAGCGTTTAGCAGTACATTTACACGAAATTGAGCCTATTGACGAACTGGTTCTAACCTACCTTAACCGACTTTCTGACTACTTATTTGTGTTGGCACGAAAGTTGTCACACGATTTGAACGCTGAAGAAGTAAAATGGATTCCGAGAAAGTAATTTTTGCTGTAAAAACTACTATTATTTCACATTCGGGAAAGCAGTTCAATCAGTAAGCAAGACAAACGTTCTTATAAATCATTAAAAAAAATCAAAAAATACTTGACTTTTTAAGTTAAAAAATTATTTTTGCATTAAATTAAATCGATAGAAAGATGTATTGGACATTAGAATTAGCATCTTATTTAAGTGATGCGCCTTGGCCTGCAACCAAAGACGAACTTATCGACTATGCAATCAGAACAGGAGCTCCTCTTGAAGTTGTAGAAAACTTGCAATCTATTGAAGATGAAGGAGAGATCTACGAATCCATGGAGGAAATTTGGCCTGACTATCCGACTGACGAAGACTATCTTTGGAACGAGGATGAGTATTAATTAAAAGATAAACGCAACAACTTAAAAGTCTCTTAAAGAGGCTTTTTTTTGTAAATTTGCACACCAAAATAAAAGAAAAATAAGTAGTTATGAGTATCATAAATTCCATATTGAAAGCTTTTGTGGGAGATAAATCCCAAAAAGATATAAAAGCTATTCAACCTATTATTACTAAAATAAAGTCTTTTGAAGGCGCTTTACAAGCCTTGAGTCATGACGAACTAAGAGCTAAAACCGTTGAGTTTAAAGAAAAGATCAAAGCAGCCCGAGCTGAAAAAGATGAAAAAATCGCTTCTTTAAAACAACAAGCCGAACAAACAGACGATATTGATGCTCGTGAAGATTTCTATACTGAAATTGACCAGTTAGAAAAAGAAGCTTATGAAATTTCTGAAAAAGTTTTAAATGATATTTTACCGGAAGCATTTGCTGTTGTAAAAGAAACAGCTCGACGTTTCAAAGAAAATACAAACATCACCGTTACAGCCACTGCTAAAGACCGTGAGCTTTCAGCTACCAAATCTTACATTACACTGGATGGTGACAATGCTGTTTGGGCAAATTCATGGGATGCTGCCGGAAAAGCCATCACTTGGGATATGATCCACTACGACGTACAGTTAATCGGTGGTATCGTATTGCATCAAGGTAAAATTGCCGAAATGCAAACCGGTGAAGGTAAAACCTTAGTAGCAACACTTCCTTTATATTTGAATGCCTTAACAGGTAACGGAGTGCATTTGGTAACTGTTAACGACTACTTAGCCAAACGTGATAGCACATGGAAAGCTCCTTTATTTGAATTCCACGGAATGACCGTTGATTGTATTGACAATCACCAACCAAACTCTGAATCCAGAAGAAAAGCTTATGAAGCAGACATCACTTACGGAACTAATAACGAGTTCGGTTTTGATTACCTGCGTGATAATATGGCGCACGCACCTTCAGATTTGGTACAACGCAAACACAATTATGCGATTGTCGATGAGGTAGACTCCGTTTTAATTGATGATGCCCGTACGCCGTTAATTATTTCCGGACCGGTTACCGACGGAGATCGTCACGAATTCATGGAATTAAAACCAAAAGTAGAAAACTTAGTTAACCTTCAACGTAAATTAGCTACAGATTGTTTAACAGAAGCAAAACGCTATTTCAAAGAAGGTAATTCTAAAGAGGCCGGTTTCTATTTATTACGTTCGCACAGAGCCCTGCCTAAGAACAAAGCTTTGATCAAATTCTTATCGGAAGAAGGAGTAAAACAATTACTTCAGAAAACCGAAAATTACTATATGCAAGACAATAACAGAGAAATGCCGAAAATCGATGAGGCACTTTACTTTGTTATTGAAGAAAAAAACAATCAGGTTGAACTAACAGACAACGGAATTAAATTCCTTTCTCAGGACACTGATGCAAACTTCTTCATTCTACCGGATATCGGTACTGAAATCGCTAAAATTGAAAAAGCTAATTTAACAAAAGAAGAAGAAGCTGAACAAAGAGAAGAACTTTACAAAGATTTCTCAGTAAAATCAGAACGTATTCACACATTAACACAATTGCTTAAAGCGTATTCTTTATTTGAAAAAGATACCGAATACGTTATCATGGACAATAAAGTAATGATCGTAGACGAGCAAACCGGACGTATTATGGACGGACGTCGCTATTCTGATGGTTTACACCAAGCTATTGAGGCAAAAGAAAACGTAAAAATTGAAGCTGCTACACAAACTTTTGCAACCGTTACGTTGCAAAATTACTTCCGTATGTACAACAAGCTAGCCGGTATGACCGGTACTGCGGTAACTGAAGCCGGAGAGTTCTGGGAGATCTATAAGTTAGACGTAGTAGAGATTCCTACTAACAGACCTATTGCCCGTAAAGATAAAGAAGATTTAATTTACAGAACTGTACGTGAAAAGTTCAATGCTGTTATTGAAGACGTAGTCCAACTTTCTAAAGCGGGAAGACCGGTATTGATTGGTACAACTTCAGTAGAAATTTCAGAATTACTGAGCCGTATGCTGAAAATGAGAGGAATTCACCACAATGTATTGAATGCTAAAATGCACAAAAGTGAAGCCGAAATTGTAGCTGAAGCCGGTAAACCGGGAGTAGTTACTATCGCAACAAATATGGCTGGACGTGGTACCGATATTAAACTTTCTGACGAAGTAAAAAAAGCAGGCGGTTTAGCTATCGTTGGTACCGAACGTCACGATTCCCGTCGTGTAGACCGTCAGTTAAGAGGTCGTGCCGGTCGTCAAGGTGATGTAGGTAGTTCACAATTCTACGTGTCATTAGAAGACAACCTGATGCGTTTGTTCGGCTCTGAAAAAGTAGCCAAAATAATGGATCGCATGGGCTTAAAAGAAGGTGAAGTTATCCAACATTCCATGATGACCAAATCTATCGAAAGAGCTCAGAAAAAAGTAGAAGAAAACAACTTTGGTGTTCGTAAGCGTTTATTAGAATATGATGACGTAATGAATGCGCAACGTGAAGTAGTTTACAAACGTCGTAAACATGCTTTACACGGAGAACGTTTGAAAGTGGATATCGCTAACATGATGTACGATACTTCAGAATTGATTGTTCAAAACAACAAATTAGCAAACGACTTTAAAAATTATGAGTTCGATTTAATTCGTATCTTCTCAATCAGTGCTCCGATCACAGAAGCAGATTTTTCTAAACTATCTGAAAGAGAGATCGTAAGTAAAACATACAAAGCTGTATTAGCGCACTATACCGATAAAAACGAACGAAGTGCACAAGAAGCTTTCCCGATCATTAAAAACGTTTACGAGAACAATGATGGCAGATACGAGCGAATTGTAGTTCCGTTTACTGATGGTATTAAATCGCTTAATATTGTTACCAACTTAGAGAAAGCCTATCAAACAGAAGCAAAATCACTAATTACTGATTTTGAAAAGAACGTAACATTAGCCATTATTGATGAAGCCTGGAAAAAACACCTTCGCAAAATGGACGAATTAAAACAATCGGTTCAATTAGCCGTTCACGAACAAAAAGATCCGCTATTGATCTATAAATTAGAAGCTTTTAACTTGTTCAAGAAAATGGTTGACGATGTAAATAAAGATGTTATTTCATTCTTGTTTAAAGCTGACCTGCCTTCTCAAAATCCAAACAATATTAGTGAGGCTAAAGAAGTAAAACAAAAAGAAAGCTACACTGAAAGCAAAGAAGAAGTTTTAAATACTGATGAAATGGCAGCCCGTAGCCGTCAGGCCGGAAGTCAGACTCAGGAACAACCTCAGGTTACAAAAACCATTGTTCGCGAAACACCTAAAATAAACCGTAACGATGTGGTTACTATTAAACATGTTTTAAGCGGTAAAAGCGAAACTATGAAATTCAAAAAAGCAGAACCTATGTTAGCTACCGGCGAATGGGTTATCGTTAATGAATAAAAAGACTAACATCTTTTCTTTATAAAAAATCCCGATTGGAAAGCAATCGGGATTTTTATTTTTATGCATATAAAATATTATTTCGTGCCTTTCTTTATTTCCTCTAATTCTGACTCAAGCTTTTCAATCCTCTTAACAATCGATTGAAATATTAAAACTTCATTATCTCCCTGAACAGAACCTATTATCTTATAAGCCTCTTTTTCTCCTTTATACGAATCTGTTATCTCTAAACTATTTTTATCAAAAACCAGATAAAGAGCATTATTCTCATTTTTATTCTGTATTTTCTTTGTTAAAAACAGATACGTTCCCGCCGGATAGAAGTGCTGTGAAAGATTTTCAGACACTTTGTAAACGAAATCTACATTTGCTAATATTTTTTGCAAATCAATTTCCACATGTCCTTTCAGATCGTCTAATTCATAGACCTGTTCCGGCTTTTTTTCACTATTCGGAATCAAATGCTCTATTTCCGAAAAGTTCGTAATCTTATTAATAGTTAAAGGTTTTGTTAACAAATCATCTGTCGTCAGGTTCAAAATCTTTGCAATACGAAGCAAACTATCTATTTTAGGCTCTGCCCTGCCCTCTTCATAGGAACTGATAACTCCTCTGTTCAAATCGAGAAGTTCAGCAAAAGCCTGCTGACTTAAACCCTTTATCTGTCTTATTTTTTTTATATTGGTACCAAAATAGGTCATATTACTTTTTTTGAAGTACAAAACAAAGGTAATGAAAATATTTTTATAATATTGCTAATATTTTTTGCAAATTAATTTTTTTTGTCTAAATTTGTTAAGACAACACTAATCTCTATTTAATGCAACGAGAAAAATTGTACACTAAAATTAAAGATTGGTTACTCGAACTCAATATTGAAATTGTGCACGAAAACCCGAATCATCAAACTTTTATTATCAGCAAGGAAGCTGAGGGAATCAAAAACATGATATTGGTTATTGCGCCACAAATATTGATTATTGAACAATTTTTATTTAGTTGTAAAAAAGATCAACCGGAAGTATACAAACAACTTCTGATTAAGAACAGGGATATTGTTCATGGTGCGTTCGTTTTAGATGAAACAGGAGAGCGAGTGATTTTCAGAGATACACTCCAAACCGAAAATTTAGACCAAAACGAATTGGTAGGAACTATTAATTCATTGAGTTTGTTACTTAGTGAATATTCGGCTGAGATGATCAGTTTTAGCAAATTGTAGAACAAATAATATTAGACAACTATGAATATTTTTAAACGACTTTTTAGAATAGGTAAAGCAGAAGCACATGCTGCTATAGACGGTTTGGAAGACCCGATCAAAATGACGGAGCAAGGAATCAGAGAAATGAAAGAACAACTGGACAAAAGTGTTCAGGCTATGGCTCAGGTAAAAGCTTTGGCCATCCGAAGAAAGAACGAACATGCTTCGCTTTTGAATAAATCAGAAGATTATCAAAATAAAGCCATGCTTCTGGTTCAAAAAGGGATCAAGGAAGAGATTGCTACGGAAGAAAGCGACCGTTTGGCAAAAGAAGCCTTAAAAATGAAAGAACAAGCTGTTCAGGATGCTAAATTAGCAGAAGCGGAAAGTCAAAAACTGGAACAGGATGTTGAAAAAATGCAAACGAATATCAACTCGTTAAAATCAACTATTGCAAAATGGGAAGGTGAATTGAAAACATTGCGTGCCAGAGTTCAGGTAAGTCAAGCGACACAGGACATCAATAAAAAAATGACGCAATTGGATTCAGACAGTACAATAAGTATGTTGGAAAAAATGAAAGACAAAGTACAACAACAGGAAGCGCTAGCCGATGCATACGGAGAAATTGCAAATGCGTCGAAAAGTATAGACGAAGAGATCAATGCGGTAGTAGATACAACAGAAAACAAAGCCGAAGCAGAGCTTCAAAAATTAAAAGAACAATTCAATGCTAACTAAGAATGAGTTTTGAAGAATTAATTGAAATATCGTTTACGCCCGCCAATGCGATACTGAGTATTATTTTAATACTGAGCGTTTTGTATTGGCTGTTTACGATACTTACCGGAATTGGTGACTTTGATCTCGATTTAGATGCGGATCTCGACTTAGACGGTGACCTTGATAATCCGGACGGATTGGTCGAAGTAGATGCTGATACTTCATCATTCATTCAATTTCTAAAATTCCTTAATCTGGATATTATTCCTATCACGTTCTTTTTAACATTAGCGTTCTTATTTACCTGGCTTATCAATGTTAACCTAAGCTTTTATTTACCACTGCCGAACTGGTTCTTTTTTATAACCATCATTCCGGCATTTATAGTGAGTTTATTCCTTACAAAATATATTTGTACTCCGCTGAAACCGGTCTTTAAAGAGATCAATCACAAAGGAGAAATAGCGTATGACTATTTAGGAAGAACCGGCACTATGATTACCAAAACAGAAGCCGATAAAATCGGCATGTTGGAACTGATCATTAATAAAGATCCGATCCGATTAATGGTAAAAAGCAAAGACGGTTCATTAATTAAACAAGGCGAAAAAGCAATAATCGTTGACGAAGAACCACAAAAAAAATTCTTCTACATAGAAAGAACATATGAAATTTAATAGAAACTAACGTAATTATTCAAAATTAATTTATGAGTACATTTTACATTACTTTGGCTGTAATCATCATAGCCGGATTAGGACTAATCTTCTGGATTTTATCCATGTACAAAAAAACAGTTCAGGGAGTTGTAATCCTTAGAACAGGTTATGGCGGAACCAAAGTGTTTTTTAATGCAGGTATCGTAATTCCTGTGATCCACCGTCAGGAAAACATGGACATTTCCGTAAAAAAATTAGAGATTTCCAGAGAAGGTAAAGACGGACTTATTTGTAAAGACAACATGCGTGCTGACATTCAGGTAGCTTTTTTCGTTCGTGTCAATAAATCTGTTGATGACATTGTCAACGTAGCACAAACTATTGGCTGTCAAAGAGCATCTGATATTTCTACCTTAAGAGAGCTGTTTGAAGCTAAATTTTCAGAAGCTTTAAAAACAGTAGGTAAAAAATTTGAGTTCATTGAATTATATGAAGCACGAAGCGAATTCCGTCACGAAATCTTAAGCATCATCGGAACGGACCTGAACGGTTATGTGTTAGATGATTGTGCCATCGACTATTTAGAACAAACGTCATTAGCTCAGTTAAATAAAGACAATATCTTAGATGCGGAAGGGATCAAAAAAATCACCGAATTAACAGCTAATCAAAATATTAAAGCCAATCTGGTAAGACGTGAAGAAGAAAAAACCATCAAAAAACAAGATGTTGAAGCACGTGAAGCAATTTTAGAATTGGAAAAACAATTGGCTGAAAAAGAAGAATCACAAAAACGTGAAGTAGAGAATATTAAAGCACGTGAAAATGCTGAAATTTTAAAAGTAGCTGAAGAAGAGCGTTTAAAATATGAAAGCGTTCGCATTTCTACCGAAGAAAAACTTCAAATTGCAGAAGAAAACAAACAACGTCAAGTTGTCATTGCTGCCAAAAACAAAGAACGTGCCGATTTAGTAGAAACGGAAAGAGTACAAAAGGACCGTTTGTTAGAAGCGACCGAAAAAGAACGCGTTGTGGCTCTTGCTGATATCGAAAAAGAAAAAGCAGTAGAGCTTGAAAAGAAAAATATTCAGGATGTGATTCGCGAGCGTTTAATGAAAGAAAAAACGGTGGTAGAAGAACAACAAGGAATTTTAGATGTAGAAGCCTTAAAAGCTGCTGAAAGAGACAAACAAGTTCAGATTATTGCTGCGAGTAAAGAAGCTGAAGAACGTTTAATTGTAGAAACCAAAGCTGCCGAAGCACGTAAATTAGCTGCTGAAAAAGACGCTCAAAAATATGTGATCGAAGCGCAAGCAAAACGCGATGCTGCCGAAAAAGAAGCAGAAGCAAGAAAAATCATTGCTGATGCACAAGCTAAAGAAGAAGCTACTCTTGGTTTATCTGAAGCACAGGTAATGCATGCTAAAGCTGAAGCACACGAGCGTCAAGGTATTGTAGAAGCAACTATTATTGAGAAAAAAGCCGATGCCAACAAAAAAGAAGGTTTAGCAGAAGCCGAAGTTATCAAAGAAAAAGCATTAGCAGAAGCTGCCGGAATTACCGAAAAAGCAGAAGCAATGAAAAAACTAAACGATGCCGGAAAAGATCACGAAGAGTTCCGTTTGAAATTAGCAAAAGAAAAAGAAGTAGAATTGGCACAAATCGCTATTCAAAAAGACATCGCCGAAGCACAAGCTGTTGTTCTTGGTGAAGCTTTCAAAACCGCTAATATCGACATCGTAGGTGGTGAAAGTACTTTCTTTGACAATGTAGTTCGCCAAATCTCTGCCGGTAAAGGAATTGATAAATTTATTCAGCACAGCGAAAATGCGCAATTGGTAAAAGAAGCTTTATTAAGCAATGATGAAGAAGGAAATTTGGTTGGTAAAGTGATGCAATTAGTAGACAAATACAAAGTTTCATCTGAAGACATCAAAAACCTAAGCATAGCTTCTTTGATTTTTAAACTAAAAGGTGTTGCAAACGATAACGAACAAAGTGTTTTAGCCAAAGCTTTAGACATGGCAAGACACTTAGGAATCGACAATAAGCCGTTAAAATAAATCTTTATTTCTTTAAGTTCAGTGCCAATTGCTTCATTCTTTGGAGCAGTTGGCTTTTTATCCTATTTCTCTATTTTCTTCATATAACAAATGAGTAGCGAATCTATGCAAAACGGAACATACGAAATCATTCAAAAACGATTGAATGAACAAAAAAACGAACTATCCAAACGTATTTTTCAACTCGATGAAGAACGCAAAAAGATTTTCGGAGGCGTTGAATACAATTTAATTGCTAACGAACGTCTTTCTACAGAACAAAGTTGCAAAATCCGCGATATCATTTCGCTTGGAAATACTTGTTTGGTAGGACATCAAACACATCTAGGGCTAAAAACAGAGATCGCTTTGGAAGATGTGTTTTCCATGTACACGTTTACCAACAATCATTTTGAACCGCAGCCGCTTATCTGGTTGCAGGATCAAACCTTTATTGAGGAATTCAAAAATTTATACAAATATTATCGAAATACCACTTTCGTCAAGTTTTTTATTGCTAATAATTATTTGTATTTCGTTTTCCAACTATCAGCAAGTCCTTCTGATATTAAGGCTTTTAAATGGTTGATTAAAGACGAAACGCTTGTTTTTGTAGATGCAAGAAGTGCCGCGGAAGTAAAGTTTCCCAATCAACACGAATTTCAGTGGACCAAAGCAACGCGCGACATGCAACGCACGGGTGCGCATCCGCATGTTTCCTTAGCCGATAAAGTTTTTGTGGAAGCCATCGGTGGCGATATTACGGTAAAAGTCGAAGACAATACACAAACCGGAAAAGGAATTTACAGCGAAGATGTTATTCATAAAGACCAAACGTTGGACGATGCTGAAATTCACTTTTTCGACTATCACAATCTGTTGGTTTTTAAAATCAAACCGTATTTAGAAAACGAACGATATTTTATTTACAATCATAAGGAAAAGAAAGTTGCCCGAATTGATTCTTTGGAATATTCCGGTGTTTTGTTGCCCGAAAACCAAGGGTTGATTTTTCCTAATGGTTTTGCGTTGCAAACCGGCGAAATTAAAGTGTTGGAATCCGAAAATCGTCCGGTGTATTTTTACAAGAAAATTTCCGGAATTAACGGCGAAAACTTCCTTTACGTTTTTTACGATCAGGAACAACACGAATATTTGCTGATCCCTTACAACATCATCAAACAAGCTATTGAAACGCCTATTCAATGCAGCGGTTTTACGCTTTTTGAAGACGGAAAAATGTGTTATTTCAGAGGAAATGAAGATACCAAACATCATTTGGTACAAATTTGGCAAACGCCTTTTACTAAAGATGTTGTTGTAAACGAACAAAACAAAGACAATATTCTCTACAAAGTCGGGAATAAAGACTTGGTACGTTTAATGGCGGAATGTCAGGAATTGCAAGTGTTTTTGAGCAAAAAAGACACGTATAATGGTTTGTATAACGAAATTGTGAAACAAACCACAACTATTTTAGATAGCTATTATTTCTTGCAAGACAAAGGCGTTTTCAGTATCAACGAACCGCTTTTAGAAATCCGGAATATTGCACATACTGCCATTAACGAATTTGAAAAAGTTCAGGAAATTAAGAAGAAAACGGCAGCCGCTTTAGATGAAATTCATGAAAAATTTCAAAATAAAACCAGCGAATTAAACTATCAATCGTATACTAATTTACAGCAATATATTGTTTCATTGGCTGAAATTCGTTCGTTGCGAGGCGAAATGATTTCGGCTAAAGATTTACAATATGCCGATGTCAAACAAATTGAAGTTTGGGAAACCCAATTGGGAACTTTGGCAGATGAATTGGCAACCAATTGTGTTTCGTTTTTGTTAGAACCACAAGCTTTGGCGCCTTATCAGGAAACCATTGATGGCTTGTCGGCTGAAATTACCCATTTGACCAAAACGATTCAAGGGAAAGAAATTGAGAAGAACTTAGATAATTTGGCCAACCAATTAGAACTTTTGGTAGACATTGTCAACAATTTAAAAATTGAAGACGCATCGCATTCAACCCAAATTATCGAAAATATTTCTGTTCTATTTTCGTTGATTAATCAAGAACGAATTGCGTTAAACAATAAAAAAAGAGAGCTTTCCGGTAAAGAATTGGCAGCCGATTTTAAAGCGCAAGTCACGTTGTTTGATCAAACGGCGATTAATTTCTACGAATTGGCAAACACACCCGATAAATGTCAGGATTTCTTAAACAAATTGGCGATTCAGTTGGAAGAAATGGAAGCCAAATATGTAGATTTTGACGAATTTATTCAAGTTATCGGCGAAAAAAGAGAAGAAATCTACCAACAGTTTCAAACCAAAGGCGTTCAGTTAACCGAAGCCAGAAACAAGCGTACGACCAATTTATTTCAATCGGCGGAACGTATTTTGAAAGGTTTGGCTAATAAAGTAGCTTCGTTTGCAACCGAAATTGAGATCAATGGTTATTTTGCATCCGATTTGATGATTGAAAAAGTTAGGGATATTGCCCAACAATTGCATAATCTAAACGATGCCAATAAATCGGAAGAATTGTTGACTCAGTTAAAAACGGCTCAGCAAGAAGCGATTCGCAAACTGAAAGATCGAAATGAAATTTATGAAGACGGCGAAAATATTATTGCTTTAGGAAATTACAAATTTGCGGTAAACAAGCAAAAACTCGATTTGACTTTGGTGACCAAAAACAATCAGTATTTCTATCATTTAACGGGAACTAATTTTTATCAGCCTATTGAATATCAAGAAATTGATTCATTCAAAGACGTTTGGAATCAGGAGTTTGTTACTGAAAATCAATCGGTAAAAAAAATCGAATATATTGCATGGAACGTGTTTTTGAAAAATCCGGATATCGGAACAGAAAAAACAAATCGAGCTGCTATTGAAGAATTTTTCGCGAATCATTTTGGCGAAGGTTTGGTAAAAGGCGTTCACGATGAAGATGCTTTGCAAATTGTGACCAAGTTGCAGCAATTGAACAACCAATTAGGTTTGCTGCGCTATTCGCCATCAGAAAGAGCTTTGGCGCAATTGTTTTGGTTCTTTTTAGAAGAAAGCGAAAAATCATATTACGAAAAGCAATTTCAAGCCATTGAATTATTGAAGCAAACGTTCAAAAATACCGAGCAATTCAAATATTTGAACAAACAGCTTTCGGAGAAAATTGAACTTTTTAAAACACAATTCGATCATTTTGGAAGCATTTCGTCTTACAAAGCGGCTTCTTATCTTAAAAAAGAAAACAGAAACGCTTTCACGGTAAACGACGAAGCCAATACGCATTATCAAAGTTTCGTGAAAAATCTAAAGGAACAAGGTAAAGATCTGGCTTTTTTCCAACGAATTGAAGATTTGTATCCGTTTCCTTCCGCGTGTTTTGATATTGTGTTCAATGCTGTAAAAACCTATTTATTAGAGCAAGATATTACCACAACAGAAGGAACTTTAGACGAAATAGCTGTGTTTTTATTGGTGCATGATTTGAAATCAAATCAAGTAGTGAAAACCAATGCTTCTGAAGAATTGAATGCATTTAAAACGTTGCAAAAAGAAGAAGTTTACACCTTAAATTTTCATCAATTCAGTCAAAAACTGGAATATTACATTGAAAAAATTCAACCGAAGTTTTTGGAATTCCAACAGTTGAAAAAACATTGGGTTGCCGACAAAAGAAAGCAGTTCAAATTGGAAACGTTCAGTACGCAGGTGTTGACTTCTTTCATCAGAAATAAATTGATTAACGAAGTTTATTTTCCTTTAATTGGAGCCAATTTAGCAAAACAAATCGGTGCGACCGGAGAAACAAAACGAACAGACCGAATGGGAATGTTGTTGTTGGTTTCGCCTCCGGGTTATGGAAAAACAACTTTGATGGAATATTTAGCCGACCGAATGGGATTGGTTTTTATGAAAATCAACGGACCTTCTTTGGGGCACGAAATCACATCAACCGATCCGAGTGAAGCAAAAAATGCGGGAGCCAAACAAGAATTGGAAAAACTGAACTTAGCTTTTGAAATGGGCGACAATGTAATGTTATATTTAGATGATATTCAGCATTGTAATCCTGAATTTTTACAAAAGTTTATTTCTTTGGCCGACGGACAACGAAAAATTGAAGGTATTTTTAACGGCGAAGCCAAAACTTACGATTTGCGTTCCAAACGTTTTTGTTTGGTTATGGCTGGCAATCCGTATACCGAAAGTGGTGAAAAATTCCAAATTCCTGATATGTTAGCCAACCGTGCTGATACGTATAATTTAGGCGAAATATCTGGCGTAAATGCTGAATTGTTTGATTTGAGTTTGATTGAAAACTCCATTTTGTCCAATTCGTTTATGACACGTTTGACGCAAGCGGGAATGAAAAATCTTTACGAAGTATACGATGGCATTGTTCATAACAATCCGAATGTTGCTGTTGACGGAAATTTTACGACTCAGGAAATTGAAGATTTCAAAAACGTTTTGGAAAAAATCATTCAAGTACGCAATACGGTAATTCGGGTAAATGAAATGTACATTCAATCGGCAGCAATGGCAGATGAATACCGTTCAGAACCGATTTTTAAATTACAAGGTTCGTATCGTGATATGAATAAATTAGTTGCCAAAATTGAACCGATTCACACCGATAAAGAAGTAGAACAAATTGTTTTATCGCATTATAAAAACGAATCGCAAACCTTAACCACAGGTGCAGAAGCCAATCTTTTGAAATTGAAAGAAATCATGCAAATTCAAAGTGAAGCTGAAAAAGCACGTTGGGGAGAAATCAAAACGATTTTCAAGAAAAACAATCGTTTGAAAAGTTTTGGAGGTAACGACAAAATGAATCAGGTTGTTGCCTTATTGGAAGATTTTGCAGAAGGTTTGAATGGCATTAAAAATGTATTGTCAGACAAAAAGTAAAAAGAAAAGACCTCAAATTGAGGTCTTTTTTTATCTAATTCGGTAAAATTTTCCCGGGATTCATAATGTTATTCGGATCAAAAAGTTGCTTGATTCCTTTCATTAAATTCAAACTCGTTTCATTGAAAATAATTGGCATAAAATCTTTTTGTACGTAACCAATGCCATGTTCGCCCGATAATGTTCCGTTTAAAGATTTAGTCAATTCAAAAATCTCAACAATTCCTTTTCTGACTTCCGTTTGCCACTGCTCATCCGTTAAATTTCCTTTGATGATGTTCACGTGTAAATTTCCGTCGCCGGCATGTCCGTAACAAACCGATTGAAAACCATATTTTTTTCCGGCTTCTTTAATTCCTTTTAATAACGTAGGCAATTCATAGCGCGGCACAACCGTATCTTCTTCTTTATAAACAGAATTAGCTTTAACGGCTTCGGCAACACCACGACGCATTCTCCATAAAGCATTTTTTTGATCTTCGGTATCGGCAAATAGCACTTCGTCGACTTCAAATTGTTCCACAACACTCAAAATCTTTTCGGCTTCCTGCATCAAAACGTCTGGATAATTTCCGTCGACTTCAATAAGTAAATGCGCTTGATGTTCGGGTTTTACCGTTACATTGATGTTGTCAATATATTTCACTGACCAGTCAATAGCGTCTCGTTCCATGAATTCTAAAGCACTTGGTACAATTCCCGCTCTAAAAATAGCTGAAACGGCTTCACAAGCTTGATCGGCTTTGAAAAACGGAACCAACATCAAAACATTGAATTGGTTTTGTGGTAATAATTTCAAAACAATTTTGGTTACAATTCCTAAAGTTCCTTCGCTTCCGACCATTAATTGTGTTAAGTTGTAACCTGTTGAATTTTTTAATGTATTGGCACCCGTCCAAATGATTTCGCCATTAGGCAAAACTACTTCTAAATTTAAGACATAATCTTTGGTTACACCATATTTTACAGCTCGAGCACCACCAGAATTTTCGGCAATGTTTCCCCCAATAAAACAACTTCCCATGCTACTGGGATCAACCGGATAAAACAAACCTTTTTCGGCAACCGTATCGCGCAAAACCTGAGTTATTACTGCAGGTTCGGTAATAACCTGAAGATTTTTTTCGTCTATAGCTACAATACTATTTAATCGTTCTGTAGAAAGTGCAATACCGCCGTGAATGCTTAATGCACCACCGCTTAAACCAGTTCTTCCACCAATGGGAACTACCGGAATTTTATATTGATTTGCCAATTGTACCACGGCCGAAATTTGCGCTGTATTTTCTGGTTTTACCACAACATGCGGTGGAAAATTATAATCTTCCGTTTCATCGTAGCCGTATTTTTTTCGAGTTTCAAAATCTGTAAAAATGAAATTTTCACCAACGATTTGGGTTAATTCATTGATATGTTGAGCTGTTAATTCCATATTAAAATTGGAGTAAAATAAAATACCATAGTACTAAGGTAACAAAAGAAAGCGGAATTCCGACGCCCACCATCATGTTACTTAATTTGGGTTTTAAACCATAACTGGAAGCCAAAATTGCCCCGGTAATCATAGGTGCCATTGCTGCTTCGATAATGGAAACATCAATAGGTAAACCATCGGCTCCTAAAACTAATTTGTAGAGTACAAAAAAGAACAAAGGGGTTATGATTAATTTAAAAAGTAGACCAACGCCTAAAAATGGCCAATGCAAACTTCTGCGTTCAAATTTTAACTGAAGCCCAACTGCTACTAAGGCAACTGGTGAAACTGTTGCGCCTACGCGTTGAAAAACACTTTGCAGATCCATAGGGAAATCTACTTTAAAAAGATTCAGCATTAAACCTAAAAAAAAGGCTAGAAAAGGTGGGAATTTTAAAATTTTGGTTAAAAGTGTTTTAGCACTTGGCGTTTCTTTTGAAAAACTCGTAGCAACAATAATTCCTAAAGTTGACATGACTACGAAAGAACCGGGTTGGTCTACAATAATAGCCGTTTCAATTCCTTCTTTGCCGTATAACGCTTCAATTACCGGAAAACCAACGAAGGAAGTGTTGCCTAAACCACTTACTACAATTAGACATCCGATTAATTTTTTGGACCAACCTAATAATTTTCCCAATCCATAGAAAAAGACAAAAGACAATCCAAAACCTAACCAAGCTATTCCTAAAGGATATAACAAAGACGCATTGAGTTCTATTTTTGGAATGTAATATAAGGCGATAGCCGGAATGGAAACGTAAATTACAAATTGATTTAATGCTTGATGAGCATTTTTAGGAAAAGCAGGAACTTTTTGAAAAAGAACACCTAAAAGAAGGCATCCAAAAAGTAAAATAATATTATCCATTCTGTTTTATTGGGCGTTAGTCTAACAAAGTTACAGGAAACTATCGGTAAAGAAACCTAATTCTTCCATAAAGTTAGAAAAATTCAATAATGTTGAGTATTGCTTTTGAATGAATAGTTGTGATTGTTTTATTTTACAGTTTTCAGTAATTTTACACAAAAACGTATTCAAGTGGCAAAGCACAGCAAAACTCCAACAGCTCTTTACGAAAAAGATGGCGTAAAACAACCCGATTCGGTTAACCAATCGGTTGCGCAAAACGTAAAGCAATTCAGAAGAAAACAACCTTCTGCCAATGAATTAGTTGAAGGAATTTTGAAAGGCGATAAAATAGCATTGAGTAGGGCGATAACATTAATTGAAAGTACCAATACGGAACATTTGGACAAAGCAAATGAAGTGATTCAAGGATGTTTGCCTCATGCCAACCAATCGGTTCGAATAGGAATTACGGGAGTTCCAGGCGTGGGAAAAAGTACATTTATTGAAGCTTTTGGAAAATATTTGACTGCTATTGGGAAGAAAGTAGCGGTTTTAGCGGTAGACCCAAGTTCGTCAATTAGTCACGGTAGTATTTTGGGTGATAAAACCCGAATGGAAGAATTGGTCAAAGACGAAAATGCATATATCCGTCCGAGTGCTTCTGGAGATAGTTTAGGCGGTGTAGCCCGAAAAACAAGAGAAACGATTATTTTGTGTGAAGCTTGTGGTTTTGATACCATTATTATTGAAACTGTTGGTGTGGGGCAAAGTGAAACTGCAGTTCACAGTATGGTTGATTTCTTTTTATTACTAAAAATTGCCGGTGCCGGCGATGAATTGCAAGGGATAAAACGCGGAATTATGGAAATGGCTGACACGATTGTGATTAATAAAGCCGATGGCGATAATATTGCGAAAGCAAAGTTAGCCAAAACCGAATTTAACCGAGCGTTGCATTTATTTCCGGCTAAAAATAGCGGTTGGACACCGAAAGTAACGACTTGTAGTGCTTATGAGAAAACAGGAATTGACCAAGTTTGGCAAATTATAGCGGACTATTTTGAACTAACGAAAGAAAATCAGTATTTCGAACACAAAAGACAGGAGCAAAACCAATACTGGATGTTGGAAACGATAAACGAACAATTGAAAAACCGTTTTTACAGTCATCCGGAAATCAAAATCTTATTAGAACAAAACAAAAAAGCGGTGCAAAACAATGAAATTTCACCTTTTGCCGCCGCTCAGATCTTACTGGAAAAGTATTTTAAATAAGCTGTTCTTTTAAGCAGAACAAGTAATAAACCCTTTGTTCACAGAATTAATCTTTCTTGAACTCAGTCTGAAAACGCCTATTCCTTCTCTGGAATTTGTATTGTTTGTATTTCCCTCGATCGTTGTGATATAGCCGCCTTGAACCGATTCAACTATTCCTGTGTGGCCAAGTCCGCTACCATAAGATATTATAAAAACAGCCCCCGGAACTATTAATTCAGGATCGTTTACAGCGTCTTTTGCAGTAATCTTGGGCTGAATCGTTTTATCCCACTGATACAAACAACCTCCTGTCTTTACTAATGGATTCGTTTGCCCTAATTCTTTAGCTGCTTCATCAAAGCACCAATACACAAAGCTCATGCACCAAGCATATCCTCCTGACAAGCCTACTGATCCTAAATATTCATCCACCATTGGTCCTCTATTACTCCCTAATGGATCTTCCAGTTCTCCTATCTGAGTCCGAGCTATTTCTATTACTTTTTGTAGAAAAACATCATCTGTTGTAGTTACGACAGGAATTGATTCTTCTCCAAATAAAAATTTCCATGTAATCGGTCCTACTTTACCGTCTGCAATAAGTGGAAATCCGTTTTCATCTAATGTTCTGCTCTGGTATAATTTCACTGCATTGTGTGTTTTATAACCAAAATCTCCATCTACTACCAGATTGGCAATCCCTAACTCATTTATTCTCTCCTGAATGGCTTTAACGATAGTTTTATCGCTCTCTCCTTTTTTTATAATTCTTCCTGGATAATTCATTGTTTTTGTTTTTTTAGTATTGTTGTAAAATTTCCGGATACGATTTTGAATTTTTCTTATTCAATTCTATCTTTCCGACAGATTCAAAAATTAGCGGAAGAGTACGGAACAGATTTCTTTTTTCCTGATCCGACTTACTAAAAGCTTCAAAACCGAAGGTATAAATGCTCTTTTCTTTCAGTTTAAAACGGGTAAGCTCAATACCGCAACCTTCATCAACAAACGTAGTTGCACTAACTAATTTTCTGGTATTCAAGTCGTATTTCAAGATCAAGCGATCTTTTGCTACCGGAATCCACCCGGTTGTGGTATTTCCTGAATTTAGAATTTCTACAATTAAAGGGGCATCAACTAACTTAACACTATACTTTATCCAAGTATTCAGTTGTCCTTCAATATGCTCGTTGAATTTAAACGTTTTGTTTTCCTCTATTTGTTTTTTGATCTCCACATGAGAAACCAGTCCTTCTTTCATTTCTCTGGGATCTCTTATCTTTATCCCTAACGAATCGATATCAGGCAGGCTCAGATAATAATCGTATCGAGGGTAATTATCTTCCAGCCCAAACTGTTGGTCATAAGTTGCAAACCAATGCTCTATCTGTTTTTCCTGGCCTTTGTTCAGGAGCCAACGAACCTCTGCACTCTTTAACATTTTTCTTTAGCTTTATAATTTTTTAATGTATTCGGTTCAAGACATCAATCCGGGAATCCTTAGAGTTGCCGATTCACTATAATTCAAACTCTTCGTTGTTATCTTTATCAAATTATAGTTTTCATCAAAATATTTTATAGAATAATTGATGTTTTGACTGTTCTGTTTTCCGGGAATAATAAAACTAAAATTGAAAGCTCTTTTTAGCGGATCTTTGAGATCTTCTTTCAACGTTTCGAAATTGAAAAGACTTTGCGAATTGACAACCTCAACATCGAGTTGAATGCGTTCAACTTCTTTCGGTTGGGAATCAATAAGTACTGAAATATATCTTCTTAAATCAGAGTCTTGTGAAACCTGTGTAGCGATTTCTTTCTGTATATCTTCTACGATTTCGTATTTCAATTCAATGCTATTCAATGTTCTGTTATCCAATAGTGTATTTATGGCATCATACGTGATCTCTTTTGATTCACTGGATTTCAATACCGGAAACGTCTGAAAAAAAGTTTGATTAAAAAAGACTTCCTTACTTTCGTCCCTAACGACCATATCACTCAAAATACAATCAGATAATGAAAAATTCTCTAATGTAATTGTCTTCTTGTCATTGTCTAACGATGCTTCTATTGCATTGCCGATCGTTTTATTGATATTTGTATCAATAATACTGGAGTCTTTGATCTCTTTATAAATGAAGTTCAGATTAGCATATTGAGAAATTCCGTTTTGCAAAGCGTTGAAAAGAAGATTGGAATCCCTAAGCGATTCTGTTTCGTAATTAAGTTGGTAATACTTCCCGTCCTTAACTACCGTGGCATTCTGTAAAAGGTTATTCCCTGTAATCTCGATCTCTGCATCCGGCAAATCGTTAGGAAAAAGGAATCTGATATCGCTTTCGTCATCCAGAAAACGGTTCCTTTTGAGCTCTAATTCCAGTTTAGCACTATCAAATCCTGAGAAATCCGGTCCGATTGCAAAATCAAATACTACTTTAGACAACTCTTCTTGTGAGCTTTCAACATTTGCGAAAAAAGAAATTTCAACGCAAGGGCTAAAATCGTCTGAAGTTCTTGCTATAAAATACTTTTTAGGAACAATTAGGAACGTATTGGGTTGAAGTGTTGATTTATAGATCGTCAGAGTATCAAAAGGAAATGCGGTCATGTAAATTTGCTGAAACTCTGAAAACACATCATTTAGCCTAAACGGATTAGCTTCGACCTTTTCATTGTTTAATGTTTTAAACAAGCCGCTTGACAGATTAAAATTTAAAGTCTGATTGTGTTTGTAGATGTATGTAGACTTAACAATTGTTTCCGTTTCTTTGGGTAAAGACATTTTTACCTTTTTATCCGCAACTTTTACATTAGCTGCTTTTGCTCTTATAACATTGCTTTTCCTGAAGTTCAAGGTACTCACTTTTAACTTCCTCTGCGCATTTGCTTTTTTTATGATGTCTTTAGACAAATCTTTACGCAAAGCCGTTATCGGGCTTAATGAAATAATCGGGCGGAACTTTACTTCTGTATATCCTTTGAACTCGAAATAAAGATCAATACTACACTGTAAATCTTCTATCTGAGTAATCAGATTGGTAAAGGCTATTTTTACCGCTTCATCTTTCAGGTTAAATTCGATATAATTGCTATCGTGATGAATTACTCCATTGATCAGCGTTGTTTCATCGTCAGAAATTTTTAATTGCAGTGTAGCCTGACTCAATGACAGATCAATGTTTTGTTGCAATCGTGACCTGCTTTTTGAAAGTTGGTATCCGACTAAAACTTTACCCATGTAGCCTTTTATATTTCCATCTGCATCGAATACATTTTCATAATAAAAGAGGGTTTGTTTATAAGGTGTTATCTGAATTTGAGGAAATCCCATTTGTACTCTATTATCCTCATGGGCTTTAAATTTAGATCCCTCATTAAACTGTTCTACATTTTCTATAAAAGGTGTGTATTCTTTTTTGGTTTTGAACAACGGGATTATTCCTTTTTTCATCTCGATCGATTGCACCACCGGATGGGCAACTACTACCGATCTTTTTCCGATCACATTTTTTCCTAATACGGTAACGGGAGCTGCCGGTTCCAGATTGAATCTGTTTACGGGCACTAACTTTTCTCCTTTTACTTTGTATACTTTTTGAGTGTCTGGCATGTTTCTATAGTTTAAATGTTACCTTTTGAAGGAAAAAGGAGAATGAAATATTCTCCCTTTTCTTTTCAAAATACTCAACTTGAGAACTCATCTCTTATTTTTTGGATATCCTTGTTCTTAGCTTCTGTGTCAGTTGGTATTTCAAATAACACATCTCCTTCTAAATAATCCAACTCCATATAAGGCGTGGTGATAGTTACTTTTTTGCTCTTATTACCGATCTTTCCTTTACAGGTATATTTGATTTTATATTTGGTATTTTTAATAGCATACCCTGATTCATACCATACACGATAAGGAATAAGATCTTCATAATTCTCTGAAGTGAATTTAAACTTCTTACTCGACATTTTATCTGCTTTGAAAGTCACTTCCAACGTATCACATTCGTACAATTCTTCTGTTGATAAGGTGTAATTAATCATGTTCTCAATAGGTAGCGGAATGAACAATTTGGTTCCTTCAAATTCAAACTCGTACTCTTTATCCTTGATCTTTACACGTTTGTCCTTTTCATACATAATATTTTCACGAACCTTTACTTTACTTCCGTTTGCCCCCTCATTTTTAACAAAGTCGAAAACAAAAGCATTTTTATCCATTGATCTGTCGTTCCACGTAGCCGGCAAAACGGCATCGATCTCTTTACCGGATCTGGATGTAGTTTTTACATAAGGTGTTCCGCCCGGCGCTAACATCCTTCCGGAACTTTTCCATACGATGCTTCCGTTAGAATCAGGATAACCTACTTCAATAGACACCTGACTAACCGGACTGTCATTCACAATATCGCCGTCTTTATCCGTTTTGATCAAACCTCCGTTCAAAGAAGCGATCACCTGAACTTTTCTCCAGTCTTCATCTAAACGTACTTCAGTAATGTATTTTGCCAGATCTTTTTTAGCTGCTTCTCCTGATTTTGTAGTTAACGGAGTTAAATTAGCATCTATCTTTGAATTCATTACTTCAATTGCAGAGAACTTAATTTCATCTGTAAATTTAACTTTACGGATCTGTTTCCCTGATTTAATGCTTACCCCAACTCCTACATCACCTCTTAAGAAACGGAAAAAACCTCCTTTTACTTTAGGATCATCGGCTGGTGTAAATTGTTTTTCCGGCTTGTCAAAAATCTCTTTCTGAACCAATTGAAATGCAAAATCACGTTGTTTTGACAATAATTCCTGCTCAAATTTCTCTCTCTCCTCATTTGTGAATTGAGTATCGGTAATTACCTCTGAGATAATTCCTCCGCTAGTTACAATCTTTTCGTATTCTCGTTCCCAACTTAAGCTTACAAACGAAACTTCTGCTTTTACTTTTGAAGAGAAATAACTGTGGACTTTTTGTACATCAATAGTCGTTTTAATTGTGGTAGTCGGTAAATAAGCTTTATACTTGATGTTATTCACAACCTGTAAATTGTTAGTACCGTTCTCTAATGCACTTTTAACTAAGGAAGCACTGTTACGTCCCATTAAGACAGAAAAAGAATTTTCACCGAGGCCGAAAGTAGTTCCGGCACCGTCTCCCTGTACATTGAAAGCCCATGGGTTTGCTCCACCGAACGGATTTTCTTTAGACTCTTCTCCTACAACACGCAGAGAGATATTATTTTCTACCAATTGTATCGGGCGAACATTTGTTTCGTTAAAATCTCTGTCTACTCCTTTTAAAAATGAGAACAGTCCGAATAATTTTCCCTGTCTGTTGTTGTTATACTGCGTATGCAATCTGTCTTTTAGTTTATCGATTGCTTTCTTCAACAAATCTTCCGGTACATCAATTGTAGACGTTAAGGTTGTATAGGCTCCTGCTTCTTCTTCTAAGCCTTCAGCTCCGATCACTGTTGCAGAATCTCCTTCTGATTTAAAGACCTGCATTGAAAATTTATACTTTCCGTCTTTTCCCGGTTCTTTAGCTAATCTTGGATATTTCGGATAATAATAAAACTGCATCGGCTCATTTCCTTCCCGAAGTTCAATATTATTCGGATCCGGTGAAAAAACAACTGAAAAATCAGCTCCGTCTTCTTTTTCTAATAAAATTTCTACTGTCCCGGCTCCTGCATGTGGGTAGCCTAGAGGCTGTGGTTTTAATGTTGGCATTTTTTTAGTCTTTAAAATATTATGCTTACTCTTTTTTACAGTTTTCAGCGTCCCTGTTATTCGATCGACAGGACAAAATTGGTATTTTAAAAAAAGGTAATTATCAGTACTTTACCTGATTTTAATTAGAAATAGACTATAGAAAAAAGGGTGTTTTTCCCCTAAAAAGAGAAATTTTAATAAGTTATTTTTGCTAAAATAAATTTATACATATTATGAAATTAATTCAATCTATTCTCTTTATTGCTTTTACTTTAGCAATCTTATTGACTTCATGTGCTGATGATAAAGCAAATGAAGTTACAATGCCACACAACATCATTTCCGTAAAAAAAGGAATTTTGATGAAAGAGACTTATGAAAACGGAGTTCAACGTATTATTGAAAACAGTCGGGAAAACGGTTCGTATCAGGCAACTGAATTTGCGTGGATAGATCTGGATTCTTTGAAAAACTATATTAAGCTATTGGATAAAGTTTCTGAATTGAATAATACTAAAATAACCGGCATCAGAATTTATTATTCCCAATATCCGTCTAAAAAAGAATATAAGTATTCAGAAGGAGAAGAAGAACAATTATTACCCGGAAGAGAAACACTGTTCTTTGCTCCTACCATCAAAATGAATAGTACAAAACTTTCTCAGGCTTATCCATTACTTGAAAATGTTCCTTTCAGTATTCAACATGACGGAACTAATACATTAGTCGGTAAACTAAACGTAATTGAAGAATTGACCTATAAGAGCAATAGAAAAATAAAACGCTTTACCAGTACAAATACAGGAGCGTCTTTAGACGACAACAATAATGAAACCAGTTTATTGCTTAATGAACTTGCCATGTTTCCTCCTCCTAAAAATGACTAAAAAAGCAACAACTGTCCTAAAAGTAAGGAGAAACTTTTCTTTAATTACCATTATAATTTATATCTTTTAAGGCAGTTGTTTCCTATTTAAATAAAAAAATATGCGAATACCGCTTATCTCAACTGAAAACATTAGATTTTCTTTAATTTTATTAGAATTATTCGTGGCTTTGTTCGGAACGTTTTACTTCCGTAAATACTCCAAAAGTCCTCTGAAAATTCTATTATTTATCTTGTGGTATACATTTCTGAATGATATCGTAGGACTTACAATGCAATACGTATTTAAAACCAGTAATAATTTTATCATTTATAACTTTTATCAAGTTATCCGCTTTTCAGCTTTGCTATGGATTTACAGCCGGTATGTCAGAAACATCAACAACTATAAAGTCATCACTTTCTTTCAATTTTCTTATCTCTTTTCTTTTTTGATCAATCTTTATTTTGAAGATTTCTGTAAAAGCTATTTTCTGAATACTTTTATCATCGGAGCTTCGCTCGTAACCATCGCAATCATTATTTACCTTTTTGAAATACTACGATCGGATAAAATCTTATTTATAACAAAATCACTAGTCTTTTGGGTTAGCTTTGCGCATCTTATTTATTTTGTACCTAACGTTCCTTTTTATATTGTAAGAAAGTATTATTCTAATTCTAATACTATTCCTTTTATATTTATAATCAATTATTTCTTACTTTTAAGCTATAATAGTATATTAATTTCTGGATTTATATGGAGCAAAGCGGAATCGAAGGAGTAATTTTTGCCACTTTAGGACTTACAGGTTTGTGCTTTGTGATCATCCTGTTAATTGTTATTTTTCAACAGAAAAAGAACAAATTGTTGATAAAACAAGTTGAAGAGAAAAAAAACTTCGAACGGGAAATCGTTGAATCACAGATCGAAATAAAGGAACAAACCCTACGGAACATTAGTTGGGAATTACACGACAATATAGGTCAGTTATTGACGCTTGCTAAAATTCAGCTTCAAAAAATAGAACACTCCGATACCCGGGAATTACATGATAACTTAACCCGAATTTTAAATGAAGTACGAGCCCTTTCAAAAGTTACCAATCCGGATTACATCAGTCAGATCACTTTAGAAGATGCTCTTAAGTTGGAAATAGAACGCTTTAACAGATTAAATTACATTGAATCGACCTTAGAGTTGAAAGGAAATTTTTCACACATTAATCCTAAAGCTGAGATCATTATCTTCAGAATATTACAAGAGTTTTTTTCTAATACCATAAAACATTCAAAAGCAACAAAACTCAATGTTGTTGTAGAATATAACAACTTAACAAACGAGCTGATTATAGAGGCGAACGACAATGGAAAAGGTTTTGACACCTCAACAAATTTTGCTATGGGAGTCGGTTTATTGAATATGAAAAAAAGAGCCAGCCTTATTCAAGCGGATATTAAACTCAATTCTAAGATCGATGTCGGAACCAACTTACTGATTGTTTATAAACAAACTGATTGATCTTCCATCTGAATCTTATCATAAAAATTGTAATCATGAACAAAAGAACAGTTGCCATTATTGAAGACCATACTCTACTCTCAGAAGCCATTGCAGGAGTTGTAAACGGCTTTCCGAATTTTCATGTTGCTTTTTTATGTAAAAACGGAAATGAACTGATCGAAAAATTAAAATCTCATAAAGCACCGGAAATTATTCTAATGGATGTTAATATGCCTATCATGAACGGTATAGAGACTACCAAGTGGTTAACTGAAAATTATCCGGATGTGGACGTTATTGCTTTAACTGTTGAAGAAGACGAACACACTATTCTGAAAATGATAAAAGCAGGAGCTAAAGGTTATTTATTAAAAGATGTTGATAAAAAAACACTGGAACAGGCCTTAGAAAAAACAGTTGAAACCGGTTTTTATCACAACAATTTAGTCAATAATGTGCTGGTCAATTCTGTAACCGGAAAATCACCTAAAGAAGAATTGCTCAAAAATACTGAAATTGAATTCCTTAAATTGATCTGTACCGAAATGACATATAAGGAGATCGCCGATAAAATGAATCTAAGTCCTAAAACCATTGACGGCTACAGAGACAATCTATTTGTAAAATTAAATGTAAAGAACAGGATAGGACTTGTTATTTATGCCATTAAAAATAAAATCTTTAAAATTTGATTACTACTCTATCCTAGTTCTCCTTATCTTGAATTACGAATCTCTTTTCCGTAATTATTCTTAATTTTAAAAAAAGTTATGCTTTTTCCAACCTTTTCTTATTTTTTACACTCTATATAAGAAAGCGACGATTGTGATGGACGAAAAAATCATACAAGCCTGTAAAAAACAGCAACGCGATGCGCAGCGGAAGCTATACGAATATATGGCGCCCAAACTTTATTATTTATGCAAACGCTATCTTAAAAAAGAAGAAGAAATTGAAGAGGTTCTTGCTGATTCTTTTTATACTGTTTTTACCAAAATAGAACAATTAAAAGAAAACTATGCCTTTGAAGCCTGGGCTCGAAAAATTACAGTGAACCATTGCCTATTACAACTTAAAAAGAATCTGAATTTCAATTTATATCTGGAAGATGTATCCTTTGATAACCAACCTTTAGCAGACGCTATGACGGATTTAGAAGAAAAAGACCTGCTCAAATTAGTCGAATATCTTCCGGAAGGCTGCCAAACCATTTTCAATTTATTTGTAGTTGAAGGCTACAGCCATAAAGAAATTGCCACACAACTTCAGATCTCTGAAGGAACCTCAAAATCACAATTGAATGTTGCTAAGAACAAATTAAAAGAATTGGTAACAACCTACTATTATCAAAAAGCAAAGTAAAATGAAAACGGAAGATCAACTATATCATAAAATTAAATCGGCTGCTCAAAAAGGAGAAATACCAGACTTCCCGAACATGGAAAGTGTGTGGAACCGTGTAGAAGATAAATTAGATACCAATGTTTCACAGAAAGAAACTTACCGATGGAAAAAAGTAGCCATTGCAGCCTCTATTGTCCTTATCGGAACCATTATTTATCATTTTTATTATACCCCGGATACAGAACTGAAAATCAATGAACAGCCCCTTGTACTTCGGGATACTGTTAAAATCCAAAAAACAATTGAGGAAACACCTGCAACTGTTGTTACCCTTGAAAAAACATCACATCCAGCTATTAAAGCCGAAACTCCTCAACTGATACAAGAACAAATTGAACTAAGCTCTGATGCCGTTGCTTTAGAAGAAAAAGAGATTGAACTATATTCCAATGCAACTGCAACACCTTCGTCTGACGAAATCATGGAAACATCAGAAATTCAGGTTGAAACAGCTAAAGCCGAATCAAGTCCGAAAATGGGATTTACAGATTCCTCAATATATACGAAAAAAGCACAAAGATCCCCGATTATTCCGCAGTTGACCAAAAGGAAAACGATCAGGATAAAAAACTGGCACCTCTTATATTAATTGACGGAAAAAAAGTCTCCCGTAAAGAATTTGAAGAAATAAACCCAAAGCAATTAGATTCTGTCTTTGTTCTTAATGAACCACTTTATATCATCAACGGAACAGAATATACAGAGCAGGAAGTTTTCGGTCCTAATCCTAGCAGTCCTTATTCTCCTTTAGATCAACAAGAGATCATTTCGACAACTATTTACAAAGGAGAAGACGCTACGAAGTTATATGGAAAAAAGGGAGAAAAAGGCGTAGTCGTCATCACTACTAAAAACGGAAAACCGAAGAAGTAAGAAACACATCGTTAGCTCAATACATCAACGTTTCATTTAAAATCATTAAATCATGAAAAATGTAAAAATCTTTTCATTAGGGATTACTATGTTTTTAGTTTTCCTTAGTTTTAAAACCGTACCTTATTTACAATCAACAAAAAATCCGGAGAAAACAATTACCGGAATTGTTTCAGATGAGCTGGGACCTATTTCCGGAGCCAATGTCAATGTTCTAGGAACACTAAACAGTACTATAACGGATTTTGACGGAAAATATTCGATCAAAGCTAAAGAAGGGGACATTTTAGAATTTAGTTATATAGGAATGAAGGAAACCCGAAAAGTAGGGAAGGCCAATGTTATCAATGTACAATTAAAAGCTGCTGCTTTAGAAGAAGTGGTAGTAGTGGGTGCTACAGGAATAAAAAGAAAGAATGAAGAGACAACCACTAGTTATTCCGTTACGAATAACAGAGTAGTTTTCGATGAATCAGCTCCTCCTCTAAATCAAAATTATAGTCCCCAAACTATTTCGGGAAAAGTTGCTGGATTAAATATTAACTCAACAAATAATGAAAAAATAATTATAAGAGGAAATCGATCAATTATAGATGAAAACAAAGCCCTTATTATAGTAGACGGAAAAATTTCAACTACAGAAAAATTTCAAAAGATTACACCAAACGATATAGAATCTGTAGACGTAGTAAAAGGAGCTCAAGGAGCTGTTCTATATGGAGAACAAGGAGCAAATGGTTTAATTGTCGCCTTTACAAAAAATGGTTTAACACAAAAAGAAAAAGAGGATTTCAAGAAATTAATCAAACCTGACACTATACCAGTTGACACTAGCGACGAGGATTATGAAATTTTTCTTGAAAACGAATTTGAAAGTCCTAAACAATCTCCTCTTTCTACTTTTTCGATCGATGTGGATAATGCTTCGTATACCAATATACGTCGTTTTTTAAATTATGGGCAAGAGGTTCCTAAAGATGCTGTTCGTGTTGAAGAAATGATCAATTTCTTTAAATATGATTATGCACAGCCTAAAGGTAACCATCCGTTTGCCATTGAAACGGAATATAGTGATTGTCCCTGGAATGAAAATCACAGACTACTTAAGATAGGGTTACAAGGAAAAGAAATCCCTACTCAAAATTTACCGCATTCCAATTTTGTCTTTTTAATTGATGTTTCCGGTTCCATGAGTTCGCCAAACAAATTACCACTTTTAAAAGAAGCCATGAAAATTCTGGTAAACCAGCTACGGGAAAAAGACAAAGTAGCTATTGTAGTATATGCCGGAGCAGCCGGCTTGGTTTTACCTCCTACTTCCGGAACTAAAAAAGAAACGATACTAAATGCTTTAGACCAGTTGCAAGCCGGAGGAAGCACTGCCGGAGGAGCAGGAATTCAACTGGCTTACAAAATAGCACAGGAAAACTTTATCAAAGGAGGAAATAATCGTATCATTCTTGCCACCGATGGTGATTTCAATGTAGGTGCCTCATCTGATAATGATATGGAACGATTGATCGAGGAAAAACGTAAAAGTGGTGTATTCTTAACTTGTTTAGGCTTCGGAATGGGTAATTACAAAGACAGCAAAATGGAAATTTTAGCGGATAAAGGAAACGGGAACTATGCCTACATTGACAATATTCAGGAAGCCAACAGGTTTCTTGGCAAAGAATTCAAAGGAAGTATGTTTGCCATTGCTAAAGATGTAAAGATACAAATTGAGTTCAATCCCAAACACGTACAAAGCTATCGGTTAATCGGATATGAAAACCGAAAATTACGTCCGGAAGACTTTAAAAATGATGCTATTGATGCGGGCGAATTAGGAAGCGGACATACCGTTACGGCTTTATATGAAATCATACCAGTTGGTGTACAAAGCGATTTCTTTCAAAAAACAGATGAGCTGAAATATTCCAATGTAACAAACAATCAAAATTATTCTGATGAATTGGCAACAATAAAGTTCCGTTACAAAAAACCGGATGGTGAAAAAAGTATTGAAATAGTACAAACTATAAAAGACCAATCCGTTGCACTGGCTCAATCATCAGAAGATTTCAAATTCAGTACTGCTGTAGCCTGGTTCGGGTTAAAATTACGCGATTCAAAATTAATCCATAAAAAATCAAATGCTGATATTAAAGTTTTAGCTAAGCAAGGTAAATCAAAAGATACTGAAGGCTATCGAGCCGAATTCATCCGATTGGTAGATGCCCTTAACTAATTTTTCAAATTCTTTAATGAGTCTTCTTTTTGTCAGAATTGAAATCTTAAAAAGAGCTTAATTTATTTGATGGTCGTATTTCCTTCTGTATTTTTTTGTACATTTATACTTAAATTTTTAAGCCTTCTTTTATGAAAAAAATACTTTTAGCTATCGTAATTGTCTTAGTCGTTATCCAGTTTTTCCAAATTGATAAAACCAATCCGACTTTTGATGAAAATCAGGATTTTTTAAAAATCAACAACACGCCTCCGGAAATTGCAGCAATTGTAAAAGCATCTTGCTATGATTGTCATTCAAACCAAACCGTTTACCCTTGGTATTCGTATGTTCAGCCGGCAGGTTGGTTCTTAAAAGATCACATTGATGAAGGTCGCGAAGAGCTTAACTTTTCAATCTTCGGAACTTACGAAGCTAAAAGACAGGCTCATAAATTAGATGAATCGGCAGAATTGATTGAAAAAGGAGCTATGCCGTTGGAAAGCTATTTAATCATTCACAAAGATGCTTCGCTTACTGAGAGTCAAAAAACGGCTTTAACAGATTATTTCAAAGGGTTACAAAATCAGGTCAAAATGACTAACAACCTACCTGAAAACGAAACAGAAGAACACGAAAGAGATTAAGTTCACTTTCTAAATAATAGAATACATAGAAAGCTGTCTTAAACTATTTTTAAGACAGTTTTTTTATTTTTTGCTTACCAATCTGAAAAAGAAATCCCGATCCCTACTGTCGTTTGGTGGTGATTGTAATCAATCATGGTTTCTCCGTATCCGTCAAAAAACTGTACATGCCCTCTTAGATGTCCTTTTAGAGGAAAAACATAGTTCAGTTGCATGCTTCCACATTTTAAATGATTAAACGGATGAGTAACAATAGCATAAAATTGATGACGGTTGTAAGTATAAGCAGCATTAAGCTCTCCGTTTCCGATGTATTTAGTAATTGAAGGATTCTCGTCTTCATCGTCTTTCAGACGTATCCACGGGTGAAAAGAAACCAGCCAATTTCCATTCTCATATCCTAAATTAAAGATAATACGATTCCAACTTCTTGAGGTAGGCAGATCCTTTCCATTCGACTGATGGTTCAATGCCAGACCAATTGTTCGGAACTTTCCGCCTAAAAAAGAAAAAGAAACCGGATACATAAATATCAATTCCGGTTCGTAATTCAATTCTCTGAAGACTCTCGATAATTTTACATTGAATACTTGCCAATGTGCCTTTTGGGTATAGCCTAACCAGATATCTCCTTCATTATTAAAAAGTCCTTGAATAACTTTTGTTTTAAAACTCAACTGAAATTTAGTTTCTATACTATTATAAGGCTTTGCTTCATCTACTGAATAATCAGGATTTTCACTATATGGCTGATCATTTGGCTTGGACGACCAACGAGCCGGAGCCAGATAAATAGGCTTATAAGACATTAACCTAAAGGTTCCGTGTTTATCAATGCTATCAAGTTCCCAACGCTGTGAATACTTTTTCACAATATAGTCGTCAGACAACGAAAACAAGCTGTGTTGAGAGAAAGCAATTGAACAGAAAAAAAGTCCTGAAAAAATAAAAATCCTTTGCTTTTGAAACATTTTCAATCTGATTTTGAATTTCAAAAATAAAGGATTTTTTACAAAAAACAAGTTTATTCGCTTGACTCGTTAAACGGAACTTCAACAAAGTTTATTTTTCAATTTCCTTCAAATTCTCCATTTTTTTGAACTCCAGGAAACCTTTAATATCTTCAAAATGTTCGCGAACGCGCTTGTTACCGAACTCAAATACTTTAGTAACTAATCCGTCAAGGAAATCACGATCGTGAGAAACCAAAATTAATGTACCGTCAAAATCATTTAATGCTGCTTTGATAATGTCTTTCGTTTTCATGTCCAAGTGGTTCGTTGGCTCATCCAGAATCAGAACATTTACAGGTTCCAACAATAATTTGATCATGGCCAAACGTGTTCGTTCTCCTCCTGATAGTACTTTAACTTTCTTTTGAATATCGTCTCCACTGAACATAAATGCTCCTAACATATCCTTGATCTTTGTACGGATATCCCCTACTGCTATTCGATCAATTGTATCAAAAACAGACAATTCACCATCTAATAAAGCTGCTTGATTTTGAGCAAAATAGCCGATCTGTGCATTATGACCTATTTCTAACTTTCCTCCGTCATGCTGAATTTCGCCCATAATAGCTTTGATCATAGTCGATTTTCCTTCACCGTTTTTACCCACTAAAGCCACTTTTTGACCTCGTTCAATTACCATACCGGCATTGTTAAAAACCACGTGATCTCCGTACTTTTTAGAAAGTTCTTCTACCACAACCGGATATTGCCCGCTACGAGGTGAAGGCGGGAACTTCAACTTTAAAGCAGAAGTATCTACTTCATCAACTTCCACTAAAACGAGTTTTTCCAACATTCGAACACGTGACTGCACTTGTTCTGTTTTAGAAAAAGTCCCTCTAAAACGCTCAATAAAAGCTTTGTTTTCGGCAATAAATTTTTGTTGCTCATCATAAGCTTTTTGTTGATGTACTCTCCTATCTTGTCTCAATACTAAATAATCAGAATATTTCGCCCTGTAATCGTAAATCCTTCCCATTGTAACTTCTATCGTACGATTCGTAATATTGTCGACAAAAGCTCTATCGTGAGAAATGACCATTACGGCTTTGGCCTGAGTTACCAGAAACTCCTCTAACCATTGAATACTATCCATATCCAAGTGATTGGTAGGCTCATCTAATAAAATTAAATCCGGTTTTTTTAACAAGATCTTCGCCAGTTCAATTCGCATACGCCAACCTCCTGAAAACTCTGATGTTTTTCGTGTAAAGTCTTCCCGTTCAAAGCCTAACCCTTTTAAGACTTTTTCTACCTCAGCCTCATAATTAATCTCTTCAATAGCATAAAACTTCTCCGAAAGTTCAGAAACGCGCTCAATTAACTTCATGTAACCGTCACTCTCATAATCTGTTCGGGTAGTTAACTGTTCATTGATCTCATCTATTTCCGCTTTCATTTTAAAAATATCCTCAAAAGCTTTAGAGGTTTCTTCAAAAACGGTCAGTTTATCTTCCGTCAACAAGTGCTGTGGTAAATAAGCGATTACAGCTTCTTTAGGTGCCGAAACTACACCCCGACTTGGTTTGTTTACTCCTGCTACAATTTTTAACAAGGTTGACTTTCCTGCTCCATTCTTACCCATTAAGGCAATTTTATCATTTTCATTGATTGCAAAAGTGACCTCACTAAACAAAGTCGTCCCTCCGAACTCAACCGCAATATCGTTAACTGTAATCATTTTATTAGTCTAAAGTTAAAAGTCTAAAAATTAAAAAGTTTCTCAATTTTAAAGGCGCAAAGATAATTCAATTTATGAATTAAGAAACTGCTTAGAGTATAAGTTTTTATTATTCCATTTTATCAAAAAGTAATCTTAAGCAATCTTTAACAGTACAGGATTGTTAAAATGTTAAAATCTCTGTACCTTTGAGCTAAACTTTAAAAACTATTTCGTATGAAAAAAATTGCAATATTTGCGTTTGCTATAACGCTATTAGCAACAAGTTGTAAAAAAGAAGAAAAAACAGAAGCTCCTGTTGAAGAAACAACGGAAGCTACTCCGGAAGTTGTTAGTTTAAAAATAGTGTCAGACTCTACAAAAGTGAACTGGACCGCTTATAAGACTACTGATAAAGTAGCTGTAGGAGGTAGTTTTACTGCGATTTCATTAAAAGATACCAAAGAAGGTGAAACTCCTGAGACTGTATTGGAAGGAGCTAGTTTCTCTATTCCGGTAAGCAGTGTGTTTACAAACAACCCTGAAAGAGACGAAAAATTAAAACAATTCTTTTTCAGCGTATTAAAAGATACTGAATTAATCGGTGGAGTAATCAACTTTAAAGAAGGAAAAACAGTTTTAACATTAACTCTAAATGGTGTTACTCAATCTGTTGACGTTACTTCTAAATTTGAAAACAAAAAATTTACTGTTGACGGTGTTATTAACTTAGAGGATTTTGGTGCTCAAGCAGCTGTTGAATCAATCAATAAAGCATGTTATGATCTGCATAAAGGTGCTGACGGTGTTAGCAAAACATGGAGTGAAGTTGCTATTTCAGGATCTGTTTTATTTGAATAATATTTCTATTCCGTTATAAACTAAAAAAAGTCCGATTAAATCGGACTTTTTTTATAGTTTTATTTTTGGCTCAGCAAGCATTATAATGCCGGCTTTATCGTATAATCACTACTGTAATACTGAATATAAACAGCATCGTTCACAATAACGCCGTTGTGAGATTCGTAATCAAAAGCTGTTTCTATCTGTTCTGATTTGTATCGCTTAGCCGTTTCTTCAAAGCTTTCCGGTTGACAAATGCGTAATAGGGTGTCAAATGTAATGTCAAATCCTGCATTAGCTCTGGAATTTGGTTTTACCCCATACTTTTTTTCGTATTTTTCTTCATAGATCAAACCTTCCGGTGTGTCGATCTCTCTTCTGCTTGAAGGAAATAATAAGTTAAGATCTACCAGATTCTGCATCGGAATTTCATCATAATCCAGTGTATCGTATAACTCTAATACTACCAGCTGTATGTCAAAATCTTTCTTATACTTTACCAACGCATTGGTTACATTCAAAACCTGACTTGCTAACTCTGATTCCAGAATCACGAAGTTCTTTTGGCTTTTGACTAATTTAGTACGGATACTTTCTAAATCAATTGCTCCTTCTGCATTATATGAAGCAAATTTTACATCTTTATAATGTTGTTCTAAATACTCTTTGGTACTATTCTTTTTCTTACTGACCACTGCTAATACATTGCCATTCTTAGCATACATATAGTTGAAAACAGCTTTGTACATTGTTTCTTGTAACGGTACTACACTATACAGATTAGGCAAAGGTTTGCTTTCTTCTTTTGAAAGCGGGGAAATAACCGGCGTATTGTATTGTGACAGTAATTGGGCTGTTGCTTCTACATGAGAATTCTGAAATGGCCCTATTACGGCATCTACATCCGAAAAATCATTTCTTCCTATGATCTTGGCAATATTTGAAGTGGAACGTGAACTTTCTACATCTAATATCTTTACATGAACCGGTAAGCCCATTACTTTAGCGGAATCTATAGCCATTAAAGCTCCTGAATAGAAATCCAATGTAAGATTTAAGAATTTATTTTCTTTAATATTTTCCTGAACGGTTCTGGAAGTATCAGTATAAATTTTAGTAACATTAAAAGGTAACAATAAGACCAGATCTTTTCGGGTAGAAAAATCCAATGTCTGGATCAGATCAGCCTGTGGTTTACTCTTTGAAACGAATGTATTAGGCAGCTTCAGTTTCATCCCTGTTTTTACGCCATCAACCGCTTCCGGATTCAATTTCAATAATTCTTCTTCTGAAACGCTTAACTTTCTTGAAATACTGAATAAAGTCTCTTCCGGCTTAACGATGTAATAACGCTCTAAAACACCAATACTGGAGGTAATAACATTTCCATTTATATTGTTACTTTTCTCCTGAATTACTTTTTTTAATTGTAATGTATCTCCTATTTGTAAGCCGCTTTCTTTTAGCTGCGGATTAAGTTCTTCTAATTCGCTAATAGAAAGATCATATTGCTTAGAAATACCGTATAACGTTTCTTTTGTTTTTACAACATGTGTGAATACCTCCGTTGTATTTTTTGTGGTTGTAATCTCTACGGTATCGTTTGTATTATCCGGCTGGTAATTTTTAGATACGATGATCTCTTGTCCTACTTTTAAACCGTTCTGTGCAACCTCCGGATTCCATTCTTTCAGATCTGCCACAGAAACATCGTATTGTTTTGCCAAACCATACAAGGTTTCCTTTGTCTTTACAATATGTGTAGTTGTTTCCGACTTATCATTTGTTTCTGTTTCCGGAGTAACTGTTTTTACTTCTTTGGTAACCGTTACAGAAGATTTACTCGGTATTAATAAAATTGCATTTTCCTTGATTCCGTCTTTGGCATCCGGATTAAGCTGATAGATATCATAAGGGGTTACTTTATATTTTCTGGCAATGCTATAAACAGTTTCTCCTTTTGCAATGCTATGCTTTACATAAGGTTCTTGTCTTGCAACCATTACGCTACAAGATAATAACATCAAAAATGCAATTTTACGTATTAACATGTTTTAAAATTTATTCCCATTCAATAGTTGCAGGCGGTTTAGAGCTAATGTCATACACTACTCTATTTACACCTTTCACTTTATTAATAATTTCGTTGGACACTTTCATTAAGAACTCGTAAGGCAGGTGTACCCAATCCGCAGTCATACCATCAGTAGATTCGACAGCGCGCAATGCCACCACTTTCTCATAAGTACGTTCATCTCCCATTACACCCACACTATTTACCGGAAGCAAAATAGCGCCGGCCTGCCACACTTTATTATACAAACCGTGTTCTTTTAATCCGTTGATGAAAATAGCATCAACTTCTTGCAATATACTAACTTTTTCCGGAGTAATATCTCCTAAAATCCGAATGGCTAATCCGGGTCCCGGAAAAGGATGTCTTCCTAATAATTCATCATCTATGCCTAATGTTTTTCCTACCCGGCGTACTTCGTCTTTAAACAACATTCGCAATGGTTCAACTACCTGTAATTTCATAAAATCAGGTAATCCGCCCACATTATGATGAGATTTAATTGTAGCTGAAGGACCTTTTACTGAAACTGATTCAATCACGTCAGGATAGATTGTTCCCTGTCCTAACCATTTTACATCTTTTAACAAGTGTGCTTCATCATCAAATACTTCAATAAACACACGCCCAATCGCTTTGCGTTTAGCTTCCGGATCTTCCAACCCTGCTAAAGCATCCAAAAAGCGTGCCGAAGCATCAACTCCTTTTACGTTCAAGCCCATATCTTTATACTGATGCAATACACTTTCGAACTCATTTTTACGTAACAAACCGTTGTTTACGAAAATACAGTATAAGTTATCTCCGATAGCTTTATTCAATAAAACAGCTGCAACAGTAGAGTCTACACCACCGGACAATCCTAATACTACTTTATCGTTACCGATCTTTTGTTTTAGTTCCTCAACAATCTCTTCTACAAAAGCATTTGCTGTGAAACTTTGCTCTACTCCTGCAATCTTCACTAAAAAGTTCTCTAACATTTGCTTTCCGTCAGTTGAATGATACACTTCCGGATGGAACTGGATTGCGTAAGTACTTTCTCCTTCTATTCGATAAGCTGCATTTTCAACATCTTTTGTACTTGCTAATCGAACCCCGTTAGTCGGTAATTGTTTGATGGTATCTGAATGGCTCATCCACACTTGACTGCCTAAACTAACATTTTCAAAGAATGCTTCATTTTCCTTAATAAAGGAAAGATTTGCTCTTCCGTATTCACGAATAGTGGACGGAGCTACTTCTCCTCCTGAAAAATGAGCTAAATACTGAGCCCCATAACAAACCGCTAACAAAGGCTTTTTACCTCTGATCTCCGATAAATCCGGATGAGGCGCTTCTTCCGAACGAACTGAAAAAGGGCTTCCTGACAGAATTACTGCTTTAAAAGATGATAAATCTTCAGGCGGGTTATTATAAGGATAAATTTCACAAAAAATATTCAGTTCCCTAACTCTACGCGCAATTAGTTGCGTGTATTGCGAACCGAAATCTAAAATTAAAACGTTGTGTTGCATTGTGTTGTTATATGTTGTTTAAAATTTCAGGTCTTAGTTATTTTAGTTTTATTTAATAGTAACACGGAAACAACTTGAACTTGAAAAAACTACTATTATTAATATTCAAATATTCCGTATTCTGATGTGATCGTTAATTTTTTCTCATTTGACACCTCTACTCTACCAATGATCTGTGCTTCAATATTGAACGATCTTGAAATTTCAATAATATCATTTGCTAATTCAGCCGGAATGTAAAGTTCCATTCGATGTCCGCAATTGAATACCTGATACATTTCTTTCCAATCGGTTTTTGATTGCTCATGTATCAATTTGAATAACGGCGGAACCGGAAACAAATTATCTTTTATCACGTGAACGTTATCAACAAAGTGAAGAACCTTTGTTTGTGCTCCCCCACTACAATGCACCATTCCGTGAATATCATTTGCATTGTATTTTTCTAAAATCTTTTTGATAACCGGTGCGTAAGTTCTCGTTGGAGAAAGCACTAATTTACCGGCGTCAATTGGGCTATTTTCAACAGCATCAGTCAATTTGGTTTGACCGGAATACACTAGTTCATTTGGCACAGAAGCATCGAAACTTTCCGGATATTTTTCGGCCAAATATTTAGCAAAAACATCATGACGAGCAGACGTTAATCCGTTACTTCCCATTCCGCCATTGTATCCTTTTTCGTAAGTTGCTTGACCGAATGAAGCCAAACCTACAATAACATCACCTGCTTGAATATTAGCGTTATCAATAACATTTTCTCGTTTCATGCGAGCCGTTACCGTTGAATCGACAATAATAGTACGAACTAAGTCACCCACATCGGCAGTTTCTCCCCTGTAGAATGGATCGTAACCCCGTGTTCTTTTAGATCTGAAATTAATTCTTCTGTTCCGTTGATAATCGCCGAGATCACTTCGCCGGGAACTAGATTTTTGTTTCGTCCTATAGTTGATGACAACAAAATATTATCGGTTGCTCCCACACAAAGTAAATCATCAATATTCATGATCAAAGCATCTTGAGCAATGCCTTTCCATACAGACAGATCTCCTGTTTCTTTCCAATACATATAAGCTAATGACGATTTGGTTCCGGCACCATCGGCATGCATTATGATACAGTGTTGATCATCATTGGTTAGATAATCCGGTATAATTTTACAGAAAGCTTTGGGGAACAATCCTTTGTCAATGTTTTTGATTGCATTGTGAACATCTTCCTTTGAAGCGGAAACCCCTCTTAAATTGTAGCGTTTGCTATTTTCAGAGCTCATTAAACGTTGTGTTGTTAGTTAGAAATTATCTCTCTTTTTACCGAAATAACTCCAGTTTTTGTTGTGCTGCAAAGATAGTTTTTAAATTTAGAATTCAGAAATTAAAATTTAAGTCAGATGTTCTAAATTTTTACTTCGTAAATTCCATCGATTAATTCACTTTCATTATTAGGAAACACCACGTTATCTACTTTATACAACGTGTAACATTCTTCTTCTTGGGAAACAACATCCAAATGAATTTCTATTTCTCTTACATCTGAAGTTTCAGTATTTTCTAATTTAACGGTGATAATTTTACCTTCTACCAAACCGGCCGGAAAAGTAATATGTATAAAGTTTTTAGTTTCAATAAAACTAAATGAAACTAATTCGTCATCCTCATCGGTCACTACGATCTGATCTCCTGAAAAAGTTTCATTTTCAAAAACATTCTCCCCAGAAACCTCATCAATACATGAAATAAACAAAGATGCCGAATCCGGAGCATCTACGTCTGAACAGTTATCATTACAACTTACAAAAGGCAATGTAACCATTAATAAAAACATAATTAGTTTTGTGAATTTCATATTACTTACTTAAAATTTCTATTTCAACTCTTCTGTTGGCCGCCGCCTGTTCTTCATTATCTTCCGGAATGGGATAAATAGGATACCGCACACCATATCCAGTTACTGATACCCGGTGCATAGGGATTCCTTTATACATTAAAAAACGACGAACCTGTTTTGCCCGTTCTAAAGACAAGTTTCTTCTATCGCTATCTACACAGCAAATATGTCCTTGTATCTGAATGGTAAGGTTAGGGTTATTTTGTAAGACAAACAACAGATCATACAAAGCAGCTTGTGACTCTTGTGTAGTTTGAAACGTATTCTGATAGAAGTTAATATTTTTCAGAATAATTTTGTCTCCCACTTTTGCTGCCGCTACTTTTACATGAAGCGGAGCATCGTCCGGAATTTCTACAATTTCTTCTTCTTTTTCTATTGTAACCGGAGGCAACCCTAATACTTCCTGTTCTTTATCCAGATCTTCTTCTTTGAGGTAATAAATGGAGGCACGGCGATTTTCAGCTTTAATTTCAGATTGTTTAAAGTTCTCTCCGTAACTGATAGTCTTAAAGTCTTCTCTGATTTTAATTTTTCCGACAATAGAGCGATAAATGGATTTCACTCTTTTTTGTGATAGTGTATCATTGTACTGATTGGTCCCCACTTCGTCTGTATAACCTCTGATCGATAAAATCTTTGATTTTCGATTCTTTATTATCCACTCTCTCAATCTGATTTTTTCGGTAGCAGATAATTCGTATTTATCGGTTTCAAAATAGAATGAAATAGTATCTTGAGAAAAAGCTGTGAACGAAAAAAATAAAAATAACAAATAAAAAATACGGTTCATTTTATTTTTTTTACGAAGTAACAACTTTTTTTGCTAATCTTAAAACTTTAGTCTTTTAAAATTAATGTTCTATACAAAAAGTATTGCTCTTCGTTTTTAAATTTATTCTTTTAATCTTACTGTCTTTCCATAACGTCTGAAAATAGTTTTTAGTATAAAAAAACCTGCACCTTTAAAAGGTGCAGGCAAAACTAACTGTGATTTATATGAAATTATCGGATGAAAAGTAACTCTCTGTATTTTACAAGAGTCCACATCTCATCATCTACCAATAATTCTAGCTTATCGGCATGATAACGTATCAATTCAAAATATGGTTTTACTAAGAAGCAGTAAGCACTTGCCATTTCTTCAGTAGAAGAAAGATTGTTTGCTTTTTTACGCTCTTCTGTCATTTGATCTACTTTAGAGTTAATAGCTTCAATATGTTCAGAAATCTCTTTAACCAAAGCTACTTGCTCTTTAGCATATTGTTCAAAATCTTTTCCGAAGATTTCTTTTAATCCTTTAACATTTTCAATCAATGTGTTTTGGTAACGAATCGCTGTCGGAATAACATGATTACGAGCTATATCTCCTAAAACACGACTTTCGATCTGAATTTTTTTGATGTATTCTTCCAATTCGATCTCATAACGCGCTTCTACCTCAACATGGTTCATGATGCTCAACTCTTCAAACAAGGTGATCGCTTTTTTAGAAACTTTAGCTTTTAAAGCTTCCGGAGTTGTTTTATGATTACTTAATCCGCGTTTTGCAGCTTCTTTTTCCCAAGCTTCACTATATCCGTCTCCTTCAAACAAAATGTTGCGAGATTGTTTGATATATTCTCTTAATACGTTGAAGATCGCTTCGTCTTTCTTAAGTCCTTTTTTATCGATTAAAGCATCAACTTCTTTTTTGAAGTCTGTTAATTGTTTAGCAACAATTGAATTTAAAGTCGTCATCGGGTTAGCACAATTCGCTAATGACCCAACGGCTCTTAACTCAAATTTATTTCCTGTAAATGCAAATGGAGACGTTCTGTTTCTATCTGTATTATCTAATAATACATCCGGAATTTTACCTACTACGTTTAATTTAAGATCTGTTTTTTCTTTCGGAGATAATTTCCCGTTAGAAACTCCTTCTAATTCTTCTAAAACAGCTGTTAACTGTTGCCCGATAAAGACTGAAATAATTGCAGGTGGTGCTTCATTTGCTCCCAAGCGGTGATCATTACTGGCTGAAGCGATAGAAGCTCTCAATAATTCTTCATATTCATTAACAGCTTTAATGGTATTTATGAAGAAAGTTAAGAACTGTAAATTACTCATAGGTGTTTTCCCCGGACTTAATAAATTAATTCCGGTATCAGTAGCCATAGACCAGTTGTTATGCTTACCGGATCCGTTTACGCCTTTAAAAGGTTTTTCATGTAACAATACTTTAAAATCATGACGTTCACCCACTTTTTGCATTACATCCATCAATAATGAGTTGTGGTCAACCGCTAAGTTTGTTTCCTCAAAAATAGGAGCCAATTCAAACTGATTAGGTGCTACCTCATTGTGACGTGTTTTTACCGGAATTCCCAGTAACATACATTCATTTTCTAAATCCCTCATGTAATTTAAAACACGAGTCGGAATAGAACCGAAATAATGGTCTTCTAATTGTTGTCCTTTTGCAGAAGTATGTCCTAATAAAGTACGTCCGGTTAATGTTAAATCAGGACGTGCTGCAGCTAAAGCCCTGTCTACTAAGAAATATTCTTGTTCCCAACCTAAAGTCGGAGTTACCTTTTTAACATTTTTATCAAAATATTTTGCTACAGCCGTTGCTGCATTATCAACAGCATTCAAAGCTCTTAACAAAGGTGTTTTATAATCTAATGCTTCTCCTGTATAAGAAACGAAGATCGTAGGAATACACAAAGTTGTTCCGAAGATAAAAGCAGGAGACGTAGGATCCCAAGCTGTATATCCACGAGCTTCAAATGTATTACGAATACCTCCGTTAGGAAATGAAGAAGCATCCGGTTCTTGCTGTACTAATTGACCTCCCCCGAATTTTTCTACAGGGTCAGATCCATCAAATGAAGTTTCAAAGAAAGCATCATGCTTTTCTGCTGTAGCACCGGTTAAAGGCTGAAACCAGTGTGTGTAATGTGTAACTCCTTTTGACAAAGCCCATTCTTTCATTCCCATTGCCACATGCTCAGCCGTGTTTCTATCGATCTTGGTTCCGTTTACGATAGCACTCTTTACCGCTTTATAAGCTTCCGGAGTTAAATATTGGCGCATTGCTTTATCATTAAAAACATTGCTGCCGAAAATTACAGATTTTTTGTCTAGATTTTCAACAGAAACAGGCTTTCTGTTAGCCGTTTCTTTTAAGGTCTGAAAACGAAATGTCGACATAAAGTTGTGTTTTATTTTAATTATACCTTTAAAAATTCATGGCAAATATACAAAAAATTACAACTTCATTAATACAGCCCCTTGTTTTTTTAGGGTATTTCAAAAATCAATATATTTGCATATATGATTTCTACTAATTTATATATGATAATGCTAGGGTGTACCCCAAAAGGGCGTATAACGGAACAGCATGATATTTTTTTCGGAATAGGTACAACACTACAAGATCTTATTCCTGATATGTATACTTTTTGGCCTGAAGCCGAACAGCAGATTCACATTGATGCCTGGCAAAAGGTGACTCAGGTAGAAGATTTTTCTATTAAAGTTATACCGAAAGCACAAGCTAAAGAAAAGACCTATCAACTTTTCTTTATTAATTTAGGAGGATATCAACCGGGGCAATTTGAAGAATTTCACCACAAACTTCTCATAGTTGCTACATCAAAAAGTGAAGCCATTAAAAAAGCAAAACAAACTCATTTTTATCAAAATTTCAGTTTTAAAGGCGCTGTGTCTCATATAGATGATCAATATGGTGTTGCTATTGATGAAATTTATGACATTGAAGAAATTCTTTCTGATAAATTTAAAAAAGAATATACTTTAAATATTATACCCGGTAATCAACCTCCTGACGAAGTGCATATCGGTTACTTAAAAATGAATAAAATCAATTTTTAATAAGCTGTCGGAATACAACCGAATGATCTGCCAGATAAACTTCAACCCCGTATACTCCTTTTGGGAGCGATGACAAATTATTTTCGGTTGCAACCAACATACCTAAAGCGTTATATATTGCAATTTTTTTGACCGGAATATTTGTTCTGATCTCAAAATTATCTTTAACCGGATTAGGATAAATAACTAAATCCTGTGTTTCACCATTAAAACTTTGCGTTCCCAAAACAGCAAACGCAACACAATCAGATATATCCTGACATCCGTTAGTAGTAAGTATTACTGCATAATTTCCATCCTGAACAGGCGTAAAACTTTGATTGGTTTCTCCTGTTATTTCTGTATTTCCGTTACCACAATCTACCCATTGATACGTAGTTCCTGCCAAATCTCTATCAGCAATCAAAGTTCCTGAACTAACCGTAACAGTCGTAGTAAAAGCATTTTGAGAATCGGTTATTGTTAAGGGTATCGTGATACTATCTGTAGCATCCGGATCGCAGAATTCATTAATCACTGTTAATGTAACCTGTTTAATACCGGGGCAAGCATACGTATGAGCAGGATTAACCTCTGTACTGGTAGTTCCGTCACCAAAATCCCAAAGAACCGAATCGTAATTAGCACTCGTATTGATGAAAGAAACTGAAGCCTGTTGACTTACAGGATCGTAATCACTCAGCAAAGGCGAATAAGCAAATAAGGCTACCGGGGTCAGACATTGCGGATTGTCAATATAAGTTACCGAAGCCGGTGTCCAAACTCCTGCGATTTCGTCCCCGGTTACTTGTAATACCGGAATACCGAAGTTAGCATCAAACCATTTGTATGTAATTACAGTTCGTTGCATAGGTATAGTATCCGTCTGTGTTATGATCGTATCATTACTTATTTCTACCGTTTTCATTTTTAAAACATCTGTAAAAATGCCGTAAGGTGTTGTTAAACTTCCCCAACCTTCTATAGTATTTGTTCTATCTAATTGAGATTCGTACTGTACCGGAAACCCCAAAGTACTCAAATCAATTTCAAATTCACTGTGATTGGTATACGCATCGTTATAGACTATGGGGAAATTATAAACCGTATCCGGAATCGTATAATCAAAAGTAAAAGGCACTGTAATTCCACTAACCGTTAGTGACGCTCCTACCATTTTACATGCTAAACCTGTAGCCGACTTATCGTAATGGTTAACAACATTCGTTAAGCCATAACCTTGTATCTGAATACCTTCTACCTGTTGATTTGCCAAATTGAACTGAGCATTAAACTGAGTATTACAATTTACCACATATCCATTACTCAAACACCAAGTTGCTTTATATCCTGAATTATTAGGATCATCCCAGGTAATTGTTTCTTGTGTATTGGCTTGTAATATACTGTAATCCCATGAATAGGCTGTGCCTGTTTGTACAAAATCGATCCCTGAAAGGGCTGCTGTGGTATTAGAAATCAAGTAGGAACTTCCTGCAGAAGCAAATGAACCCGAAGGATAAGCAATTTGGGCTCCGCATATTATTGGTAAGACATTTAATATATAGAGTAGTATTTTTTTCATAGCCAAAACTTTATTTCAAAGAAATAAAAGAATGTGCTATTTTTATTTTTTTACACTATGAAAAGGACAAAAAAAGGCTTCAACGGACAAATATCGGATAGAATTACTTTACCCTATTCCATACTTTTACTTTTTTTATAAAACCGTTAGTTGCTTCAACACGAAGTTCATTATGTGTAGGCAATGAAATATTAGCCGTAAAATCGGATTTAATTTCAGGTACCCAAATTTTACCTTCCCAGTGTGGATTCTGGTATTCAATATCACGAATTACTATATCTCCTACTTCAGCTCTGAATTTATCGGGTTTCTGCCAAATGATCTTACCAAAGTAAAAATTGTCTTTTTTATACACTTCTATTCTACGGTCTTTATCCGGACTTTCCCATTTGCCAACAATGGCATCGCTCTTATATGTTGCAAAACTGAAAATAGCCAAAAGAACTGATATTATTAATCCGTATTTTAAAAAAGAGTGTATTTTCATACCTAAAGCTTTACTCACAAATTTAGCATTTTTTGCCAAAAAAACAAGTTATGGGATTCGCTTCCAAACTTTCTTTCGACTCATATTGTGGTAAAACACTTTAATTTCCAACCGATCCCGAGACTGCAACCGCAATTCAGCATTAAAAATATGACTTTCCCCGGCAAAGTGATTTTCCCATTCCAGTAACTATCCTGAAATTGAAAATCGTCCAATACGATATCTCCGGGTTTAGCTTTCGGTTCTTTTACTTTTAACCAAACTACTTTTCCCAAATACGCTTTTTCTCCTTTAAATATCTCTATTCTACGTGTTCCGTCCGGATTTTCCCATTGTCCAATAATTGCATCAGAGTTAGCCGTTTGAAACCCAATACAGAAAAAGATCAAAAAACTAATTATAATTTTCATTCCAGACTTTATTAAAAAAGAAAAACACCTCATCCGATATGAGGTGCACTCTAATCAACTTATAAAACTATTTACTCCTATTGGCTTTAAATCGTTGTTTCATTTCCTTTCTATTCTCTGTCTTATGGTCTTTAAAGGCTTCAAATTCTTCTTCAGTCAAGACTTCTTTCAGTTGAGTCTCTCTTTCTTCTCCTAAAGCTTTTAATTCCTTAAACTTTGTCATTCTACCGGAATCCTTTTCTTTGATCTCTTCTGTTTTAGTTACAAAATCTAAATTGATCTCCTGAACTTTTTTTTCGGTTTCTTCATTGAACCCGATTTGTTCTTTCATTCTTTCCGTCATTTCTGTTGCTTTCTCTTCTGTAGTTTTTTCTTGTGCAAAAGCTCCGAAGCTTACAAAGAAAACGGCAAGCAATACTACTGCTTTTTTCATTTTTTTAGTTGTTAAAGATTAATAATATAAGTATTTCCGTTGATAACTAATGTTGCTGTTCCGTCACCGTTGAATGTAACAGAACCATTGTATGTATATTGATTTCCGTTTGAAACTGTTCCGACAAAATGCACAGAAGCTGTACCGGCCTGAATTTCATAAGATGTTTTGTTTACTTGCAAATCAGAGATGCTATATGTTAACGTACTGGTAAATGAATTCCTATAGCGCACTTTAGAAACCTGAGAACCGTTGCGCTCATAAGAACCGTTTAAAGATATATTATCTACTAAAGTATTTAACCCTGTTAAGTTCCAATCGGCATTTGAACTGTCATCAGAAGTCATTCTAGGCGTATCATAGTTTCCTGTATTAGTAAACTGATATGAAAAATTTTCAGGAGCAGAGTTCCCGGCACAATTCATCTGATAAGTCGATACAAATTGGTAATTTGCTGAATAGCTATTAACTTCATTTTGAAATGAATAGTTATGATTGTATGTTTCTCCGCAATTAATATCCGGTGTTTCTGTATAGACTCCCTGCTCGCCTGCCAATGAAACGGTTACTTCAATGGTTTTAGACAATCCTCCGGTATCTTCTTTTAAAGAATTTTCGATTATTTCAACAACATCTTGCTCCTGTAATGTTTCAGATGAATCAGTTTCGTCATCACTACAAGAAACTACCACCTGAGCCGACATAAAAAGCACTGTTATTATTGTCAGCCTTTTTAAGGAATAGATCAACTTTTTCATAATTCTTGTTTTTAATTTCTTACTCAAAAGTAACATTTCCTGTTTTTGGCTTTTAAACTTCCATTATGAAAGTGACAAAATAAAAACTGAACGGCACAAGGTGTGTATTAAAATTTTTCAATCCATTTTATCAATAGGGGTGATTTGGTCTTACTGATTATAATTTCCTGAGAAACGGGTAGTTGTAACTTAAGCAACATTCTTCTGGAAAAATAATTCTCCAACGATTGTATTGCTGTCCGATTCACTATGAACTGACGGTTAGCTCTAAAAAACTGATCAGGATGCAACAGTGTTTCAAATTCATCCAGAGTCTGGTTGATAAAATATCTTTTTTTCTCAAATGTCACGATGTAAACATTCCCTAATTCGTAATGAATATAAGCGATCTGCTCTGTTGCTAACGGAATGATCTTTTCCTGAAAATGAACCAGAACGGTTTTCTTATACTGATTCTCAGATACCGAATTCACTAGGGTTTGAATCGTTGTATAATTAGGTAAACGATCTGTTGGAACCAACGCTTTCTTTAAGTTTTGATATTTCTGAATACTTTGCTTTAATTTATCGTCATCAATAGGTTTCAGCAGGTAATCTATTCCATTGGTTTTAAAAGCCTCAATAGCATATTCATCATAAGCTGTACAAAAAATTATAGGTGTTTGTACTTCGACCTGCCTAAAGATCTCAAAACTTAGCCCGTCGGCTAGTTGGATATCTGAAAAGATAATATCCGGACGGGAATTCTCCTTTAACCATCGAACCGTACTTTTGATTGAAGCTAGCATATCTAAAACCGTAACTTCTTCAAATGACTGCTCAATACTCTTCTTCAATTCCCGAGCCGTTTTTATTTCGTCTTCTATAATTAAAACTGTCAGCATCTTATTTCGTTTAATGTATTAATTGGTTCCGTTTTTGATATCAGGATGTGTACAACACCACATTCGTCCGAAAACCTGAAATACAATCCATAATTTTATTAAAATATATTTATAATGTATTCAAAATAATAAAAGTATATTGAATTCCTCCTACATATCCTTTAACTTAAAGAAGAGGTTTTCTCTTTCATAACAAAGGGAGTTTTACAGTGAAATAATCATCCTTTACAGCTATCTCTATTTCTTGTTCCGAAAGATATTCGTAGCGTTTCTTTATATTCTGCAGGCCTTTACCGGTACTCTTTTCCACCGACGATTTAGGTTGGTAATTGTTTCGAACGAATAGCATTTTTTCTTTATCAAAAATTTCGATCTTTAACGGATCCTCAAAAGAAATAACATTGTGTTTAATGGCATTTTCGATCAAAAGCTGTAATACTAAAGGCGGTACCTGCAATTGTAGCGCTTCTGCTGAAATATTGACAGAAACTTCTATTGCTTCTTCAAATCGTTCTTTTACAATATGCAAATAGGATTCAATAAAATCTAACTCTTCTTTTAACGAAGTTAAATTAGAATCGCTCAAACTCAGTAAATACCGATATACATTAGATAACTTATTGATATAGACTTTTGAACTCTCATCGGTAACCATTGTACGAAGTGTACTCAGCGAATTGAATAAAAAATGAGGGCTGATCTGCTGCTTTAAAGAATCTAACTGAGCTTCTAGTTTTTCTTTCTTTAATTGCTCTATTTCTGTTAAGGCATGTTGTTTTTCGTATAATAAATTGAGATAAAAGACTATAAAGTAAATAATTGCACTGAAGAGGATTCCCCTAAAGAACAACATCAATAGCTGTTTTTTTTCATTCAGATCCCGGATCAACGGAAAATCAGAATACAGTATTCTGAAGTCCCCGAAAAAAGCTTCCAGAATCAGTTGATAAAAAATAGAAATCAATCCGGACAGTAGTAAAAAAATAGCAGTATAGAGAATCACTTTCTTTTTTTTGTAAACAAATGCCTGACTGAGGATCCAATACATTAAAGTAAGTACGAACAGGTACATAAAATGATTGAACAGGTATTGCAAATCATCTTTATTCAGACGAATGAATCTTGGGGCTGTTGCCAGTGCACTAATTACAAAACTGATTAAAATTCCTTTATTGAGGGCAGACCACTTCATTTTCATTTTCAACTTTAAATCAAAGATAGTGTATTGTTCTGCAATGAGATACTAAAAACGAAATGAAACTGCCATATTGGATTTTGAAAAGGGCAATAAAAAAGCCTTGAAAAATCAAGGCTCATATTATTTTTATTTCAAGGGAATCTTTGTGACATTACTGTCATCTATATGATAATATTCTATGACGGCATTGTAATCTGAAAAATCTACAGATGCAGTCATCTTATTCCCAAAATATCCGGGAATAACAACCACTCTAAAGATTTGGTCATACTTATAAGAATCATTTAATGTTGGTAAATCATAACCGGATAATACGATTTGCGTATCATATTGGCTAAAATCATTTGAATAACCAAAATCTAAAGTTCCATCAGGAAAAAAATATGTTTCAGGAAGCGGTTTCCAGATATCTCCGACTCCACCTCCGTCATAAGCTGCTAAACGATAAACCAAAACCATATCGGAAGTATATGTTGCTTGGGGGAAACCTAAAATTACAGTATAATTATTTGTGGAAGTAAAATCCACATTGGTATATTCCCAAACTTCACTGATAGTATCACTATCATAACCATCGTCCTGAACATAATATTCTTCTTTTGTACAACTCTGTAAAATTGCCATTCCGGCTAATGCGAATAATAGTATAACTTTTTTCATAACCTTTTTGTTTTTTGTGGTTCTATATGTGTTGTTTTCAATAGTCGTGCCAAAAAATAAAAATCGCTCACTTGTATTAAAAACAGCATCCCAAATTTACTCAAAAGGTCAATACTAGAAAAAACAAAAATGTTAAACAGGACTATTTTATTTCTGATAAAACCGAATCAACATTCGAACAGTTTCTCCATTCGGTTTACAAAATCGTTGATATCAAAAGGTTTCGAGATATAATCCACTTTATGAAGCTCTCCGCTTTCAACGATATTGTCTACACTCGCAGACATCATTAATATAGGAATATTCTTTAAACCTTCGAGACTTTTAAATTCTTTGGCCAGATCTGCTCCGTTGCCATCCGGCAACATCATGTCCAGAACAAAAAAATCAGGAGTTGTTCTGTCTAAAGCTTTTAACAAGGAGTTTATATCATGAAATGCATGAGCATCATAACCTTTGCGTTTAAGTAGCAACAGTACTAATTGAGAAATTGCCAAATTATCTTCAAGAATAAAAATTTTCATACCTAAACGTTTTTTTGGGGAATTTTAAATATAAATTCTGAACCTTCATCTAAAACACTATTCACAGAAAGTGTTCCTCCATGCTTTTTGATGATCTTACTGCATAAAAACAGACCTATTCCTATACCACTAATATTTTTCTTTGACGGAACTCTGTAAAATCTATCAAAGATATTGTGTATGTGTTTTTCCGAAATACCTATTCCGTAATCAATTATTTTGACTATTACTTCGTCTTTTTCACTTTTTATCTGAACGAGCACCTTATCTGCATCCGGTGAGTACTTAACGGCATTGTAGATTAAATTATATAATACTTGCTGAATTCTTCTTTTATCGGCTGTGACCATCATTGGTCCCTTATTATCAAATAGGATTTCATGCGTATTCTGAGCATATAATACTGTTTCTATCGTGTTTTTTACTAAATCTGATAAGCAGAATTCGCTTTTCTCTAAGGATATCTTACCGGCTTCAATTTGTCCTATATCTAAAAGATCGCTCACTAAAAGGTTAAGGGCTTCTACCTGTTCCAGTACTTTTTCAATATATATACATAGATCATTGTCCTGATTGACTTCGCTTAATACTTGTATAAAACCTTTAATAGTCGTCAGTGGACTTCGAAGTTCATGTCCGACAACTGTAATGAACAGGTCTTTTTTATCTGACAACGTCCTTACATTCTCTAATAATTTGGAGTTCTCTAATGCAACTGCTGCCTGACTGGCTATACTTTGCATCATTTTAATATGTTCTTGTGAAAATTTTCCTGGTTCGGGATGTCCGAATAATAAACTTCCCATATTCTCTCCCGTCATAGAGACTACGGGAATTGACATATAGCTTCTTACCGGCAGATGACCTTTCGGCAAACCATTATGAGGTGAATTCTTTCCGAAATCATAGTGTTTTGTAACATCGTTTGCAATAAACCCTTCTTTACTATTAAATGTTTTTTTGAAAATATCGGTATTTCTAGGCATTCCTAACTTCATAAAATCTTCTCTCCTAGCCCAGACAAAGTAAACAGTTTCATTGCCTCACCATCTTCAGTTAGCGAGTTATAAAAAAAAGCTCCGTAAGCTGCTCCGCTAAATTTAGTTGTGACATCCGTTACTATTTGTAAAATATTCTGAACATCAAGATTTTGAGACAAACTTTCCCAAATATCATTCAAATACTGTAAATTTTCGACATGCTTTTGTAAAAGTTGGCTATCTGTCACATACCGTGTCACATCTGAAAAACACTTACTGACACCGATGACCTCATTAGTTTTGTCATGAATTAATTTGGCTGAGATCTTAACATATCGCTCACCTATCTTAATTTCTTTTTCGATAATTGCAGCTTCGCTTTGTTTCAGTTTTATAATTTCCGACAAAGCGTTGTCTTCGCTTAAAACAGGAATATCTAACGTAACTTCAGTTATTTTTTTCCCGATGAGTTCACTTCCCTTTATTCCGAACAATTTTTCAGCTTCTAAATTCCAAACGACTATCTCACCTGTAATTGTATAACAAATAACGCCCTCTACTGTTTCATTTACTAAAGAATCTAAAAACACCGACAAGTTGTTCTGACTTTCCTCTTCTTGAGTTTTAAAAAAGAATACGATTAATTCTTCATCAACTTGTTTAACACTGAAAATATTTTTTAATAAAGTATCCTTCTCCAAAAGCCCTACAGCTTCAGAAATAGTGTTTTGAGAATTTAAGATTGTTCTGAGTTTCTTGTTGATTAACGGGTAAGATTCCCGAAAAAGTGACTGAATACAATTATATACATTGAGAGCCCCTTCCTGTGAATTGATCCCAACTTCTTTTTTATTGGAATATAAAATCTCTCCTATACTATTTGTTACACAAATATAAAAAGGAGCAAGATCGTATAATTCGAACTTCTTTTTTATCAGATTCAATGGCATTTTAAGTCTCTTAAATTGTTTTCTTATCTCTTTTTGTTCTCTCTATACAAAAACATACTTGTATTACAACTCAATCCGAAAACAAACACGGTATGATTTGGGTCTAATTTCCTCTTATAAAAGCAGCCTACTCCTTAGCGCTTGCTTTTATTTTTAAAGCAACAATTTAGTAAAAAAAACATATTCATCAAAATATTATGATTATTATTACATTTTTAAATCCATAATACCTGTAATAAATTACAAAAAAATATGTCAATGTTATTTTTTTAAGGCTATTCCCCATTATTCCCTTTAATCGGAATGTTAAAAGAGTGATAACAAAAAAGGATTTTTACAGGCTTTTTTATAAGTTTACTTTATGAAAAGATACAACTAAGCCTCATGATACCTTATTCCTTTTTAGATCTGGCTCACGTTTGTGAAGGCAGCTCCATCACTGAAACCTTTCAAAAATCTGTTGAAACGGCACAACTAGCCGATACATCAGGTTATACCCGATATTGGTTTGCAGAGCACCACAATATGAAAAGTGTGGCTAGTTCGGCTACTTCTGTTTTAATAGGACATATCGCCTGAAAAAACATCAAAAATAAGAGTGGGATAAACTAAAAAAGCAACCTGTTTAGGTTGCCTTTTATTATATAAATCAAAGTATATTTTACAAATAGAACATTTTAAGTACGCCTAATAAAACAAAGTTTAATATAAGATGAGATATTAACATATCCTTTTCAACCTGTTTTTTATAAAAAATTAAGAAGAAAGTAAAAAAGCCTGCCACAATGGATATTATCTTTCCATAAATTTCTATAGGTTCAACACTAATGATAGAATATAAAGCTATAAAAGTAACCGAAAAGGCAAAAATTAATTTAGATATAATCTCAACTGTCCTGTTATCTTTATATTTTATCTTCAATATTTGAAAAGGAAAAAAATAAAATGATATACCTAATAAAATAAAAAAAGAAAAGTGTTTGAATATAGAAGCTATAATGTTATTAATTGAAAAAAAAGAAATAACACTCAGTAAAAAAATAAATATTATTAAGTTCATATAATATTTATTATTATTTAATAATGTTTTCATAATTTACTTTGTCTAAATTAATAACACCCCCAACTACATGATGCGTAATCCCACATAACATTTGCAGCAGGGTTTGTTGCTATCCAATAAACCCAATCAACAATATTTTTGTCTTTATATTTGTTTCCCATACAAATATTAACACACATTTCCCAACAATTGAACCCCGGACAATCAGGATTTCTAACTTTCATAAATTGCTCTTCATACTTCACGATAGAAAGAGTAATTAAAACATTCTTAACTTCTTCTTGATCTTGAAAATTATCTATTACAAATTGCTCATATTCTAAAGCCTTTTGAAGACGATCATTTTCAACAATACTATTAAAATAGCTTTCTAAAATAATTTCTTCTTTTTCATTCAAATCAAATTCCGTATACGAATATTTACTCATTTCATTTTCTACAAATAAGTCAAAAGTCTCTTTACTTCCAGATGATTCTTTAACTTCTACAAGTTTCTCTGAAATTTTATCTAATGAGTTATATAACTCTAATCCTAAATAATCATAGCTGTTATCTTTGTTTTCAATTTCTGAATAAGATTCTCTTAACATATTAGAAAGAGATGAGTTTTCAATACTCTTAAGAGCAGTTCTAAGATCTGAATACTTATCTTCTTCAGATACATTATTTTCACAAGAATAAAATGTAACAACAGTTAAAACTAAAACTGATGTAAAAAATAAAAACGATTTTTTCATTATTCTTTTAAATTAATCTTGTAAAGATATACACAAGTTAACATCACTCGGGTATAGATTTTCTGTACATTTTGTTAAAATTTTCGGTTAATAGCCAGCTCTTAAAATATCAATTACATCCATCATTTTTAACAAAAAACAAAGAATAACAGAATATAATAACTATTAAGTACTATGTATAGCCTCTTTTGCTGAAATTATGTCGTCATAAATTTTAAGAGAACTACGAATCCAATTCTTTTTCAAATTGCTTTTTTACTTCATCGTAGCTGATACGACTGGCAGTAGAAGTCGAATTTAAGACTACACAATCGATAATTCTCCCGTATACACTGATCTTAAAAGTGGTACCTGAGTTTAGCGTTTTAGGAATAAAACCTATTATTTCAATCTCTTTTGTTTGATTGATATACTTTAAAAATGCTTTAGCTGTACTATTCTGAGATGAATATCCGGGTAGTACTATTTTTTTCAATTCCGGATGTTTTTTCAGTATTAGCAGAATATCCTGAAATGTAGTTATTTCTATGGCTGTATCTAAGGCACTGGTTCCTTTTCGAAGAATTGTTTTTCCTAAGTTCTGAACTCCTGCATTCAGTTTCTGCATAATAGAAAATCGCTCTTCAACAGCTTCTTTTTCTGAAACAATAGGAACAGTAAGGTTAACTTTTGCTATTTCTGCCAGGATCTTCCAGAAACGGTTTATTTTATTGGGATAATAAAAAGGATAATCCCAACGTTTCGCATGAGGTGGAAAACTGCCCAATATTAAATAATACATAGGAGACACATCCCGATACCACTCAGGATGTGTCTCTTTTATTCTTTCATTGCTTCCGCTATGGGTGCTCATTACATATTGCGTCTATACTGCCCGCCTACCTCAAATAAAGCAGTCGTAATTTGTCCTAACGAACAGACTTTAGTGGCTTCCATCAATTTTTCAAAAATATTCTCATTTTGAATCGCTGCACTCTGAATGTCTTCAATCTGAGCTTTTACTTCAGTTACTTTAGCTTTTTGTAAATTGTTCAACGTGGCAATCTGGAATTGTTTCTCTTCTTCTGTTGCACGAATAACTTCAGCAGGAATTACAGTTGGCGAACCTTTTGAACTTAAGAATGTATTCACTCCGATGATCGGGAACTCTCCGGTATGTTTTAAGGTTTCATAATACAAGGATTCTTCCTGGATTTTCGAACGTTGATACATCGTTTCCATTGCTCCTAATACACCGCCGCGTTCTGTAATTCTGTCAAATTCCGCTAAAACAGCTTCTTCTACTAAATCTGTCAGTTCTTCAATAATAAACGAACCTTGGATCGGGTTTTCATTTTTAGCCAATCCTAATTCCTTATTGATGATCAACTGGATCGCCATTGCTCTACGCACAGATTCTTCTGTTGGCGTTGTAATAGCCTCATCATACGCATTCGTATGCAATGAATTACAGTTATCATAAATAGCATATAACGCTTGTAAAGTGGTACGAATATCATTGAAATCAATTTCTTGTGCATGTAACGAACGACCTGAAGTTTGAATATGATACTTCAACATCTGTGCTCTTTCATTTGCTCCGTATTTATTTTTTAAAGCTTTAGCCCAGATTCTTCTGGCTACACGTCCGATCACTGCATATTCCGGATCAATACCATTAGAGAAGAAGAATGATAAATTCGGCCCGAACGCATTGATATCCATTCCTCTGCTTAGATAATACTCAACGTAAGTAAATCCATTAGCTAATGTAAATGCTAATTGAGTGATCGGATTTGCTCCTGCTTCTGCGATATGATATCCCGAGATAGAAACCGAATAGAAATTACGAACATTTTTTCGGATAAAATATTCCTGAACATCACCCATTAAGCGCAAAGCAAATTCTGTAGAAAAAATACATGTATTCTGTGCCTGATCTTCTTTTAAAATATCCGCCTGAACCGTTCCACGTACTTGTGATAATGTTTTTATCTTAATTTCATTATATACCTCAGTCGGTAAAATCTGATCTCCTGTTACTCCTAAAAGCAGTAATCCTAATCCATCATTACCTTCCGGTAAATCACCATTGTATTTAGGTCGGTTTAACCCTTTATCATCATATAGCGCTTTCAGTTTTTCTTCTACCAAATGCTCTAATTCATTTTCTTTGATGTATTTTTCACAATTCTGATCAATAGCCGCATTCATAAAGAAGCCTAATAACATAGGTGCCGGACCGTTGATAGTCATGGAAACAGAAGTTGCCGGATGACTTAGATCAAAACCTGAGTATAATTTTTTAGCATCGTCCAAACAACAGATCGAAACTCCTGCATTACCGATTTTCCCGTAAATATCAGGACGTAAATCCGGATCATTCCCATACAAAGTAACCGAGTCAAAAGCGGTTGATAAACGCTTAGCCGGCATTCCTAAACTTACATAATGAAAACGTCGATTGGTTCTTTCAGGTCCGCCTTCACCGGCAAACATACGAGTCGGATCTTCTCCTTCCCGCTTGAACGGATACAAACCTGCAGTAAACGGAAATTCTCCCGGCACATTTTCCTGTAAACACCAATGCAATACATCGCCCCAAGCCTGATATTTAGGCAAAGCGATTTTAGGAACCTGCGTATGCGAAAGTGACTCACTATGCGTTTTAATTTCGATAACTTTATCTCTAACTTTAAAGCTATAAACCGGATTTTTATATTTGTTTACTTTTTCATCCCATGTTGTGATGATTTCCCAATTGTATGGATCTAAATTCATTTTTACACGGTCGAATTCTTTAAACAATAAGTCTAAAAATTCTTTATTACCATTATTAGCTACGCTGAGAATCCCTTCTTGATTCAATCCGGTTTTCTCCAAAAGAGATTTCTCACTTTCGCTCGAAATGGTAGCTACACTACAAATCGTTTTGAAAATTCCGTATAATTTTTGCGCTACTTCTTTTTGCGACAAAGCACGCTCATCATAACTTCTGTTGTTTTCTGCAATTTCTGATAAATAGCGGGTTCTATGCGGCGGAATTACAAATACTTTTTCACTCATTTCTTTGGTAATCGCAAAAGTAGATTGTAGATCAACACCTGTTTTTTCCGCTACTTTATCCATAATGGCCTTGTACAACGAATTCATTCCCGGATCGTTAAATTGCGAAGCAATCGTTCCGAAAACCGGCATATCGTCCGGTGTTTTATCCCAAAGGTTGTGGTTGCGTTGGTATTGTTTTTTCACATCACGAATAGCATCTAAAGCACCTCGCTTGTCAAACTTGTTCAAGGCTACTAAATCAGCAAAATCCAACATATCAATTTTTTCCAATTGAGTAGCTGCTCCGAATTCCGGAGTCATGACGTATAAAGAAACGTCGGAATGATCTAAAATTTCCGTATCACTCTGACCGATACCTGAAGTTTCCAGAATAATCAAATCGTATTTAGCGGCTTTTAATACCTGAATCGCTTCAGCCACATATTTGGATAGTGCTAAATTCGACTGGCGCGTAGCCAAAGAACGCATATAGACTCTTGGATTATTGATCGCATTCATACGAATTCTATCCCCTAACAAAGCTCCTCCTGTTTTACGTTTTGAAGGGTCTACTGAAATTAATCCAATTGTTTTTTTCGGAAAATCGATTAAAAAACGACGAACCAGTTCGTCTACCAATGACGATTTACCTGCGCCGCCGGTACCGGTAATTCCTAACACCGGAATTGTAGTTTCTTTATTTTCCTGATGGATTTTATCTAAAGTGTCTTTCGCAATTTCCGGAAAGTTCTCTGCTGCTGAGATCACTCGCGCAATAGCTCTGCTGTTTTTTTCTGTCAAATGATTAACCTCTCCGTTCAAATGATCTCCTACCGGAAAATCAGCTCGTTGCACCAAATCGTTAATCATTCCCTGAAGTCCCATGGCGCGACCGTCATCCGGTGAATAGATCTTTTCTATTCCGTATTCGTGTAATTCTTCGATTTCCGAAGGAAGGATCACTCCGCCTCCACCGGCAAAGATTTTAATATGACTTGCTCCTTTTTCATTCAGCAAATCAAACATATATTTTAAATATTCTGTATGTCCTCCTTGATAAGAAGTCATTGCAATAGCATTCGCGTCTTCCTGAATAGCAGTATTCACGACTTCTTCCACACTTCTGTCATGTCCTAGGTGAATCACTTCGCATCCGGTAGACTGAATAATTCTACGCATAATGTTAATGGCTGCATCATGTCCGTCAAACAAAGACGCTGCCGTAACAATTCTTACTTTATTTTTAGGTTGATAAGGTTGTACCTGTTCCATTTTTAGTTTTTGTTATTTTGGGTCTGCAAGGTAATCAATTATTACGTTTTCGTAAAATATTTAACGTAAACAAAGCTTTGCTTTAAGGCTTTATCAATAATAATTTCATTTTGTTATTTAGAATAGAAAAATTCGCTATCTGATCCGGATTGTTTAGCCTTATTTTCTGCTTCTGATGCTCTGAGTTCTACACGTCGTATCTTACCGCTGATCGTTTTAGGCAACTCGGCAACAAATTCAATGATCCTTGGCATTTTATATGGCGCCAGATAACTTCTGCTAAAGGTAAAAATGTCAATTGCCAAATGTTCCGTAGGTTCGTGTTCCTGATGTAAAACTACAAATGCTTTTACCTCATGCCCTTTAATAGGATGTGGTGAGCCTACCACTGCCGATTCTATTACGGCATGATGTTCCAGCAAAACACTCTCTACTTCAAATGGTCCGATACGATAATCAGACGCTTTAATTACGTCATCGTCACGACCTATAAACCAAATATAACCTTCCGCATCCCGATAAGCCTTATCTCCGGTATAATACAACCCACTGTGAAAGGCTTTTGCTTCTCTTTCTTTATCAAAAAGGTACCCTTTAAAAATTCCGTTAGCTGTTTCACCTCGTTCCATTCGTACACAAATATTTCCTTCTTCGTTATCCGGCAGAATATTACCATCGTTGTCTGCTATGACCACATCGTATAAAAAAGTTGGTTTTCCCATAGATCCGAATTTTACCTTTTGTCCCGGTAAGTTTGCAACCATACAGGTACTTTCAGTTTGCCCGAAACCATCTCGAATGAGAACTCCGGTTGCGTCTTTCCATGCCTCTATGATTTCCGGATTTAAAGGTTCGCCCGCTGCCACACATTCTCTTAATGAAAAAGGATAAGACTTAACATCCTCTTGAATAAACAAACGCAAAACTGTTGGCGGCGCACATAAAGTGGTAATTTTATGCTTTGAAATCAGTCCAAGTGTGGTTGCGGCATCAAAACGATTGTTTGTATGATATGCAAAGATCGCTGCGCCAACATTCCAAGGTGCAAAAAAGCTACTCCAGGCAAATTTAGCCCAACCCGGCTGTGAAATATTATAATGTACATCGTTTTCCGTTAACCCTATCCATGTTGTTGTTGTTAAATGCCCTACCGGATATGAAAAATGAGTGTGGCACACAATTTTAGGCATACCTGTTGTCCCGGAAGTAAAGAACATAAATAAAATATCATTCGCTTTGGTAGCCACAGCTTCGGCCACTGTACTTTCTTTTTCAATATCTTCCAGAGTATACCATCCTTCTCTGACACCATCGCAAATAATCTTCACCGAGATTTTAGATCCGGAAACCGCTTCAGCTTCATCTGTTTTGTGGGCATTATTCATATCTGAAATAATGACTTTAGGTAATGTTTTTTCAAAGCGATAGGCTAAATCCTGAACTCCCATGATCGTCGCTGTAGGAATCATTTGCAAACCTCCCTTAATAGTTGCTAATGTTGCAGCCCAGCTAATGGGTTGCAACATCAACTGTGTTAAAATGATATCGCCCTGCTCAACGCCTTTATTTCGTAAAAAATTGAGTAGTTGATTACAGTTTTGACTCATTTGAAGATACGAATAAGAAACTGTTTCCTCCCCGTCTGTCCATAACAAAGCTGTTTTATCCGGCGTATTTTTTACATGAATGTCTTCAAATATTTCGGAAGCCCAATTAAAATATTCGGGTTTATCAATTGTTATGTTTTCCAGTTGTTCAAATGTTCTGTTTTGTATAATTTGAGTAATTTGCTTAAACGTATTTTTCATTTTTTACAGTTAATTTGGTTCGTTTTATATTTATTCTTGTGTTAGTTTTATAAAACTATTAAAAATTTATCTATATATTTTTACAAAATTCATTTTAACACCACAATATATAGTATTTTAGCAATATTTAACATTTTTTACATTCATTCGTACTTTAACAACTTACTAAGAACCTTAGTATACAGAATTTATTATTTTTGATCTATTAATGAATTCATGAATATTGGCATACTTCATGCTATACAATTGAAAAAATGTTTAACCATAAATGGTATCTGATGAAAAAAATTATTTTTGCTTTAGTTCTACTTCCTGTATTTTCAAACGCTCAGTTTAAAGATTTATTAAAAAAAGCGGAAGAAAAACTAAATTCAACTACTTCTACTACATCTTCCACTTCCGGGATTTCTCTAAGCAATACTGATATCAGTGCTGCACTTAAAGAAGCTTTAAACAAAGGAGTTTCTGAACAAGTGACAAAACTTACCGCAGTAGACGGATTCTATAAAAACGAAGCGGTAAAAATTTTGCTTCCGGATGAGTTACAAAAAGTAGATGCTACTTTGCGTAAAATGGGAATGAGTGACCTGGCTGACGAAGGAATTAAATCGCTGAACCGGGCTGCTGAAGAGGCTGTAAAGGAAGCAACTCCTATTTTCACTAATGCTATTACTTCCATGTCTATAACAGATGCTAAAGATATTTTAATGGGAGAAGAGAATGCCGCCACCACTTATTTAGAAAATACAACTACAACAGATCTGTATGCTAAATTTAATCCGGTGGTAAAAGAATCATTAGGAAAAGTAGGTGCTGATGCTATTTGGAGTAAGATCATTACAAAATATAACGGCTTACCTTTTGTTTCCAAAGTTAATCCGGATCTGAACGATTATGTTACTCAAAAGGCTTTATCAGGGGTTTTTACGATGATAGCTGTAGAAGAAAAAGAGATCAGAAGCTCTATTGACTCCAGAACAACTGAATTACTTCAAAAAGTATTTAAATTACAAGATTAAAATATACGGTCATTTATCTGTCCGTATTCAACAGACCATTTTTTTAATGGTCTGTTTTTTTATTGCTTTTGTATAAAATAGTATTACCAACCTATTGTTTAACTTACTATTTTTATAGTATTCTAATGTTGTAAAATATGCCTTTATTCAATTATCGCTTTATAGAATTGATCGCTTCCAAAACCAAGTTTAAGAAAAGGTTCAAAAATCTTGGTTTATCGGCACAGCACAGAATACTATTAGCTACAGCTCTTTTCTTTTTCGGAATGGGTTTTTGCTTTGCCAGTTGGGCTAGCAGGATTCCTGACATCAAAACTTTTTTAAATTTATCCGAAGCAGATCTTGGATCACTCCTTTTTGCAATTCCTGTGGGACAAATTCTGGCAATGCCCTTTTCCGGCAAGGTGGTAACTCGCTATGGCAGTAATAAGATCGCTATTTTCGGTTTATTGTTATATGCCTTTTTCTTAATTATCGCCGGATTTTCAGACACGGTTTACAGCTTAGCCCTCAGTTTATTTTTCTTTGGTTTCTTTGGTAACTTCTGCAATATTGCTGTCAATACTCAGGGAGTTGTCACCCAACAACTGTTAAACAAACCGATTATGGGAAGTTTTCACGGTTCCTGGAGTTTAGCAGGATTTAGCGGTGCTCTTTTTGGTCTTTTCATGATTTCTTTGCATTTAAGACCATTTGTTCATTTTATCTTGGTCTTCTTAATTATAGTATTGATCGTTCTCTTTAACGGTTCTTGGTTAGTTAAATCAAAAAAAGTTAAAAAAGAAGACCAAACGGATAGCGCTTCAAAAAACAGCTCCTCCTTTTTTAAAATTTCTGATTCCAATTTAATCTGGTTCGGAATCATTTGCTTTTGTGGTATGGCTAGTGAAGGGATAATGTTTGACTGGAGTGGTGTTTATTTTAAAGAGATCATAAAAGCTCCGGAAAACTTAGTTATATTAGGCTATACTTCTTTTATGATCACAATGGCATCCGGAAGATTCTTAAGCGATTATTTAGTCGTTAAATTCGGCTCTAAAAAAGTACTTATCTATAGTGGTATTGCTATTTCAACAGGTTTATACATTGCTGTTTTGCTTCCCCATTTAATCAGCTGTACTTTAGCATTTATGTTAGTCGGTTTCGGCGTAGCCAATGTTGTACCGATCATGTTCAACGCTGCCGGAAGATCAGAGAAAGTTGCTCCCGGAATTGCTCTGACAATTGTTTCCAGTATCAGTTTTTTAGGTTTTTTAATCGGGCCACCTGTAATAGGTTTTATCGCTGAAGCAACCAGCTTAAAGTATTCTTTTGCCTTAATCGGAATTTTCGGTTTTCTGATTGCCTTGATTGTAAGTCGTCTTAAAATTTCTTTTTAAAGTTTGTCAAGAATATCTTTTATTTTTTCATATTCTTCTTCTGTAACATACAATTCAACTGCTGCATCTGTATTCCCGAAGCCGGCCAGTCTGGCAGATTCATACCCATTTTTCACAATAGGTTCTATTCCTCTTTCTTCTAATTGTTGCTTTACGGCTAAAGCTTCAATCTCGCTTCCTGAAAATATTTTAATTTCTTCCATAACTTACATTTTTATTCCATTTCATAAAATAGAGGTTCTCTTTCTTCGTCGTTTAAAGCTACTGTTTCTACTCTTTCTGTGATCTGTGAACAAAAGAACAATCGCTGCCCTTTTTCCATACTTGACAACAACCTTAATATAATTGAATCGTATCGGCTTTTAAGCATACTGTCCAGATCGTCAAATGCTATAATTTGTAGTTTATTGACATTATATCCGGCTCCGGAAAACATTTGGTTCAAACGGTTAGGTGTACCTATTAAAACATCTATTCCGGCAGAAATCTCATTTTTATCTTCGTCAATATCCGTTTTATCATGGGTACTAAAAATACGAAGTTTATTGTACTTATTTAACTTCTCAAACAGTTCACCTATTTCCAGTACTTTCTGCTTATCCTCTACCATGATCAAAGCACGGGGCGATTCTTCTGCCGGTTCTTTCAGTTTTTGAATGATATTCAGTACTAATGTTGTTGTCTTTCCCGTTCCTTTCAGACTTTGAATAACTAAATCTGTTCCGCTCTTTATCGGTGAAAAAGTTTCCTGTTGCAATTCATTGGCTTCCGTAAAACCGTTTTCTACTAAAGCTTTTTGCAAATTTGTATTTATCTTTTTGAGTTGCATTTATTCTGTTACTGATGAATTGTACTTATAATTTACTTGGAAGCGAATAATTTTACATCTTGTTCAGAAATTTCATTTCCTCCCAAAATAATCAATCGCTCCACCACGTTTCGTAATTCACGTATATTACCTGTCCAGTCATACTCCTGTAGCAATTGAATCGCTTTATCTGAAAAAGACTTAACCAATGTTCCTTGTTCACCTGCTATTTTCTCTGCAAAATGTTCCAAAAGCTTCGGAATATCTTCCCTTCTATCATTCAGTGCCGGAACTTTAATTAAAATAACAGCTAAACGATGGTATAAGTCTTCCCGAAAACGTCCTTCCTCAATCTCTTTTTTCAGATCTTTATTCGTTGCTGCAATTACCCGTACATCAACTTTAATATCTTTGTCAGCCCCTACTCTCTGGATCAGATTTTCCTGTAGGGCTCTTAATACTTTGGCCTGTGCCGGCAAGCTCATATCTCCTATTTCATCCAAGAAGATAGTACCTCCGTTAGCCGCTTCAAATTTTCCGGCCCGATCCTTTACCGCAGATGTAAAAGCTCCTTTTATGTGCCCGAACAATTCACTTTCAATCAACTCAGACGGAATGGCAGCACAATTTACCTCAACTATCGGCTTTGCCGAACGGTTACTTTTTTCATGCAACTGATGTGCCACTAATTCTTTTCCGGTTCCGTTAGGTCCCGTAATCAAAACCCGGGCATCTGTCGGAGCAACTTTATCAATCATTTCTTTAATTTGATTGATAGCATCGCTATCCCCTATCATTTCATAATTCTTGGAAACTTTCTTCTTTAGAATTTTATTTTCAACTACCAGTTGTTTCTTATCTAATGCGTTGCGTACGGTATTGAGTAAACGGTTCAGATCCGGTGGTTTTGAAATATAATCAAATGCTCCTAAACGCATAGTGTTCACTGCTGTTTCCAGATCTCCATGCCCGGAAATCATGACCATAGGAGTTTCGGGTTTTATTTTTTTTACAGCTTCCAGTACTTCAACCCCATCCATCTTCGGCATTTTTATATCACAAAGCACTAAATCGTAATCTTCGTTTTTGATCTTTTCGACACCTTGTAAGCCATCTTCTGCTTCTTCCACTTCATAAGTATCACTTTCTTCAGAAAGAATCTTACTTAACACACGACGAATTGCGGCTTCGTCTTCTATTACTAATATTTTAGGCATTTATTATTTTTTTAGACTTTACTCAACGGGGATAAAGTTAGTAAAAAAGTAAGAGAATGTAAATCCTACCTTATATAAGCTACTGAAACTTTCCGGGCTAAATGATTGCTCTGAAAATTTAATTAATGATATGAATATCTCGTTGCGGGAAAGGTATTTCAATTTTATTTCTTCGGAACGCTTCGTCGATCTTAAAACGAATTTCACTTTGAATGATAGGGCTTTCCATACCATTTTGTACGTAAAAATACACTGAAAAGTTAAGTGATGAATCGCCAAAGTCTTCAAAAAGCACTAAAATAGATTTAGTTGTCACCACTCCGTTTACTCCTTCTACACATTGCTCCAATATTTTTTTAACCAAATTGACATCACTCCCGTAAGCCACACCTACAGAAACCTGCTCGCGATTGATCTTAGAATTTTGTGTCCAATTGAACAACGGATCAGTCATAAACTTATTGTTAGGAATGATCATGATGCGATCGTTACGGGTCTTCATACGGGTACTTCGTAATTTAATTTCGGTAACCTGACCTACTTTACCATCAACTTCAATAATATCTCCTACGTGTAACGATTGGTCTAAAATCATTAAAATTCCGGAAATAATATCCTGAAAAAAAGTTTGCAACGCAAAACCTATCCCAACAAAAACGGCAGCTGAAGCTGTTAAAAACACATTAATGTTTACCCCGAAGAATGTAGTGTAAACATTACTGCTATAATATAGGCTATATATTTAATGAATTGAAAGACACTGACAAACTTGTTCTTATCTTCTAACGGTAACCTTCTTGTTATTAAATTCCGAATGAATCGCAGGGCATAGGTTGTAAAAACAAGTGCAAAAATTAACAACAATAGATTCCATACGGTAAAATCAACTTTATCCGTATCGATCAATTTGAATGAAAGAAAGTCAATTATTTGCTTTCGCATATTAATATTTCAGCCATTTATACAATTCTTTCCAGGTCGGACGTTTGCCGTACATCAATATTCCTACTCTGTAAATCTTAGACGCAAACCACACTACTAAAGTAAAGGTAGCAAATAATAATACCATTGACAAAATAATTTGCCAAGGCGGTACTCCAAACGGAATACGCATCAGCATTACGATAGGCGAAGTAAACGGAATCAAGGAGAATACCGTTGCAACTGTACCATGAGGATCATTAATAACTGTAAAGAAACCAATATAAACCCCTAACATTAACGGCATGACGATAGGTAATAAAAATTGTTGCGAATCGGTCTCAGAATCTACAGCCGCTCCGATAGCAGCGTACAAGGAGCTGTATAAGAAATAACCGCCTATGAAATAAATTATAAACGAAACGATCATTAACCCTAAAGGCAAATTCATGATTTCGTTAAAATACAATTGCATTTTAGACAAATCTGCTGATTGTTTAGCCATTTCTACTGCCGCCGGGTCAACAGAACCTGATCCTAATTCCAAGCCTAAAAAGTTTTTAGCCACAAAAGCCAAAATAAGTCCGACTACCACCCATATTAAAAATTGCAAGATTCCGGCTAAGGAATTCCCGATGATCTTACCCATCATCAATTGGAATGGTTTTACAGAAGAAATGATAATCTCAATAATACGATTGGTCTTTTCTTCAATAACACTTCGCATAACAAAATTTCCGTAAATGATAATAAACATCATAATCAGATATCCCATCACACCTCCGATAGCTATCTTGATCTCATTCAATCCTTTTAAACTTTCTTCTCCGGAGAATTTTGATAATTTCAAAGTTGAATTTGCTTTTGCTTCTTCAATTTTATCGGCATCAAATCCCAACTTCTTTAATTTATCTGATGTTAATGCTGAATCTACAACAGTTTCCACATTTGATATAAATTCAATACTCGGGCTATCTTCTGATATGTATTCTACTTTGTCTTTTAATTGCTGAATAGAATCCACCTTAGGAATATACAATAGTCCTTCATAGCTTTTACTTGCTGTATCTTTAGCTGTTTCAAATGGCATCGCCGACAAATCAGTATAGGCAGTAAATTTATCACTTTTAAAATCCCCTTTTAGGTAACCGGCTTCGTCATGAATCGCAATTTTTGTCACCGAATCTTTATTCATTGAAGCCAAAACGCCTATTAAGACTCCCATTCCAACAAATAAAAGCGGACTTAAAAAAGTCATTACAATAAATGATTTATTGCGCACTTTTGCGACAAATTCTCTTTTTATAATAAGGAATAATTTTTTCATTATTTGCTGCTTACGGTTTGAATAAATATATCGTTAACACTTGGAATCTTTTCTACAAAATGAGTAACCTGCCCGAAAGCAGTTAAAATTTCCAACAACTCATTTGATTTATGTTCGCCTAACTGCACTTCCAGTTTCAGATCATTGTCTAAAGATTTAAAATCCGTTTGCCCCACTGTAAACTTTTGAGTCAACTGATACATTAAACCTTCAACATTATTAGTCAAAATACCGACCTGAAACGTGTTGCTTCTGAACTGGCGTTTAACATCCGTTAATTTCCCTTCCAGCAGTTTATTTGATTTATTTATTAAAGCAATATGATCACACATTTCTTCCACACTTTCCATTCGGTGGGTTGAAAAAATAACGGAAGTTCCTTTTTTATTCAATTCTATGATCTCGTCTTTAATTAAATTAGCATTAACGGGATCAAATCCTGAAAAAGGTTCGTCTAAGATCAATAGCTTGGGTTGGTGCAATACCGTTACAACAAACTGTATCTTCTGTGCCATCCCTTTTGATAATTCCTGGATCTTTTTATTCCACCAGTCTTCTATTTCAAATTTTTCGAACCAATATTTTAGCTGTTTCTGTGCTTCTTCTTTTGACAATCCTTTTAACTGTGCTAAATACAAACATTGTTCACCGACTTTCATGGTTTTGTACAACCCTCTCTCTTCCGGCAAATATCCAATATGTTGAATATGTTCCAAATTTAGCTTTTCTCCATCCAGCAGAACAGTTCCGCTATCCGGGATCGTTATTTGATTAATGATTCGGATCAATGAAGTTTTTCCAGCCCCGTTAGGTCCTAATAATCCATAAATACTTCCTTTAGGGACTTGAAGCGAAACATTATTCAAGGCTGTAAAATCACCATATTGTTTCACTACATTTTGAACGTCAAGAATATTGTTCATTACAGTATTTTAGTTTTTTACTGTTAGTAATGTTTTGTAAAGAATTGTTACAAAAAAACCCATCCTATTTTTAGGCAGGATGGGAAAAATTGCTATGAAAAAGAAAATTCACTTTATAATAAAGTGAGGTTCAAATGTATATATTTTTATTTAATTATGAAAACATATCTTTTACTTTTTCAAAAAAAGATTTGTCTGATTTTTCAGGCTTTGGTTTAAAGTTTTCGTCGCTTAACATTTTTTCAAAAAACTCTTTTTGTTCTTTGTTTAATGATTTCGGAGTCCAGACATTGACATGGACAAGTAAATCTCCGTTGCCGTATCCGTTTAAGCTAGGCACTCCTTTTCCCTTCAATCTTAAGATTTTTCCGGATTGAATACCGTCTTCCAGTTTAATTCGTACACGACCTCCGACTGTTTCAATTTCCTTAGAAGCACCTAAAGCAGCTTCCGGATAGCTGATATACAGATCATAATGAAGATTTTCTCCTTCACGTTTTAAAAATTCATGTTCTTGTTCTTCTATCGCAACAATCAAATCTCCCGGAATACTATTACTTCCCGGTGCTTCATTTCCTTTTCCGGAAACTTTTAACTGCATTCCGTCTACCACACCTGCCGGAATTTTTATAGAAACCGTATCGTCTTCCATTACCATACCGTATGCATCAGCACCTGATGGTTTTTGGTCTAATATCTGACCGGAACCCTGGCAAGTCGTACATGTTGTAGCAGTTTGCATTCTTCCTAAAATCGTATTTGCTATTTTAGTTATCTGTCCGGAACCATGACAGGTAGGACAGGTTTTATACGTTACTCCTTTGGCCTGAACTTTTCGTTTTACTTTTACTTTTTTCTCAACTCCGTTAACAATTTCTTCAAGTGTTAATTTCACTTTGATTCTCAAGTTACTTCCCTTTACACGGCGTTGACCACCTCCGGAAAATCCGCCACCGAATCCCGAGAAACCGCCACCAAAAGCACTTCCAAAAATATCTCCGAACTGGCTGAAGATATCATCCATATTCATGTGTCCTCCGCCAAAATCTCCTGCACCGTCAAATGCGGCATGACCATACTGGTCGTAACGTGCTTTTTTGTCAGGATCACTCAATATCTCATAAGCTTCTGCTGCCAATTTAAAATTTTCTTCCGCCTCTTTGTCACCCGGGTTTTTATCCGGATGATACTGAATGGCTTTTTTTCTGTAGGCTTTTTTAATTTCTTCTACTGTAGAAGTTTTGCTGATCTCTAATATTTCGTAATAGTCCTTTTTCATTTTTACTAACCTTAATAATCAAGTCTTAAGCTTTTAACTCTCAAGTCCTGTTAATTTACATTCCGATCACTACTTTTGGAAAACGAATAATTTTGTCTCCTAACTTATATCCTTTTTCCACTACATCTACTACCTTCCCTTTTAAATCATCAGAAGGAGCCGGAATTTGAGTTATTGCTTCTGCGAAATCAGCATTAAAATCATCACCCGTTTTAATATCTACCAGTTCTAAACCTTTAGATGCCAACGTATTTTTTAACTTTTCATGAATCAATTCCACACCTTTTATCAAAGCCTCATCTTCTGAATTCGATATCTGAGCCCAAGCTCTGTCAAAATCATCTAAAACAGGTAACATAGCTTGTAAAACTTCCTGATTAGCCGTTTTAAACAAATCTATTCGTTCCTTACCGGTTCTCTTTTTATAGTTCTCAAATTCAGCAAATAAGCGTAAAAATTTATCTTTTTCTTTTGCCAGATCTTCCTCTAATTTTTCCTCAGCAGTCATTTGAGGGTCTTGAATTTCCTGATTATCCGATTGATCGTTTGTGTCTTCGTTTCGGATGGCATCTTTTTCAACATTTTCAGTACCTTCTTGATTCATATCTCTGTATATTATTTTAAACTTTTTATTGTGAGTAGCAAATGTATTGCCAATTCATTAAAAATGTCAAATTGACAGCTTTTTATTTAAACACATTCTAAATTTAAAAGAATTTTAGTATTTTTGAGAGAAACTAATTCTAAAAACTATATAAATTATGAAAAAAATCCTTTTAAGTTTGTCTTTAGTAGCTTTCATTGGTCTGAATAGCTGCAAAAAAGAAGAGAAAGCAGAAATGCCTAGTGAAACGGTTACCGTTGAAGAAGCTGTTGATAGCCTTGGTAATTATAAAATAGATGCTGCTGCATCAGTTATTAACTGGACCGGATCTAAACCAACCGGAAAGCATACCGGAACTATTTCATTGAAGGATGGCGGATTTACCATTACTGACGGCAAAATAGAAAGTGGTAATTTCAGTATTGACATGACTTCTATCAATGTTACGGATCTGGAAGGTGACGACAAAATGAAACTGGAAACACACTTAAAAGGTTTAGGTGATAAAGAAACTGAGGATCACTTCTTCAATACTGCAAAATATCCTGACAGTCATTTTAAAATACTTAGCACTGAAGAGGCTAACGGAGCTTATTTTGTAAAAGGGATCTTAACCATGAAAGGAATCTCTAAACCTGTTGAGTTCCCTGCTGAAATCACTATCAATGATTCTGACGTAACTTTACACTCTGATCCTTTTAAGATCAACAGAACACTTTGGGGTGTTAATTATGCTTCTAAATCTATTTTTGACGATCTGAAAGATAAATTTGTCGATGACGATATTGAACTTGAAGTTACAGTAAAAGCTCATAAAAAATAAAGCCTTTGCTATATGATAAAAAAATCCCGATTTCTCGGGATTTTTTATTGTAATATATCTTGTAATGCTTTATCTAAATTAGAATATTTGAATTGGAATCCCTCGTCTAATATCTTACGGGCACTTACGTGCTGACTTGAATACAATAGTTCGTGCATTTCCCCTAAAAGCAACTTCATGGCCATTTTAGGAATCCCCGGTAAAAAAAGCGGTTTGTCTAATGTTTGCGCTATGGATTTAACCAACACTTCATTCGTTACCGGATAAGGGGATACACCATTATAAATTCCCTCCAGTTCATTATCCATTATAAAAGAGAATATGCGAGCCAAATCTTTTATATGTATCCATGATTGATATTGTTTTCCCGATCCGAATGTTGCGCCTAATCCTAATTTAATCGGCTTAAGCATTTCTGTTAAAGCTCCTCCGTCAGGTGCTAGTACCAATCCGATTCTAACAAAACTGACTCTTATGCCTAATTTAGCAAAGTTTTTTACCTCATCCTCCCATTTTGCTACTACACATCCCAAAAAACTGTTATCAATCTGGTTGGATTCTTCTGTATAAATAGTCGTTTCACTGCTAGGATAAACTCCGATTGCAGAAGCAGAAATAATCTGTTTTATATCAAAAGAGTCTTTTAAAAGTGACTGATAGAGCAAGCGTGTTGATAACACACGACTCTCAATGATTTCCTGTTTGTATGCCGGTGTCCATTTTTTAGATACAGTGGCTCCTGCTAAATTGATAAGACATTCTACTTCTTCAAAGGCATCTAAGTCAATTTCACCTTTATCCGGATTCCAGTAAAAACCTTGATAATTTTCTTCTTTAATCAGTTTTGATTTACTGGAGGTTAAATAATTGACTTTTACCCCTCTCTGCAGTAGTAATTTTACCAATTCACTTCCTATTAAGCCAGTAGCTCCTGTAATTAACACTTTCATGTTTTCAGTCTTTACAAACTACAATTGAATTTTTTGTAGTTTTTTGGTTACTACAAATTTACAAACAAAATAGGCTTTCAGACGGAAATTAACTTTTGTTAACAGATCAAGCATCCGGTCCAAATTAGCGTGTGAAATCAGTTTCTAACCTTAATGGTCCATTCAAACTGCATTTCAGAAACCTGTTCTCCTTTTTCATTCACACCTTTTGAGGTTAGCCAAACCGTTTGTCCTTCTTTAGTTGCTATTGCTTTTTCTATGGTTTCTTTTATTCTATTTCCTTCAGTACAAGTAAATGTGATTCTGCCTGTCGCTTTCTTAGTAAATAGTGCTTTGTTTTGCGCTACAAGCATAGAAATACTTTTGCCGCTTTTCTGAATCTGATACATTACTAAAGCTCCGGTAGTGAATTCAGCGGCCATTGCCTGTACTGCGAAATACATTGAACGAAACGGATTTTGATTGAACCATTTATACTTCACCGTTACACTACATTGCTCCGGTTGGATTGCTTTTACTCTTACTCCGCTCCAATAAGCTGAAGGTAGTTTAAAAAACATAAAAGCGTTTAATTTAGAAGGTGTGAATTTCATTTTTGATTTTATTTTTTGTAAAAATACAAAAAATACTATGCGTTCATAATATTTTTATATTTGTTAAATTTTTGTTAATTTAAGGTACTATGCGTAACATAATACCTTCTTTTAGACTTATCTTTGTATAAGAAATTATTAGTTATAGTAAAATGGCAACTTCAAACGAAAAAAACACATCCACTCTTTTACAATTAAGCTTACTGAGCCAATATTGTATTCCTTTCGGAAATTTTATATTTCCTTTATTAATATGGTCCTCTAAAAGACAAGAATCTCAATTTGTAGATAAACATGGTAAACAAGCTTTAAATTTTCAATTAAGTATTCTGCTGTATTCTTTAATCTTTGTTTTAATTGCAATACCTACAGCTGTCTTTTGGTTATACAATTTACTTAAAACTGTTGATTTTAACGAACATCACATTGAGATCAATAATTTAATTAGCAGCCAAAATATATCAGGATTAATTATACTGGGGTTAGTTGCAATATTATTAACTGCCATAATCAAAATATTTGAATTCATTCTAATCATTTATGCTGCTTATAAAGCGGCAAACGGACAAGAAGTTTCTTATCCATTAACTATAAAATTTATTAAGTAAACGTTTCAATCATCAATCAAATCAATCAAAAAAATGAACAGTTTAATGCATGCTGATATCCACAAAAAAATGCTGTGGGTTTCAGTTAAAAACCTTAAAAAATCATGAACATCGAGAACACTAAGGCACAGATGCGCAAAGGAATTCTAGAATTTTGTATCTTATCTGTTTTAAAAGAAAAAGATGCTTATACTTCAGAAATTCTGGAAACCCTTAAAGAAGCAAAGCTCCTTGTTGTGGAGGGTACCGTTTACCCTTTATTAACAAGGTTAAAAAACGATGGGCTTCTTAGCTATCGTTGGGAAGAATCAACATCGGGGCCTCCGAGAAAATACTACGGGCTTACCGATGAAGGAAAAGAATTTTTAAAAGAACTAAACAACACTTGGGTCGAACTATCAGATGCCGTAAACATCATCACTGGAAACAGTCAAAACTAAAAAGTCATGAACAAAACAATCAGCATAAATTTAGGCGGTTTTTTCTTTCATATAGATGAGAATGCCTATCAAACACTAACTCGCTATTTTGACGCCGTTAAGCGTTCTCTTTCGCCGGAAGGCAGAGATGAGATCATTAACGATATAGAGAGCCGTATTGCCGAACTTTTTCAAGAACGCCTAAAAAGTGAAAAACAAGTGGTAGGCATCACTGAAGTTGAAGAGGTAATTGCTATTATGGGACAACCGGAAGATTATTTAATCGACGAAGAACCAAGCTACAATCAGAAATCAACAACATATTCCAAATCTACATCTCGTACCAGAAGATTGTACAGAGACCGTGACAACTCTATTTTAGGAGGTGTAGCTGCCGGGTTCGGACATTATTTTGGTATTGATCCGCTTTGGGTGCGTATCTTGTTCATAATTTCTCCGTTTATCAGTTTCGGTACATCCGTATTGATCTATTTAGTATTATGGATCTTAATACCGGAAGCTGTTACTACAGCACAGAAATTAGAAATGAGAGGCGAACCTATTAATATCTCTAATATCGAAAAAAAGGTAAAGGAAGGTATTGGTGAGATTTCAGATAAAATCAATAATCTGGATTCTGAAAAGATCACCAATACTGCAAAATCGGGAGCCAACCAGATTGGAAAGACTTTAGGTGATGTTTTTATGGCTATTTTTAAATTTCTGGCCAAATTCATCGGAGCCTTTATTATTCTTTTTGCTTCAATGACCTTACTTGGTGTGATCATTGGTTCTGTGGTTATGATTTTCACTTCATCAATGCCAGACACCTTTATTTTCAACCATATAGAAACACCTTTTGATTTTGAAGTACCGCTCTGGATCCAAGGTATCTTATTACTATTTAGTGTGGGTATTCCTTTCTTGGCTTTACTCCTGCTAGGTTTAAAACTTTTGGTAACCAATATGAAGCCGATCGGTAACTATTTTAAATATACGCTTTTAGCTGTATGGTTGCTTTCAATTATTGGAGTCGTTTATTTCGGCTTAAAACAGGCTACTGCCATCGGTTATGACGGTAAATCAGTTCAAAAAGAAGAATTCTTTTTAGAACCTCAGGACACCTTATATGTAAAAATGAGCTATGACGATTATTTCACAAAAAGCGTCTACGAACATGAAAGAGCTAAATATACTCATGATGCCAACAATAATGAGATCATTTTTTCAACAAAGGTTAGAGTACATTTCCTGATTTCTGAAACTGACCAACCTTACATACAAATTGAAAAATCAGCAACCGGTAAATCGCATAAAGATGCAAAGGATCGCTCTGACAATATAAACTATCATTTTGAAATTCAAAAAAATAAGATTAATTTAGACAACTATTTTACAACGGATTTCAAGAACAAGTTTCGGGATCAAGAAGTAAATGTTTACCTCTATTTACCTAAAGGCGTACATATTAAACCTGATAAAAGCATTCAGGATTTTGATTGGTCTGACAATAAAATCTTTGATTTGCATCATAACTCTGATGAGTATATTTATCAGGTAGCCGATGACGAGATCGTCTGTCTGGATTGTCCTTCTGACGAAGATGACTTTGATTTCGACGAAATTACAGATACTATTAACGAAAATGTTTCCTTAAAGATCAATAATAAAGAGTTGAACATTAACGTTAAAAAAGATGAAATCAACATTAAAACCAAATAACATCACACCACAACTATAAAATAAAAATCATGCTTAAAATCATTGTAGAATTTACAAAAGTTATCATCCTGATACTTATCGGGATCTTGATGAATTCGTGCACTAAGTTCAATTCCAATTTCCAATCTGTAAGCGGAAACGGAAATGTTGTAACTGTAAACAGAACTATCACAGAACCTTTTACTGCAATAAAAGCAAAAACAGGTTTACAGGTAATTGTTAAACAAAGTCCGGATCAGAGCATAACTATTGAAGCAGACGAAAACTTACAGGATCATATTTTCACAGAAGTAAAAGAAGGCTACTTGGAAGTATATTCAGATGCTAATATCCGTAAAAGCTCCGCCAAAAAAGTTTATATCACATTACCTGAACTTACTGAATTATCATCGTCTAGCGGAGCCAATGTGACTTCAGCAAATACTTTTCACTGTAAAACTGTAGATTTTGATTCCAGCAGCGGTAGCAGCCTTACTTTTTCCGTTGAAGCTCAAAAAATAGATTGTGAGAGCAGTAGCGGAAGTACTATGAAACTAAACGGACAAACAGTTTCTCTTGAAACGGATTCTTCCAGCGGAAGCAGTATGAATCTTGAAAACCTTGTTGCTCAAAATGTTGATTCCGAAGCTTCAAGCGGAAGCTCTACTCATGTAAATCCAACTGAAAACCTGAAAGCTGATGCCTCAAGCGGTGCTTCCATCACGTATGTGAGCCAACCTAAAAGGATCACGACAGATAAAAGCTCGGGAGGCAGTGTCAGCCTGCAATAAGTTTCACCAAAAGCAAAGTATAAACATCGGTTTTTACCGATGTTTTTTTATACAAAAAATTATATCATATTTTTGGTTCACCGATCTTTTTTGTGTAGGTTTGTTTGCAAAGATTCCATTTGGAACAGTATTTGTAATAGATTGACCAAATCCAACAAAAATGAAGAGATCAGCAGTACTTACCCTATTAGTTTTCAGTGTTACTTTTTTAACTCAGGCACAAAAGAAAGAAAAAGTAAAAGGTTCAAAAATTGTCACACATACTATTAATGAAATAGAAAATTTCGAAAATATTGAAATAGACGATAACTTAGAAGTCTATTTAGTAAAAGGTGACAAACCTTCCGTTGAAATTGAAGCTGATGATAATCTTCATGACGCCATTAACTTTTCAGTTGCAAGCAACACATTGAAAGTATATAGTTTGAAACATGTTATCAGTGCCAAAAAATTTTCTATCCGAATCAATTACACTAACGATCTGAAACTGGTTGTTGCAAAAGGAGAAACTGTAATCAACGCACTAAATGAGTTACAAGGTGAAAACGTAACCGTTAAAAACTACGGCAAATCCCGTTCTTACCTTAATGTAAATTCTACCTATTTCACTCTTATCCTAAGTGATAAATCCGAAGCAGAACTTAATGTTAAAGCACAAAGCACTACCTTAGAATTAAGCAACAATGCTGAACTAAAAGCTTTAATTGCTTCTCCGGAATTCAAATTAGACATGTATGAAAATAGTGAAGCTGAAATAGAAGGAGATGCAGCACAAGCAAAAATAAGACTTGACAACAGTGCTTCTTTAACTTCTGATAATCTTACCTTAAAACAACTGGATCTTACAGTTGAAGGATATGTTAAAACTCGTGTCAATGTTATTGACCAAATTACCATTTCAGCATCAGGAAAAGCAGAAATTGAATTATACGGTCAACCTAAAATTGAAATGGTGCAATTTACCAATAATGCTACTTTGTATAAAAAAGAAAAATAGTGATACTATCTTCATAAAAAAAATCCAGCTATATGCTGGATTCTTTGTTTATAAATTTCAGATTAACTTTACTCTTTAGAAGCTAAATAACGCTCAGCATCCAGTGCTGCCATACATCCTGTTCCGGCTGCAGTAATTGCTTGTCTGTAAACATGATCAGCGGCATCACCGGCAACAAACACCCCAGGAACATTTGTTTTTGTACTTCCGCATTCATTAACAATATATCCCGTTTCGTCTAATTTTAAATAATCAGCAAAAATATCTGTATTAGGTTTGTGTCCAATAGCTACAAAGAAACCTGTTGCCGTAATTTCAGTTATGTTTCCGGAAGCTCTGTTCTTTGCTTTAACTCCGGTTACAACATTACCATCCCCCAAAACCTCTTCTGTTTCTGTATTCAATAAAATTTCAATATTCTCTGTTTTGCGAACGCGCTCTTCCATAATTCTGGAAGCTCTGAATTTATCACTTCTAACCAACATGGTTACTTTTTTACAAATTTTCGATAAATAATGAGCTTCTTCACAAGCACTATCCCCTGCTCCAACGATCACTACTTCCTGATTTCTATAGAAAAAACCATCACAAACCGCACAAGCAGAAACACCACCTCCGAGTTGCAAATAATGTTGTTCTGACGGTAAACCTAAATACTTTGCAGATGCTCCTGTAGAAATGATTACCGTATCAGCATGGATCTCTGTTGTTTCATTAACCCAAATTTTATGCGGAGCAGCCGAAAAATCAACTTTAGTAACCCAGCCGTCACGAATATCTGTTCCGAAACGTTTAGCCTGAGCCTGTAATTGAATCATCATTTCCGGTCCCGAAATTCCATCCGGATACCCCGGGAAATTTTCTACATCATTAGTTGTGGTCAACTGTCCTCCCGGCTGTTGCCCTTGGTATAACACCGGATTCATATTAGCTCTCGCCGCATAAATAGCGGCTGTATAACCTGCAGGACCTGAACCTATTATTAAGCATTTTACTTTTTCTATTGTATCAGCCATAATTCATTTTTTTATTAGAGAAGCAAATTTAAACTATTCGAAAGAAAAATTCCTTAAAATTTGATTAGAATTCATTATGATAAAATAAATTGATTTTATTTCAAAAAACATTTTGTAAATTAAAAATTAGCTATATATTTGCACTCACAATTTTCGGGGTGTAGCGTAGCCCGGTCATCGCGCCTGGTTTGGGACCAGGAGGTCGCAGGTTCGAATCCTGCCACCCCGACGAAAATCAATTAAAGCCTTGTAAATTGCATGATTTACAAGGCTTTTGGTTTTTAGACTATCGTAAGAACTGAATTATTATGGTCACCTTATCCTCTTCAAAACTATTGATACTACAATCTGCTATTTCAAAGGTTACGTTCCTATTTCCATTTGTGAAAGCAGCAACTGACATTCCTGCATTCTTGGCAGCAAGCATTCCCGAATATGAATCTTCAATAACGAAACAGTTCTTAGGTTTTACGCCTAATTTTTTAGCTGTGGTAATATAAATTGCGGGATCCGGCTTTCCGTTTTTTTCAAATTCTGCCGAAGAAATGGTATCAAATAAATGTGTGATTTTTAACTTTTCTAAAACAATTGGAATAATTGCATAAGGTGAATTGGTTGCTAATCCAATTTTATAATTTTCAGATTTTAACCTCTCAATAAAAACTTTCACCCCTTTTATTAAACACGTTTCTGATTGAATTAGTTCAACAACCCTTGATACAACCCTTTGCTCCACTTCCTGTAAACTCGTTTGTTGCCAGGGAAACTTTTCATACCAAAATTGAGTAACTTCAGCAGTTGTCATCGATTGGGTTATTTTAGTGTATGCTTCACTTACCTTCACTCCGAGCGACGAAAAAACTTCTTCTTCTGCTTGTTTCCAAATATTTTCGGTATCAATTATAACTCCATCCATATCAAAAATCACGGCTTTGTTGTCTTTACGATTCATCTTGTCCGGTTTTATTTTTTCAAAATACCCAAATATGCTTCCCAAGGACCAACTTCTTTAACATATTGTTTTGCCATGACACGTGAAATTTGGGCTATGTGGCCTAAATCATGCACTGCCCAAGTAGCTAATAATTGTTGAAGACTTACTTCTCCTAATTCCGGATGGACTCCGATACGGCTTAAGTCTCTTTCTGTGATATGTAAAGAAGCTAACTCAGCTAGATTCTTCTTTCTCAAGTTTTTGAATTCTAAAATTATTTTTTCTATCGGTAGATTTTGTTCTTCTTTTAACTGAGCAAACCGGTCAAATGATTTAAAAAGTTTGTTTTCCGATTCACTTAAAATTATATTGATACGTACCATCCAATCTGTTTTTTCACCGTGGATCAAATGCCCGAGAACATCATACGGACTCCAGGTATCTTTCCCTTCGTTATTTTCTACCCACTCTTTAGATAGCCTGAGTAGGTAGGATTCTATTACAAAAGGAGTTGTTTCTAATATTTCGATTGTTTGTTTTAAACTAAATTCCATTATTATTCAATTTTTTGAAGTTGTTACTTACGATTCCCACCGCTTCATTTTATAAGCGGCATCCCAAAACTGATATTCCATACGAGATGCTGTAATAAAGGCTTCGGTCATCTTTTGTCTAATTGCAGGAGTCGTATTTTGAGCAGCTCTATCGCAAATTGCTACCGCCTTGTTTACAGCTTCAGTAAAATCTTCTCCACCATACGTTGCAATCCACTTCTCAAAAGGGTTATTAGAAGATTGGTAGCGGGCATGGATATATTCTCCCACATTTTTATAAATCCAAAAGCATGGTAATGTTGCAGCCATAGCCACTTCAACTGTTTCAAAAGCGGCGGTACTTTTTAAGAAATGAGTATAATGATGGCACGCAGGCTGAATAATTCCTTTATCGGATACCCTGAAATCTTTAAAATAGGATTCGTGCAATGCGTTTTCTACCACAATGGCATTTTCTGCAAACCGTATATATGCTAACGTATCGTTAATATGATAGGCTTTGGCTCCGATAAGAGCAAGAGCTCTTCCGAAATGTTCCAGATATAAAGAATCTTGTAACATATAAAACTGAAATTTATGCATAGGAAGGCTACCGTCTGATAACTCTTCAATAAAAGGCATTTTGAGAATAGATTCATAAATTCCGTCAATAGATAGCCAAGTTTTTTCAGACCATTTCATTTTTAATAAGTTTTTTGGGATTAAAAAAGTGATTTAAAGGGCCGTTTCCTTTTCCGGTTTGTGTATCGGCGCCATATTTTATAGCATTATACACATATTGCTGACCAAGTTCCACAGCCTCATACATATTTTTCTCTAAAGCCAGAAATGCAGCTATGGCGGAAGACAAAGTACAACCTGAACCGTGTGTATTGCGGGTTTCAATTTTATTAAATTCAAAGGAATGATAATTATTTTCCCCATCTAACAACAACGAAGTAATAATTGTTGTTTTTTGATGACCTCCTTTCAACAAGATATTTTTACACCCCATTTTTTTGATACGCTCTACAGCCAACTGCATATCGTCTAAGGTCTCTACTTCCATCTGAGCAAGAATAGCTGCCTCATCCATATTAGGAGTAATAATATCTGCAATGGGCAATAGCTTTTCAATAATAACGTTAATCGTCTCTTCCTCGATAAGGCGATGACCACTGGTAGCCACCATTACAGGATCGAACACGACAGGAATTTGACTATGTTTTTGCAATGTTTGCACAATAACATCAACCAGTTCCGGGTATGTACCATACCTATTTTTATGGCATTGGGAACAATATCTTCCATAACGGTTTCGAGCTGTTCGGCTACCGCTTTTATAGGAATAGGAAATATATTTTTTACACCTTGTGTGTTCTGTACAGGTAATGCAGTTAAAACAGAGGTCGCATAACAGCCTAAAGCTGAGATGGTCTTAATATCCGCCTGAATTCCCGCACCACCACCACCGTCAAAACCTGCAATGGTTAATACGGAAGGGTATTGATATTTTTTCATTTTAAAATTTCATTTTTTAATTCATATGCTGCTTTTTGAGGGTCGGTTGCACCACATATCGCAGAAACCACTGCAATACAATCTGCTCCGGCATTTATTACAGATTTTACATTATGTCGATGGAGATTGCCTATGGCAACCAAAGGTTTATCTGTAAGCTTTCTTATCGTTCTGATTCCCTCAAGTCCCCATTCAGTAATGGTATCGGTTTTCGTCGATGTTTTAAAAACGGGACTAATACCCAAATAATCAGCAACGACCGTTTGTTCATTTTCCAATTGATCAATAGATTCTATGGAATAACCTATTTGTTTGATGTTACACCATTGTTTTTTAACCTCAACAGGGGCAATATCTGTATTTCCTACGTGTATGCCGGTAGCTTCTACTTTTTTTGCGACTTCAAAATTATCATTGATAATAAGAGGAATTTGATATTTATCGGTGATTTCTTTTAGTTGGAATGCCTTGCGAACAAATATATCCGTTTCATCATTCTTTTCCCTTAGTTGGATGATATCTACACCGCCCAAAATAGCCTGTTCTGCAACAGTAAGAAAATTTCGGTCGCTACAATCCGCTTGGGAAATAATTAAATAGAGTTTATATGGGAATGTGGATTGTTCTTTCATTCCATTGCAACTTTAAGGTATCCGCTAAATTCGGTTTCTGTTACAGCATATAATTTATCCAATAGATTCATTTGCAGACTTCCCGGTCCGGAAGACTGTTTTTCGGCGAGTTCACCCGCTATACCCAGTAAAGCCATAGCCGCGGTGGTTGCTTCTGTTTTGTTTTCTGTCACAGCAATAAAAGCAGCTGTTAAAGCTGAAGCGGTACATCCCAGTCCTGTCACTTTGGTCATCATAGGGTGACCATTCTTAATAAAGTAGATTTGCCCACTGTCATTCAAAATAATATCTGTTGCTCCTGAAATACAAACAATTGATCCATAATCATTTACTAAATCAAGAGCTGCCTGAACAGCTTCATTACTTAAAGCAATACTATCTACTCCTTTCGTGACAGATGAGTTCGATTTGGCAAGAGCTAATATTTCAGACGCATTCCCCCTAATTACCGTAGGGCGGTATTGTAATAGTTTTTGGAGGATTTCATTTCTATAAGGTGTTGCTCCGGCGCCTACAGGGTCGAGCACCCAAGGCTTGTTTAAAGTATGGGCTGCTTTCGCTGCTATCAACATCGCTTCAGACCAATATTCATCCAGCGTACCAATGTTAATTAATACAGCACTGGCAATACTTGCCATATCTTTAATTTCAGATTTTGCATGAGCCATTACAGGAGAAGCACCAACCGCAAGTAAAGCATTGGCCGTATTGTTCATCACCACATAGTTGGTAATATTGTGTATTAACGGAGATTGATCTTTTACTGATTGAATGTATTCCCAAAGTGTTTTTTCCATTGTTATAATCTATTTATGAGGTAAAAATAGCTTTAGGAAAAAACTGAAAACAAAAGAAAGAAACAACTTTTGTACAAGAAGTCTTTTTTTGCTTTTCCCTACGTCGGTGTAAGCCGTATCAGGTTCAAAGGGACTCTCTCAATTCTTTTCAGAATACCCCTAAAGCGAAGACAAATATACAAAATATTATTGTGTCACTTAACTAGCAAAACATCATCAAATGAGATTTAACATAATCAGACGAAGATTGGGATAACGTTATTATCTGAGAATCCTCTTTTAATCAATGTCTGACTTCTGGCAATCGCAATGTCAAATCAAGATCAGTTTTAGCATCAGTATAAGAGACATTAGAGTTTGATGTTTGTATTTCGTTTACCGTCGTATCGCTTTGCTTTATGCTCCTAAGTTGTGAATAATTTTAAGACAATATACGGATGCCTATTTTTGGCAACAAGCAAAAACATTTCAAGAAATGAAGTAACTTATAAAGTTACAACAAGACATTTAGTTACATTCAGATAAATAATACTATAATTCTGGAAATAACGGAGAGAATACTCATTTCAGTTTGAAAGAAAGTTCCAATAATCCAAAAGGGTATTTGGAACAGACAATAGATTTTTTCAGACAGGAGAAACTTTACTGGTATTCGAATCACTCTACTCCTGTAAAATAAAAACCACTTTGAAACCATACAATTAATCATTTGCTTTCTTCAGAATGTACACAACAATAAAAAACTTTCAGCAATGACGTTTTTTATTTATATTATTAGATCTTTTTCTAAAAAGCATAAAATTTTCTAAAAGAGAGGAGTGAATAATTTAAAAATACTCTTCAATGTCACTTTCAACCTAAAAAAAGGATACTTCAAATCTTTTTTCTAAAACAATTTCCTATGTTCTCTTAGTTTCGCTGACAATAATTAATTATTTGATTTAATCAACCTTTAAATAGTATTCCTATTTTAATTAAACTCAATAAATGAACTCACAAAACGATTTCTATAAGGTAAAAAAGCAGATCCTTTTTTTAATTATATATTCTGTATTTATTTCTTTGATTTTGATTTTTGGCCTATTTTTCAGAATCTATACTGATAAAAACCAAACCTTTAACGAAATAAGTGTAAAAAGAATAAACGTTTTAGAAAATGATGGAACTCTCAGAATGACCATATCTAATAAGGAAATGTCTCCTGCTCCCCTGTCGTATGGTAAACCTTTTGGTCTACAAGGAGGAAATAGAACAGGAATTATCTTTTTTAATGAAGAAGGAACAGAGGCAGGAGGACTTATTTTTGCCGGAAAAACAGATACTTTAAACAACAACTATGAAGCTTATGGTCATCTTTCTTTTGATCAATACAATCAAAACCAAGTCCTTTATTTACAATATTCAGATGAAAATGGAACAAAGAAAACCGGTTTGTATATAGATGATTGGCAAGAAAAGCCCATTTTTGCTGAATGGAATTCAAAATTCAAAGAAATAATAGAGTCTTCTTTAGAAGAAACTGAAAAAGAACAAGCCATCAAACAATTAATGGAGCCGACCGAGGGACATCCTGCATTTGCAAATCGGGTTTTCATAGGTAGAGATACTAATAAATCTGCAATACTAAACCTTTGCGACGGACAAGGGAATACAAGGCTTCAACTCTTAGTCGATTCATTAGGAAACGCAAAAATTAATTTTCTCAACAGTAAAGGAGAAATTGATTATAGCTTTCCTCCAGTAAATTAAAAGATCCCAACAACAATATAATTAATCATTTGCTTTCTACAGAGTGCTCCCAATAATAAAAGACTTTCAGTACTGAAAGTCTTTTATTATTTACACACTTTCTTCTTTGAATTCAATCTATATAGCACTTAGAACTATAATAATTTACCATAAAAAAATAAAAAGTAAAGCTTTATATTTTAGAATTAGTTATTTTTGCTTTGTATATAACAAATAAAAACACTGAATGTTAATTATTGGTATTGCCGGCGGAACCGGTAGTGGAAAAACTACTGTAGTTCACCAAATTATGAATGAATTACCGTCCACTGAAGTTGGAATTATTTCTCAGGATTCTTATTATAAAGAAACACACCACCTCTCTTATGAAGAGCGTACAAAAATTAATTTTGACCATCCGAGAGCAATTGATTTCGATTTATTAGTTCAACACTTAAAAGAGTTAAAAGCCGGAAAAACCATTGAACAGCCCGTGTATTCATTTGTAACACACGATCGTACAGATGATAGCATTGTAACACATCCCAGAAAAGTGATGATCGTTGAAGGCATCCTGATCTTAACCAACCCTGAATTGCGTGATATGTTCGATATCAAAGTATACGTTCATGCCGATTCAGACGAAAGACTGATCAGACGCCTAAAAAGAGATATTGCCGAAAGAGGAAGAGATATGGAAGAAGTTTTAAACCGCTACCAAACCACATTAAAACCAATGCACGAACAGTTCATTGAGCCCACTAAGGCTTTTGCCGATATCATTATTCCTAACGACAAATACAATACGGTTGCCATAGACGTTGTAAGAGCCGTAATCAAACAAAGAATCCATTAATTGAAAAAACTAAAGAACATAGTCAACCATTTTCCTTTCCTTAAATACTTAGGAAACAGATATGTTTTGGCCTCCGTTCTGTTCATTCTTTGGATACTGTTTCTGGATAACTACTCTTACCTTGAAAGCCGTGTTTTAGACAAACAGATTGAGGAATTAGAGGATAACATCAGCTATTACCAAAAAGAAATTACAAAAGACAGCATCAAAATTAAAAAATTAAAAAATGCTGATCAGATAGAAAAATACGCTCGCGAAAAATATTATATGAAAAGAGCGAATGAAGATGTTTACGTCATAGAATATGAAGATGATACCAACCCTAAAGACGACACATCTGATTTTTAACAGACAAACCAAGCTTAATTGATTATGGAAAGTGAAAAATTGTTTAACGAATTTAATGCCGTTTCTTCTAAAGAATGGAAGCAAAAAATTCAGTTTGAACTTAAAGGTGCCGACTACAACGAAACCCTCGTTTGGGAAAGTCCGGAAGGTATTAAAGTAAAACCGTTTTACCACGTTGACGAATTTGAAAATAACGTAACGGTTTCCACAGATGTAGCCGATTTTAAAATTCTGCAAAAAATCTTTGTTCACGATGTAAACAAAGCCAATGAAAAGGCCAAAGATACTTTGAACCGCGGAGCAGAAAGCATCCGTTTTTCAATTGAGAACGAAAATATCTCTTTAGAAGACTTATTTTCTGACCTGCCTAACGAAACTATTCTTTACTATTTTTATTTGCCTTTTCTCTCAAACGATTTCGTAACTAAAATCGAATCGTTCAGCAAGCAAAATAAATACCAGATCACACTTTTAATTGATAGCATCGGAGAACTGGCTAAAGAAGGAAACTGGTTTGAAAATCTGGAAAATGATTTTGCGAAATTAAATCAAATAGCCACAAAAAACAGCCTCCCTTTTTTAAACATTAATGCGGTAACGTATCAAAATGCCGGAGCCAATATTGTTCAGCAAATTGCGTACACTTTAGCTCATGTTAATGAATATTTTAACCGTATCGAAAATATCAATACCCCAATTACCATCGAAATTGCTGTAGGCTCTAATTACTTCTTTGAAATTGCAAAATTGAGAGCTTTGCGCATGTTGTTCAATATATTAGCTAAGGAATACAATCATACTTCTGATTGTCAAATCATTGCCACACCTACTAAACGAAACAAAACGTTATACGATTACAACGTTAATTTACTTCGTACTACAACCGAATGTATGTCAGCTATCTTAGGCGGAGCCAATGCTGTTAGTAATTTAGCCTACGATGCTCTTTACCACAAAGACAATGAATTTGGCGACAGAATTTCAAGAAACCAACTTTTAGTTCTAAAGAACGAAAGTTATTTTGACAAAGTGAACAATCCGGCTGACGGCGCCTACTATATTGAAACATTAACGGAACAATTAGCCGAAAAAGCTTTGGCTTTATTCAAAGATATTGAAGCAAACGGCGGTTTCATCACACAATTAATAGAAGGAACTATTCAGCGTAAAATTGCTGAAAGCGCTCAGAAAGAACAAGAATTATTTGAAAACGGAAAAGAAATTTTATTGGGAACCAATAAATATCCAAATAAGAATGACCAAATGAAAAACGATTTGGAACTATATCCGTTTGTAAAACAAAATCCGAGAAAAACATTGGTTACGCCAATCATTGAAAAACGATTGGCAGAAAAAATGGAACAAGAACGTTTATCTCAAGAATAATAGAACATGAGAAAAGACATACAACATATACAATTAATCAAAAGTGAAAAGGCAGAAGTTGTCAGTTCGAGCGGAGTCGAGAACTTCACAACTGCCGAAGGAATTGAAATAAAACCGACTTATTCTGAAGAAGATGTTCAAAGTTTAGAACACATTGGTTTTGTCGCAGGTTTTGCACCCAATCTTCGTGGTCCCTACGCTACCATGTACGTTCGCCGCCCGTGGACCATTCGTCAATACGCCGGATTTTCAACTGCCGAAGAAAGTAATGCTTTTTACAGAAGAAACTTAGCTGCCGGACAAAAAGGACTTTCCGTTGCTTTTGACTTAGCTACACACCGCGGTTACGATTCTGACCACGAGCGCGTAGTAGGGGATGTCGGTAAAGCAGGAGTAGCTATCGATTCTGTGGAAGATATGAAAATACTTTTTGACCAAATTCCTTTGGGAGAAATGTCGGTTTCCATGACCATGAACGGTGCCGTATTACCGATCATGGCTTTCTACATTGTAGCAGCGGAAGAACAAGGTGTAAAACCGGAATTACTTTCCGGAACGATTCAAAACGATATTTTAAAGGAGTTCATGGTGCGAAATACCTATATTTATCCACCTACTCCCTCCATGAAAATTATTGCCGATATTTTTGAATACACAAGCAAATTCATGCCCAAATTCAACTCGATCTCTATTTCTGGTTACCACATGCAAGAAGCCGGTGCTACAGCCGATATTGAATTGGCCTACACTTTAGCTGACGGTTTAGAATATGTAAGAACCGGATTAGCTGCCGGAATGAAAGTAGACGACTTTGCTCCTCGCCTTTCGTTTTTCTGGGCTATCGGCATGAACCATTTTATGGAAATTGCCAAAATGCGCGCCGGTCGTATGCTTTGGGCTAAATTATTAAAACAATTTGATCCGAAAAGTGAAAAATCTTTAGCCTTGCGTACACACTGCCAAACTTCAGGATGGAGTTTAACTGAGCAGGATCCGTTTAACAACGTGGCTCGTACGGCTATTGAAGCTGCTGCTGCTGCTTTTGGCGGAACACAATCATTACACACCAATGCGCTGGACGAAGCGATTGCTTTACCAACAGACTTCTCAGCTCGTATTGCCCGAAATACTCAGATTTATTTACAGGAAGAAACCAAAATTTGCAAAACGGTTGATCCTTGGGCCGGAAGCTATTACATTGAAAGCCTGACCGCTGAAATTGCTGAAAAAGCCTGGGCTTTAATTCAGGAAGTAGAAGAATTAGGCGGGATGACCAAAGCAATCGAAGCCGGGATCCCGAAATTACGCATTGAAGAAGCTGCTGCCCGTAAACAAGCTCGTATAGACAGCGGACAAGATATCATTGTGGGGGTAAACAAATACCGTTTAGAAAAAGAAGATCCTTTACATATTTTAGAAGTAGACAACCAGGTTGTTCGTAAACAACAAATTGAGCGTTTAGAACAAATTAAAGCGACTCGTGACAATGCAAAAGTAGCCAAATGTTTAGCCAAATTAACCGAATGTGCCAAAACAGGAAGCGGAAACTTATTAGACTTAGCAGTAGATGCAGCACGTAACAGAGCCACTTTAGGTGAAATTAGTGACGCATTAGAAACTGTTTTCGGAAGATACAAAGCACAAATCAGAAGTTTTAGCGGCGTGTATAGTAAAGAGATTAAAAACGATGAAAGCTTTGAAAAAGCAAAACAATTAGCAGATGAATTTGCTGCTAAAGAAGGTCGAAGACCTCGTATTATGATTGCCAAAATGGGACAGGACGGACACGACCGTGGCGCTAAAGTAGTGGCTACAGGTTATGCCGATGTCGGTTTTGACGTAGACATCGGACCATTGTTCCAAACACCGGCCGAGGCTGCTAAACAAGCTGTAGAAAACGACGTTCACGTTTTAGGCGTTTCTTCTCTGGCAGCGGGACACAAAACGTTAGTTCCGCAAGTAATTGAAGAATTGAAAAAATACGGACGTGAAGATATTATGGTAATTGTTGGTGGTGTCATTCCGGCACAGGATTATCAATATTTATTTGATACCGGTGCAGTAGCCGTTTTTGGTCCCGGAACAAAAATCAGCGATGCGGCCATTACTATTTTAGATATTTTAATGGAGGATTAAACTACTACTCTAATAAAAAAACCAGCATAATGCTGGTTTTTTTATTTTAAATCCACTCCGTAGGTTCTTTATAATTTTCTCCAAAATAAGTTACATATTGTACCATTCGAGGTTTTTTGCCATAATTCGGTGTTGCACAATGCGGTAAAGATTGGTCCCAGATTACCATATCCCCTGCTTCACCGGTAATAGCAATGGGTTGTAAAGTTTCTACGGCATAATCTCTCGGATGTTTCGTTTCAGGAATCTGTGTTAGCCAATCCCCTATTTTGTGTTGAAAACCCGGCACACAATGGAAAGCACCATCCATCGGACCACAATCAGAAAGATAAATTAATCCTTGTAATCGAAACGGTATGGGTTGCCGGAGGCTAACATCCCAATGCAGACTACTTCCTTTGAAAGAATAATTTGGTCTTAAAGGCGGATTGAAACTTATTTTATCAATGGTTTTATATATTTTTTCAGATTGATACAATTGTTCGTACGCTTTTTTAATGCGCGCTGATGATCTGTTTTTTTCCAATATCGGATGATCAAAAAAATTAACCATCAAACCTTTTTGCATAGGATGGGTTGCATACCAGGAATCCGGATTATCGGGTTGCATTCCTAAAAATTCCCAAATAATTTGTTGGGCGGATAAACAATCTTCTTTAGCAATAGCGTTCTTTAACACCAGATAGCCATTGGTCTCAAAAAATCGCAAATCACTTTCACTCAAAACCATTTCATCCTGTTCATCGACAGTAATAAGCATGGCTGCTTTTTTATGTATCCATTTTTCAAAATCCTCGGCAGAGGGCTTATCAAAATATAGATAGTGTAAAGCTTCATCTAATCCTATTCCATTCTTATACAAATACTCCATTTCCTGGGCCCAACTTGTTGTGGCTGTAGATTCTCCTTGTAAAATACGATTTCGGAATGAGGCTGATATAGGATTCATAGTTTGTATTATTATGTACCTATCAAAAATATGAAATTCTTATTTTATTTTCTTACAAAATTATTATTGGTGTTTTTATTTGAAAATTAATCTACTACTCTAATTGAAAAACACCAGCATAACGCTGGTGTTTTTTTATATTATTGAGAGTCTAATTGATCTATATATTTGTTTAAATCAATTGGTCTTACCGTTCCTAATTTTTGTAATTCTAATAAAAGCTTTAGGAAAAAAAATATTAAAGTTTCATTTGTACTACTAAAAGTAATTTTTCTTGTACTATCATAAACAAATGATTTATCATTCAAGACACAACCAATATTCATTTCTCTTTCATCTCTTAATGTCGCAAAACATTTACTAAATGGTTCAGATTCTTCTATTGAATCTGCCCAAGAATTTTCCAATGAGAGAAAACCGCCTAGTATATTAAACAACTTTGGAGCATTTTTAATCTCTCCTCTATCAACCACAGGAGCAGTGGTTCTATTTAAAACTCTAACACTTTTAACTTTATCTGCTGCATATTCTAAATTCGCTTTATTTATGTCTTGTTTTGCTTCAAATACTGCATAAACACTTTCAACTGGCAAATAAATCACTCCTTTCCTATTTAAAATAAAAGGAGTATATTGTTTATCATAAATTACTAAATCAATTGCATCACTTCTATTCCCTTCGAAATCTATAATTGTGGCTTTTGTAACAGAATACCTTTTCGGTAAGTATTTTTCAAAAAATTCTAACCATATATTTTCGCTCCCATCACCTTTGGTGGGTTCGTGAGGAGTATTTTCTCTTATCGATTCTAAATCAGCAATCATAGATTTCTGTAGACCAATAAAAAGACTTTTCATATTTATTTTTTCGTTTTCACTCATATTTATATATTTTTTTATTAAAAAAAACATTAAAACTATAATCTATTATCCCTTTCTTATCAAAACCAATAATTAACAAAACTGGGGTTTCAATATCTCCTTGGGCTATTTTTTTTAAAGCGTTGAAATCTGTTTGACTGTAACTTGAATTTGAATTTGGATGTGTGTGCCATTCACCTATATAATGTATACCTTCTTCTTCAAATATTTTAAAAAACAAACTCTTAGTTTCTTCATTAACGACATGTTTAAATGAAACCGGTGAATTTGAATACTCAAGTGCTGAAATATGTTTTACAATTATTGCAGTCTTTTTATCCTCAGAATATTTACCTAATAAGTAACCTCCAATTTCATTAGGATAATGAATTAATGCAATTTTATATAATTCATTTAAAAGATTGTGGTTATATTCTATCTCTAACCCAATTTTACTATTAGATTTTATCATAAACTAATCTTTTAATTTGATTGTATAATTCTCTCTCTCATTAACATCAAGCATAAAAGTTTTTAATTCTAACCCCTTTTTTAACTTGTAATCAATATTACTTAATGCAAAGTTCAATAGTGCATTAATATTATGAAAAGAAGCTTTAAAAGTTGGATTCCAACAACCTTGTGGATTAAACAAGTCATTTAAATCTTGATTAATCTCATTATAAATTTTAGAATTTGTTTGATAAACATTTCCATTTCCGATAATACAAACTAAATCATTTGCATTATTTGAAATAGACAAGGTTAATAATTGACTTTTAATAGGTAAATCATCAATAATTATATTTACATCATTACTAGCTGTACAATTGAAAATATAATCATATCTATCAAAAACCTCTAAATAATTTTTTTTTAATTCATCAGTTAATAGAGGTAAAATAACATTACGGTATTTTTTAATTTCTACAAAAGGAGAAATACTAGTTAATAAAAGTGCTAACTCGTCAACTTTGAAGCTTTCACCACTAAAAAAATTGTATTTAGCTCTACAAATATTTCCTATTTCTTTTATATCATGATCAAATAGACTTACATTTTTACATCCTCCTCTAACAAGTGATTCAGCCAAATTACTCCCTATTGCGCCAACACCTAAAACTAAAATTTTTGATTCTGTCAAACTATTATGCAGTTTTCCACGACCAAAGAAAATATCATATGAACTATCAACAGCTTTAGCCCAGATAATATCGCTATCAACTAAGTCACCTTTATAAACTGGTAAATTATAGTAATCAATTAATATTATTTCATAATTAATTTTATTATCATAAATAGGATACCCTAATAACAATACAAAAAACTTTCCTTCAATTAAATCTTTCTTTTCTAACTTCTTCTTTGAATCATTTATAAATTTTAAAAAACTAGCACTAAATAAAGTTTTAAAATCAGTCCATTTATTGAAAGAAAAATTCCTATGATAGACAGGCGCCTTTTCTAGAATAAGATAAATTCCTTTTAAAGAATTTTTAAAGTTACCATAGTAATTAGACCACAAAAATCTAATTTTTGAAAAATCATTTTGATTCTTTAAACCTTGAATTAAATAATTATTTTTTTCAGTTGAATAGCCCTTTGTATAATAAAAAAATCCAAAATCATCTTTTTTGGGTGTAAAATCTGAATCACAAAACAAAAAAACATTCTTTTCATTTAGCTTACTATAAAATGGATATTCAAAATGCTTATCATCCATTTCTAATTCATAATACTCATGAAACCATTCCAAAAGTGCTTTTATATCATTATCTAATTTATATTCTAAATCTGGAGAAGATAGTGAATGAAAACAAACTGAACCATCTGGATTTATATGTGAATATTTTTTTAAATCAACATTTGTAAAGGAAATAGACTCTGAATTTCCTAATTTCAAAGGGTAAATAGCTTCAACTCTTACATCAAATAAAACATTTGATTTAACATCTGAAATTAACTCTATTTTCCCGATGATAAAACTATCTACGACCTCAAAGCCTTCTCTGACTATGAGGTTATAGATATCTTTTTTAAAAGTTTCATCAATAATCCTTAACCTATTATCCATTTTATCCAAATTGATTACTAGGTGGAATTATTGCACTTGAAGAATTATTTACTCTATATGAATTCTTTGATTTATCTTCTGTTTCCTTAAACTTTTCGTTTTCTTTAAAATAATTTTTTAAATTTTCTTCATTCAATTCAACACTATCAAGAATATTTTGGAAATCATTTTTCAAAGAGTTTTTTTGATAACTATCAAGAGTTTTGGCAATATCATTACTTGAATTACCAGGATCTTTTAAAGTGAAATTTTCTTTAGTAATTTCATCTTTAATATATTCTAAGACAGTTTTAAGTTTTTCCCAAAGATTTCCAGAAACAATTTTATTTTCAAAAGCTTTAATAACAATTAATTCCATGAAAAAAGATTTGAAATCTTTACTCTTTTGATATTTCCAAATCTTCAATAAACGAATAATTTGCCTAGCATCTTGTTTTCCTTTAATGTTTTCAATTTGAGCATTTATATTTGTTTGTGTATAAGTACCATCATAAGTGTTAATATTAATATTTAAATAATAATCTTCAGGATATGCATCTTTACTCAATTCTCTTCCTGGAACAACATCAATCTGAATTATATCTCCATCTGTATCACGATAAAATTCAACACCAATAGACACTTTTTGCTTTCTAACATATGCTTCATTTTTATATTCTTCATACAAAAAATCATAAACATCATTAAACATTTCTTCAATTGTTGAAAAAGAATTCCTTTTGAAAGGAACAACTAAATCTAAATCAAATTTAGAATTAATTGCTGTGTGTTTTGCGTAAGAACCTGAATTAAAAGATGCATAAATCTTCTCTTCATACTTTCCTTCAAGTTCTTCTTTAATCTCTTTTCTTTTTTCTTTAAACTTATCGAATAATGAATCGATATGTTTCATTTTGTGCGTTTCTAAAACACTTCCTAAATAATCAGCTTTGTTAAAACTCATTCATTTCTAATTTATAATTTCACTCAAGTTTATTAGTCGGTATTGAGTGAATAAGACCGAGAAGAAATCTGAAAAAAGTTTGGTGGAGAAAAAAAAGTGAGTAGTTTTACACCTCCAAAGAAAAATAACTCTTTTCTTGCTATAAGAGTTATTTTTAGAATTTAAAATAATTAAGAGTCCACCGAACGCCAATTCTTGGACTCTTTCTTTTTTGTCATAAATTATGCCAAAAAAGATTACAAATATTTTTTTAAAAAAAATACAATACCCTTGTCATGTTTTCGTAGCTTGTCGATTATTTTAGTATTTAATCTAAAAAAACTATTAACACTAATTAAATTAAACACTGACAATACTGACATATAGACATAAAAAAGCAACCTTAACGATTGCTTTTCTTCTTCTTAGACTTCACTTTCTTAGATTTCTTCTTTTTCTTTCCTTTTAGCAAATCTCTCTTAGATTTGATCCGTTTTTCGGTTTCTTCAATTTCTGAAGAATAGTTTGAGAAATCTAACAATTTAGCTTCTTTTACCAATTGTAAAGCTATTTTCCATTGTTGTTGTTTTTCCAAAACCTTAACTTTCTTCAACAACATTATTACTTTATCAATACCTTTAACCGTCAAAGAAAAGTCGATTAATTTCAAGGCTTCGTCTAAATCATCGTTCCAAAACAAGGTTTCGGCATAATACGGATATACCATTACAGCATTGATATCGATAGCCAACGCTTCACTATAATATTCCTTGGCAGCTTCATAATCTTGCAACTGTTCCGCATAAAAACGCCCGTACAAGCATAAAGCCACGACATTTTTATCATCATAAGCCAAAGCATAACCTAAAGATTCCAAGGATTCTTCCAAATAATACGGATAATTATCCAATGCCTGAACTACATATTTATCTATTGATTGCATCTCTGATCTGTTTTTTGCCGTTTTGGCGTTCTTTTTTGTTTTTATTTTCTTTTTTCTCTTTCTTAAAATCAGTTCCTTCAAAGGTTCGGATGGGATTTCCTCGCTCAATTTGCATTTGATTCATCCAGACTTGTTGAAACTGATTCTGGTACTGCTCTTTTTCGGCTTCCTGTAATTTTTGTATCAAACGCTCGGTTGCTACTTTTTTGTTTTGATGCTGCGAACGTGAATCCATACTAACAGTCGAAATTCCTGTCGGAATATGGATCGCTCTTACAGCCGAACTCACTTTATTAACATGTTGACCGCCTGCACCCGAACTTCGCATAACTTGGTATTGAATCTCTTTTTCTGAAAACCGAAATGCTTTTTGCGGTTCAATTTCAAAAATCCCGATAAACCAATTCTTGCGTTTGTGGAACTTCCGAAAGGTACTTTTGCCAATCCATTGAATGGTTCCCAACCAAGAAGCCGTAAAAGTTGCTACCTCTTTACCTTGCAAGGCAACAATAGCCGAAACTACTGTTCCATTTTCTTGTCCTGCTTCGCGATGCAGTACCGTTGCAGAAATTTTATAAACTGGTGCTTCTTCGAGCACTTTTTTTAATACTTGTGCCACTACCCAGTCGCACTCTGCCGGACCTCTGCCCGATGTAATTTGTATAATCTTGTCCATTTTACTTTTCATTATTTATCCATTCGTACAATTTTGGGCGTAAATGTTCCCAAAACGCTTACTAACTCCTTTTGCAGTTCCATTACGGTATGGATATTTTTATACGCCATTGGCGCTTCATCAACACTACCGCCAATTAAGGAAACGTTGTGTTCTTTCAGTTCCTTTTTAATTTGGCCTTGCGTAAATGTTACTTTACATTTTCCTCTGGAAAGTAATCGTCCGGCACCATGCGAAGCCGAATTCAAAGCTTCCGGATTTCCTTTTCCCATCACAATAAATCCCGGTGCTGTCATAGAACCCGGAATAATACCGAGTTCGCCTTGTGCTGCCGGAGTCGCTCCCTTGCGATGCACAATACATTCTTTGCCGTTTACTTGCTCTTTCCAAGCAAAATTGTGATGGTTTTCTATGGTTAAAGCAATACGTTTTCCCAGTGCTTTGGCTATTCGGCGGTGAATGTCTTCGTGACAAGCTTTGGCATAATCACCGGCTAAATTCATTGCCATCCAATACTCCTGCCCATCATGTGTATTCAGATCGAGCCACGCTAAATGTTGTACATTCTTAGGTAACGGACATTGCTTTGTAGCCAAATAGGTGTAATGCTTCGCAATATTAGCTCCGAAACCTCTAGAACCACTGTGTGACAAAACCGCCAGATATTCCCCTGCTTCTAACTTCCACTCCGGTAAAGTTTCCTGTAAATTGACTACACCAAACTCCACAAAGTGATTTCCTCCACCGGAAGTTCCCAACTGTTTATAGGCTTTATCCAATAATTGTTTTACAACCGGAATGTTCTTGAACTCTTCGCGATAAAACACTTCATGATCGGCTTTAACCTTATGTGTTTCTGACATACCGAATTTGGTGTGATCGGATAAAATTGCTTTTAACTGTTCTTCTTTTCCTTTTATAAAAGAAGCCGGCAAGTCAAAAACCGACAAGCTCATTCGACAGCCGATATCCACTCCTACTCCATACGGAATGACAGCATTATCGGTTGCCAAAACACCACCGATCGGCAATCCGTAACCGGAATGTGCGTCAGGCATTAAAGCTCCCTGAACGGCAATCGGAAGTTTAAGAGCATCGTACAACTGAAACTTAGCTTGCTCTTCTATTTCATTTTCTCCGAAAATAGAGAATGGCACTCTACTGTTTCGCAATTGTTGTAATTTGACCTGAACCGGATTAACCAAACCTTCAGCTAATTTGCCCCAAGTTCCGTGGTTTTTGAACTTTTCAGGATATAAAAGCACTTCTTTAGCTTCGGATAAAATACTTTCCTTTTTTTCTTTTTTGCGATATCTGTTAATTTGCCCTAAAGCTATATTGATTGTATTATTTTTAGGAAAACCCAATTTGATTAGGTCTCTTCCTGATAATTTATTTCCCATGATAAAAAATTGAATTGATTCATTCCTTTCGTGACAAAACATGCCATAGCAAATTTGTCCTGACAGGATTTTGATAAAATGTTCCGGGGAAATTTTGGAGAGTCTAGAATACAAAAAAGCCCGAAACTAATTGTCTTCGGGCTTTTTCATATTTTGAGTTCTTTTAGTCTAAATATCAGAAAGGCCACGAAGAAAAGTCACATCAGTTCCAACTGATCCGTAACTTAAAGATGTTAATTGTAGTACAAACATTTTTCTTCGTTTTTATAGATTAATACTTATTTTCTGTGCAAAGATTTGTATTTATTTTTCAATTTTCCAAATATTTTTTACCTCAATTAAAAACTGGTACCTAAAAATCAACTTCTTCAATGGCTTTTATAGCTTCATAAAAACTGATCTGTTCTACTTCTTTAAAAAAATCAATTTCAGTAGCATGCGGTAAAAAATCGGAAACAATACGAATGATAAAATCCTGTGGTTTCTTTAAAAACATAAACGTATAATCTTCCATATTGACAATTGTTCCGGTTGTAAGATGAGTCGTCTTTACAAACTTATCGGAAGTCAGAGAAGTAAGACAAGGTAAATTAGTTCTGGCACTTTCAACGATTAATCTCCCGTTCTCAAAAAGTTCTCCTTGATAACCGTACAACGAACAAGCCGTAATCTCAACTGGTTTTCCTAATCTCAGCTGCTTCGGCAATACATTTTCCTGACCGATAACTGCTCCGAAACCTAATAAAACACAAAGATCATGTTCCGGTAAATTCATCAAAGCTTTAGCTGTATTTTCCCGACCAATTCCGGAAATTACAACGTTGTAGTCGTTTTTTAAAGTAGAAAATTGAGCAAAAGCCTGTTGGACTTTTTGCTTCTCTATATCCATTGGAGTCAACAAAATGATTTTCATCTATTAAAAGCACTTAAAAATAACGTATTTAACAAAAAGTTAAAAGGCAAATTAAAAATTCAATATTTTTTACGTTAAAAAAAACAAAGCAAGGCTTAATGCAAAAAAAAATGATTTTTCCATAAAAAAATATGACAAATATCATTATTTTTGTAAACAAATAACAACTAAACGAAAATTATTATTTAACCAAATCTCGAAGATGGAAGAAATTCAAAGACCTACACCTATTGATAAGGAAGTAGTATGGGACAAATCAAAGATTTTAATGAGTAAAACTGATAAATTCGGAACTATCGAATATGCAAATGATGCATTCGTAGACGTTTCGGGTTATGAAGATTACGAACTAGTAGGTAAGCCTCACAATATCATCAGACATCCTGACATGCCTAAAGTTATCTTTAAAGTTTTATGGGATAATTTGAAAAAAGGAAATAACTTCCATGCTATTGTAAAGAATTTAGCTAAATCAGGAAGGTATTACTGGGTAATCACAGATTATGAAGTTGTAGAAGATCAAAACGGAGAAATCATAAATTATATCGGTAGAAGAACAGCTGTTCCGGACGATGTAGTTAGCAAAAGTATTGAACCGCTTTACAAAAAGTTACTTCAAATCGAAGAAGCAAGTGGTGTTGAATCTTGTGAAAAATATTTAACAGGGTTCTTAGAAGAAGAAGGTAAGTCTTATGACGAATACGTTCTTAAATTACTTGCTGATTATGAAAAAACAAACAATCCTCAGCCAATCGTTGAAGAAAAAGAAGAAAAAGGATTTTTCGGAAAACTTTTCGGTAGATAATTTTTTATAAAAACACACCCTAAAAGCGTCTATTTGAGACGCTTTTATTTTTTAAAAACCTAACAAATATCATATTATCTTTTTAAAACTTCTTATAATTTCGTCGCCGTAAATAACCCTTAAACTAACCTAAGAATGAATAAAAATTACAAATTTGCTCTATTACTTATCATCTTATTTTCCTTCCTTAACACTCTACAAGCACAATACAAACCGGAAATGGTTACTGTAAAAGGAGGAACCTTTATGATGGGAACTAAAGAAAACCCATACATTGAAACAGACGAACAATTAGCTCATGAAGTTACGGTTAAAGATTTTGAAATCGGAAAATACGAAGTAACTATCTACGAATGGAGCTTATATGTTAGAGACAACAAATTAAAATTCCCTAAAATCGATTACCTATCTAAAAACGCTCCTATACGAGAAATCTCATGGATTGACGCAATCAACTATTGCAACTGGTTAAGCAAAAAGAACGGATTCAAACCTGCCTATAAAAGAGTTAACAACCAATACGTTTGTGATTTTTCATCAAACGGATACCGCTTACCTACTGAAGCAGAATGGGAATTTGCTGCTAAAGGCGGAAACGAAACTAAAAATTTTAAATATTCAGGAAGCAACAAAGCTGATATTGTATCGTGGTACAAAAACAACAGCAATAATAAAATTCACCAAGTAGGCACTAAATTAGCTAATGAACTAGGCATTTACGACATGAGCGGAAATGTTTGGGAATGGTGTTGGGATTGGTATAACAAAGATTTCTACTTAACTGAAAGCGGCAATAACCCTATAGGTCCGGAACGAGGTACTGAAAGATGCCTGAGAGGCGGAAGCTGGGACAGTCGATTGTATTCTTTAAGATGTGCCAATCGTTTAAAAGACAAACCTTTTCTATCCTCTGAATTTTACGGCTTCAGATTAGCAAGAACCATCAATTAAAGAGAAACATTTTGTTTCTCTTTTTTTATAAAAAAATCTTAAGACCCATACACCCATTAAAGGATTTTCATAACTTGTAACAAAAGTTCTATTGTTAACAAATTTGAGTTGAAAAAACAATAAATAATTGTATTTTTACCACTCAAAAATTTTAATCATCAAATGGGTAAAATCATAGCAATTGCCAATCAAAAAGGAGGAGTTGGCAAAACAACTACTTCTGTTAACCTTGCAGCTGCCTTAGGCGTGTTAGAAAAAAAGGTGTTATTAATTGATGCTGATCCGCAGGCTAATGCTAGTTCCGGCTTAGGTATTGATGTTGAAAATATAGAAATAGGCACATATCAGATCTTAGAACACAGCAACACCCCTGATGAAGCTACGATAGGCTGTACTTCTCCGAATGTCTCTGTCATTCCGGCTCATATTGATCTGGTTGCTATTGAGATCGAATTAGTAGATAAAGAAAATCGTGAGTACATGCTTAAGACAGCATTGGAAAGTGTAAAAGACAAATACGATTATATTATTATTGATTGTGCTCCGTCACTCGGACTTTTAACCCTTAATGCTCTAACCGCTGCTGATAGTGTTGTGATCCCTATTCAGTGCGAGTACTTTGCTCTTGAGGGGCTGGGTAAATTACTAAACACGATTAAAAGCGTACAAAAGATACACAATCCTGAATTAGATATCGAAGGTTTACTACTAACAATGTATGATTCCAGATTAAGGCTTTCTAATCAAGTTGTTGAAGAAGTACAGAAACACTTTAACAATATGGTATTTGACACGATCATTCAACGAAACATTAAATTGAGCGAAGCACCGAGTTACGGAGAAAGTATCATCAATTATGACGCAACTAGTAAAGGTGCCAGCAATTATATTAACTTAGCAGAAGAAATTATCAAGAAAAACAAATAAGAGAATGGCGAAAGCAGTAAAAAAGCAAGCTTTAGGAAGAGGATTGTCAGCTTTATTAAAGGATCCGGCAAATGATATCAAATCTGCTGAAGATGCCGGAGCAGATAAAGTTGTAGGTAATATTATTGAGCTTGAATTAGATGCAATTGAAATAAACCCTTTTCAACCCAGAAGTAACTTTAATGAAGAAACCTTAAAAGAATTAGCTACTTCAATTAAAGAATTGGGAGTAATTCAGCCTATTACTGTTCGTAAACTGGATTTCAATAAATACCAACTTATTTCTGGGGAACGAAGATTACGCGCTTCTAAATTAGCAGGATTAACAACTGTACCTGCTTACATTCGCCTTGCTAATGACAATGAATCTTTAGTAATGGCACTGGTTGAAAACATTCAACGTCATGACTTAGACCCTATTGAAATAGCGATCTCTTATCAACGATTAATTGATGAGATCAGCCTTACGCAGGAGGAATTGAGTGAACGTGTAGGTAAAAAACGTTCAACGATTACTAATTATCTTCGCCTGTTAAAATTAGACCCGATCATTCAAACCGGAATGAGAGACGGTTTTATTTCCATGGGTCACGGTAGAGCTTTAATCAATATTGATGATACTGATGTGCAAAGTGATATTTACCATAAAGTAGTTACACAAAACCTGTCTGTTCGTGAAACTGAGGCTTTAGTAAAAAAATATCACGAGAGCTTAAAACCTAAAACTGCTAAAGCAAACTCAGGTAGCTTTGAAGTTAAAGACACCGACAAAAAGGTTTTTACAGATTTCTTCGGCACTAAAGTAGATGTTAAAGCTGCTACAAACGGAAAAGGAAAAATCACGATCCCTTTTCATTCTGAAGAAGATTTTAATCGAATTTTGAAACTCATCCATAGTTAGTGAATTTAAGGCTTACATTAATATTCGTTTTTATCTTTCTTTGGAGTATCGATAGTAACGCTCAGGAAGAAGTTAGCATAGTAACAAAAGATACTGTTCAGGAAACCATTAATCCGTTGTCTCCTTCTAAGGCGGCTTTCTATTCAGCTGTCGTTCCCGGATTGGGGCAAATCTATAATAAAAAATACTGGAAACTGCCTTTAGTATACGGAGGATTAGCTGCCGGTATTTATTTTTACACTTGGAATAACAATAAATATCACGAATACAGGGACGAATACAAGCGAAGGTTAGACGGAACTTCTGATCCTAACCACCCAATTTATGCAGGCTTAGATGATGATCGATTGATCAGAGCTCAGAAATTCCACCAACGAAATCGCGATTTATCAGCATTAATAACAGCCGGTATTTACATTTTAAACATTGTTGATGCCAATGTAGACGCTCACTTAATGCAATTTAATGTCAACGACAATCTATCATTGGCTCCGGATATACATCAAAACCAAATTGATTATAAATTCAACACCGGTGTAAAACTCACTTTTAACTTTTAACATTTCATTAGGTAACAAAATACGTTAAACACTACTAACTACATCATGAAAATAGCACTTTTAGGATACGGGAAAATGGGTAAGGTAATTGAAGGAATTGCCATAGAGCGCGGGCATGAAATTGTTTTGAAGAAAAGAAGTCAGGATACATTTGAAGGTCTTGCAAATGCTGATGTTGCTATTGATTTCAGCGTTCCTTCCAGTGCTGTAGAAAACATTACAGCTTGCTTAGAGCATAACATACCTGTTGTAAGCGGAACCACCGGCTGGCTGGAAAAATATAATGAAATGGTCGCTCTATGTAAAGCTAAGAACGGTAGTTTTATATACGGATCAAACTTTAGCTTAGGGGTAAATATCTTTTTTGAACTGAATGACTATTTAGCCAAAATGATGGCTAACTTAAAAGAATATAACGTAAGTATGGAAGAAATTCACCATACTCAAAAATTAGATGCCCCAAGCGGAACAGCCATATCATTAGCAAAAGGAATTATTGAAAATTCTGCTTATACAAGTTGGACTTTGGAAAAAGATGCTCAGGAAAATCAGATACCCATTGATGCCAAACGCATTGAAAATGTTCCCGGTACACACAGTATTTTTTATGACAGCAAAGTAGATCAGATTGAAATCAAACACACAGCTTATAGCCGTGAAGGTTTTGCTTTAGGTTCTGTTATTGCTGCCGAGTGGCTCGTTGGTAAAAAAGGAGTCTTTACAATGAAAGATGTTTTAGGACTTAAGTAAAAAACAAACGAATTAACGCATAAATAAAATAAATATGGAATTATCAGGTTGGATTTTATTCATACTAATTGTCCAAGTGATTCACGGATTAGGAACTTGGAAACTATACACAGCAGCCCAAAGAAAAGCTTGGGAAGCCTTTGTTCCTGTTTACAATGCCATTGTTCTGATGAAAATCATCAACCGCCCTACTTGGTGGACGTTGCTACTTTTCATTCCGATCATTAATCTGTTTATGTTTCCCATTATTTGGATTGAAACATTGCGAACTTTCGGCAAGAAAACAACACCGGACATGCTGTTAGGTATTTTTACACTTGGCTTTTACATTGCCTTTGTCAATTATACACAAAATGTTACTTATCACCCTGCCCGTGAATTAAAAGCTCCTACGAAAGCTATGGATACCGTTGGCTCACTGGCTTTTGCTATCATTGTAGCTACTTTTGTACACACCTATTTCATTCAGCCTTATACAATACCTACTTCCTCTTTAGAGAAATCACTATTAGTAGGAGATTTCCTTTTTGTGAGTAAATTTCACTATGGCGCCAGAACTCCTATGACAACAGTTGCGGCTCCTATGGTTCACGATACTTTACCCATTCTGAAAACTAAATCTTATATCAAGTGGCCACAACTTCCTTATTTCAGATTGCCCGGTTTTCAAAAAATACAACGCAATGATATTGTTGTTTTTAACTGGCCGGTAGATACTGTTTATAAATTTTTTGATCGTTCCGGAAGAAGAGCTGATAAACCGATTGATAAAAAATCGAACTATGTCAAAAGATGTGTTGGCTTACCAGGCGACACGTTGAGTTTAAAAGACGGTTATGTTTATATTGACGGGAACAAATTACAACTTCCTGAAAGAGCAAAACCTCAATATTCTTATAAAGTTGCTTTTGATAAAAATTCACCCCCGAATTTTGAATACATTTTAAAAGAATTAAACATCACCGATGCAGCTTATCAAACGGCTCAGGATACTGTTATGTTCTCTGCGCTAACCGACGAGAGCGTTAACAGAATTAAAAATGTTCCCGGAATCAAAGGTGTCGTAAAAATGGTTTCACATGCTGTTGAAAAAGCTATTTTCCCTCACACTCAAAACTGGAATGTAGACAATCTGGGACCTATTTATATTCCTAAAGCCGGTGTTACCGTTGAACTCAATAGTTATACGCTACCTTTTTATAAAAGAATTATTACTGATTATGAGCACAACACTCTTGAAACCAATGGTAATGAGATCAAAATCAACGGCACTCCTACCCATTCCTATACATTTAAACAAAATTATTATTGGATGATGGGAGACAATAGACATAATTCTGAAGATTCCCGTTATTGGGGATATGTTCCGGAAGATCATATTGTAGGAAAACCTATCTTCATCTGGATGAGTATTGATGGTATTAATAATGGAATCAAAAACTGGAAAATCCGTTGGGACAGATTATTTACTACTGTTTCCGGAGAGGGGCAACCACAATCTTATTTCAAATATTTCTTAATTTTGTTAGCCCTTTATTTTCTAGGGGAATACTTCTATAAAAAGAAGAAAAAGAAAGCGAATGCATAAGAAAGAAATAATATATAACCTAAAAGTTCAAAGTACACTACTTTGAACTTTTAAGTTTAAAAGAATAATAACACCTATGGATATTTTATTACACCCGACATATTTCCCTTCTATTAGTCACTATGTAGCTATGGCTCAAGCGGAGAATATCGTTTTTGAGACAGAAGACAATTTTCAAAAACAAACCAATAGGAACCGAATGTACATTTACAGTCCAAACGGACTGCAAATGCTTAATATTCCTGTAAAACATTCAAAAGACAAACATCAGAAGTTTAAAGATGTAAAAATTGAGAATGCCTTCGACTGGCAGAAAAATCACTTTAAATCCTTAGAAGCTGCTTACAGAACTTCTCCGTTCTTTGAGTACTTTGAAGATGATCTTCGACCTGTTTTTGAAAAGCAACATTCTTTTATGCTGGATCTTAATCTGGAGATTTTTGAGATACTGAATGACTGTTTAGGAATCGATCTGCCTTATTCCAGAACAGAAGAATATTTTCACGAAGTCACTGCCCAAACTGATTTTCGCTACTTGGCAAACGGCAAAAAAGATACTTTCATTAACGAAGCTTACACTCAGGTTTTTGATGAAAAACACAATTTTATTCCGAATTTAAGTATTCTGGATCTTTTATTTAACGAAGGTCGGCATGCTAATGAATATTTATTGAAGCAAAAATTATAAATTATTTCTCTAAGCTAATTCTGGTATACACCGGAAAATGGTCGCTTAGCTTAACCTTTGTATCCGTTCTATAGGTTTTAATAGTAAAATCTTTATCAGTCAGAACATAATCGATACGAGCCGGATAGAAATCAAAATTATACGATTTCCCGAAACCCGTCCCGGCTTCTTCAAAGGCGTCTTTCATTTCGCCTTTAATCGTTCGGTAAACATACGAAAAAGCGCTATTGTTCATATCGCCACAAATGATCTTGGAGTAAGGACATTGAGCAAAATGCTCACGAATGATCTCAGCTTGTAATTGTTGTTCGCTAAAAGCCTGACTAATTCGTTTAAAAATAAATTTCGATTTATTTTCATCAAATTTTTCGTGAATATCAGTACTGATCTTAATCGATTGCAGGTGCATGCTGTAAACACGAATGGTATCTTTCTGACGGACTAAATCAGTATAAATAACATTGTTACTCGTATTAGGAAAATCAATTTCTCCGCTATTGATTATTTCATATTTAGAAAAAATAGCCTGTCCGTATTTATTTCTTTCTCCGTATACCTTAACGTAACGATACGGAAAGTTTCGCAGCCTTACTTTACTATTCGGAGAATATTCTTGTAAACACAAAATATCGGGATTATAATCCTGAATAACATCCGTAATTTGTTCTGGAATATCTTTTACCGGCAACCACTCGTATAAATTAAACAAACGAACATTATAACTCATCAGCTTAAAGTCTGACGGAGACTCCGGCAAATCAGTTTCTGAAAACTTGTAAAATTTATTGATGAATGTGAAACCGATCAGTAGTACAATTCCCGACAGGACAGCTTTTCGCTTAAGTTGCAGGATCCAAACTGTAAAAAAAGCAAAGTTAAGAATCAGAAACAAAGGCATTAACAACGTTAAAACGCTTAGAAAAGGAAATAATTTCGGAGTGAGAAAAGGTAAGATATAAGCAAGAAAAGTCGCTAAAGCCAAAACCTTATTGAAAAAAAACGCAATTTTAGTAATGACTGATTCCTTTTGCATTTACTTGCCTACCTTAAATAAAAAATCTTTTTCCTCCTTAGTCAGACTATCGTAACCTGATTGACTGATCTTATCCAGAATCTCATCAATTTTCTTTTGTTCTACACTTTTATCTTTATCAGTTGTTGATGAACTTCTGTTTGCTGTACTTTTATTAGTCGTTGTATTTTTATATACTGTTTTAAACGGAGTTTTCTTTTTAGGGGTAGACAAATTTTCAAAAAAATCCTGAATTTTAGAAATTCCTTTCGATAAATCGACTCCTCCTTTCAAACTTTTTATATAAATATAACCAAATAAAGCGCCTCCTAAATGCGCTAAATGTCCTCCTGTATTACTTACCGGCAACTGTATCAAATCTAAGAACAGAATCACTATTGCGATCCAGATCAACTTAACATTACCGATCAACAGCAAACGAACCTGCATTTCAGGTGCATACGTAGCCGTTGCTAACATAACAGCCATAATAGCACCACTTGCCCCAACTACTATAGAAGAAGCTCCTAAAAGTGCATAAGACAACAAAAAAACAAATCCGGAAAATAATCCTCCGAGAATAAAAACCCCTAAAAGTTGGCGTTGGGTAAAAAAAGTGGTAAAGATCCTTCCGGTAAAATGCAACACCAACATATTGAACAATAAATGCAAAAATCCGGCGTGAACGAACATATAGGTAAAAATCGTCCAAGGTGTTTTAATAAAATAAGACAAATCAGAATGTAAGGCAACTAAATCATAACAGTCAAAACTCCATACCTCTGTAATATAAAGCAATTGTAATAATGCTGTTACTACAAAAATACCAATGTTCCAAAAGATTAGCTTTTGAGCTACACCTCCGATCTTGTATTGCAATTTTAAATCTTCCAGTATTGACATGTAAACCTATTTACTTTTACCTTTTACTCCTACTTATCTATCCCAACGATTGTTATTGAACTGGCCTTTTTTCCAATACCACATCATGATAAAACCAACAATAGCTCCCCCTATATGGGCAAAGTGTGCTATACCGGTTCCGGAACCTCCGAAAATAGAACTTCCTTGTAACCCCAAGTACAAATCTAAAGCTACAATTCCAGGTACAAAATATTTAGCTTTAATCGGTATCGGAATAAACAACATCATTAATTCGACATTCGGAAACATAAAAGCAAAAGCAACTAACAAGCCGTAAATTGCCCCGGATGCTCCTACTGCTTCTCCCAAGTAAGCCTGCATCATTCCATTGAATTGCGAATTGCTTAAGACTTCCTCCCAACGTGTGTCGTATTTACCCTCACTCAGTGCATTCATAATATCCGTTTTCTCAAACCCATTCGCCATTAAAACATTCAAAGGTTCGTGAAAAGAATAATAATTAGCTGCCGTATGCAATAACATTGCTCCTAAGCCACATGAAATATAAAAAAATAAAAATTTATTACTTCCCCAAAAATGTTCCAATGTACTTCCAAAAGTGACTAAAGCAAACATATTAAAGAAGATATGCATTAGATTAGCATGCATAAACATGTGTGTGATAACTTGCCAGAAACGAAATTTATCACTTTCTACATAGTGCAATGCCAATAAATCCTGAGCCTGTGGCACTAGGTAACTTCCTATAAAAAATATAATATTAATGATCAGCAAATGCTTGACCATGTCTGTCATTCTCATCATAATGTAAATTTTTTGTCTAAATCTTCCACACTTAATGTCACAAAAGTGGGTCTGTTAAAAGGTGAAACATTAGGTTCTTTACAGGCAAATAAGGCATTTACCAAGTTTTCCTGTTCTCTTTCGGTCAATAGTGTTCCGGTTTTTACCGCTAAACTCTTTGCCATAGATTTTGCAATACCATCGTTGAGCGAAAAAGTATTTTCCGGAACTTCATTTTGTAAATTAGAAATTAATTCTTCTAATACGATAGAAACTTCACTTTCCTGAACTGTTACGGGAATTCCCGAAATCAACACCCTTTCTTTATCCATTTTATCAAAGATAAAACCGGTATTTTCCAAAGACGGTTTCAATTCTTTTAGAAGTTCCATCTCCTCAAAAGAAAAATACAACTCTAAAGGAAACAGCAATTGCTGACTCGAAGCACTCTGCACTGTAATATTCGCCAGATACTGCTCATACAAAACCCGCTGGTGAGCCTTATTCTGATCCACAACTAACATTCCTGATTTAATAGAACTAATGATATATTTCTTATGGAACTGATAGGTCTTAGAAGCTATTTCTTCTTCTTTTTCCTCATGTTGAAATAAGTTTCCGGTGACTTCTTCACTCTCAAAAGAAATAGAAGCAACTTCCTCAGTATCGCTCTTTAAGTCCACATATAAACTTTCCCATGAAGTCGTTTCCTTTTTAGGAAAGGGATTTGAAGAATAAGAACCTCCTCCGCTACTCTTTTTAGCTACAGTGGTTGTTGCACCGTCTGCAAAAGGATTAAAATTAGAATCTACCTGTATAAGAGGCATTTCACTTTCTTTACTTCTATAATCATAAGGCGTATCCAAATTAGGATCACGTTCAAAATCCAATACCGGAGCCACGTTGAATTGCCCTAAACTATGCTTTACAGCTGAACGTAAAATAGCATATAACGATTGTTCGTCATCAAACTTAATTTCCGTTTTAGTCGGATGAATATTTATATCGATCGTATTCGGAGGCACCTGAAGGTATAAAAAATAGCTCGGCTGATTTCCTTCTTTCAACAGACCTTCGTAAGCACTCATTATAGCGTGATGTAAATATGCACTTTTAATGAATCGATCGTTAACAAAGAAAAATTGTTCGTTTCTGTTCTTTTTAGCAAACTCCGGCTTACCTATAAATCCACTGATCTTAACAATTTCAGTATCTTCAGTTACCGGAACCAGCTTTTCATTAGTTTTTCCTCCTAAAAGGTTAACGATACGCTGACGGTAATTAGACGGAGGTAAATTGAACATTTCACTTCCATTATGGATCAGCGTGAAATAAATAGACGGATGCGCTAAGGCTACCCGTTGAAACTCATCAATTACATGACGCATTTCTACTGTATCCGATTTCAAAAAATTGCGTCGTGCCGGAATATTAAAAAAAAGATTCTTTACCAAAAAAGAAGTCCCTTTTGGTAAAACAGCAGCATCTTGAGCAACAAACTTACTTCCTTCAATAACAATATGAGTTCCCAGCTCCTCCTGATCCCGTTTTGTTTTCAATTCCACATGAGCAATTGCGGCAATTGAAGCTAATGCTTCTCCTCGAAAACCTTTGGTATGCAGATCAAACAGATCCTCAGCGTGGCGTATTTTAGAAGTTGCATGACGTTCAAAACACAAACGGGCATCAGTAACGCTCATTCCCATGCCATTATCTATAACCTGAATTAATGTTTTTCCGGCATCTTTTACTACAAGCTTTATATCAGTTGCTTTGGCGTCAATAGCGTTTTCCAACAATTCTTTGACAACAGAAGCAGGTCTTTGTACCACCTCCCCTGCAGCAATCTGATTGGCTACGTGATCCGGTAAAAGTTGAATTATACTTGACATGTACTATTTTTTGAAGATCGACAAATCAAAATCGATAATATACAGGAATATTAATAATAAAATCAGAACGATAATCAGAACTCTCAGATTGAAACTACGATTTCCTCTATGCCGACTATTAGCTCTCGCCTCACTCCAGTGTCCGCGTAGGTCGTTGTAACCTATTGCCTCCCGATCTTTGCGAATAACAGAATCAAAATCGTATGGATTATCGATTTTTTTCCCTTCGTAATGTCGGGGCGTATAGTTAAACTTTTTATTTTTAGGCAACTTGAACGATCCTCTTCCAAACTTAAGCATATATCGTTAATTTTTTCAAATTTAGGGATTTTTGACTGTTTTTCTCTCAATTTTTTGTTAACAAAAAATCCCGAACGAATCGGGATTATGTTCTGCTATTTATTGACAAAAACTATGCCTTTCTATTTAAATCTACCATTTTAATAGCAGCTATAGCCGCTTCTGTTCCTTTGTTCCCATGTTTTCCTCCGCTTCTGTCAATAGACTGCTGCATGTTATTATCGGTTAACACACAAAAGATCGTCGGAACATCGTATTTAACATTCAGATCTTTAATTCCCTGAGTCACCCCTTCACATACAAATTCAAAATGCATTGTTTCGCCTTTGATCACGCTACCGATAACAATCACACAATCTACATTTTGCGTTTCGATCATACGCTTCGCTCCGAAAGTGAGCTCAAAACTACCCGGAACATCCCAACGAATAATATTTTCTTCTTGTGTACCACAGTCTAACAAAGCTGTTTTCGCTCCGTCAAAAAGGCCTTCTGTAATCGTTTCATTCCATTCTGAAACAACAATCCCAAACCGAAAATCTTTCGCATTTGGGATTGTGTTTTTATCGTATTGTGATAAATTTTTATTTTCTGTTGCCATAAAAAGCTTATTCTGTCATTGCAATGTACATATCTACACTCATAGCCTCACGAGAGCTCCCGTAATTTTCTTTGATCTTAACAAATAAACTATGCGCTTCTTCTTTCTTGTTATTCAACAATGCTAACTGAGCTGCTTTATTTAAGAATCTTGGTGCAGTAAAGTCATTATCGTTAGCATCTACCGCTTTTTTATAATAAGCAATCGCATCATCCACCTTATTCAACTCAGAATAAGCATCTCCTAATGCCCCGTAAGCTGTAGCCTGTAAAAGCACATCATCGGATTTGAATTTTAACAGATAGCTTTCTGCTTTTTGAAAATCTTTCAAATGTAAAAACGACATACCGGCATAGTAGTTCGCTAAGTTTCCTGTTTTTGTTCCGGAATACTCATCAGCTACACCAACGAACCCTAACTTTCCTTCAGCTCCGTTTAAAGCTAATGTAAATAAAGAATCGGCACTTTGTTTATTGGTCAATGCATCATTGAAATACGATTGTGCTAAATAAACATCATTTAATGCTTTATCTTCCTGAGGTTCTACCATAAATTTATTAAAGAAGAAATATCCTAAAGTCACTACAGCAATTGCTCCGACAACTCCTAAAATGATCTTTTGATTTTTAGCTACCCACTCTTCTGCTTTATTTGCAGTTTCATCCAGTGTATTAAAAACTTCCTCCGTTGTACTGTCACCAGCTTCTACAACTTCTTCAAACTCATTTTCAGCGTTCTCTACTTCTTTTGGTTTAGGTGCTTTATAACCTCTCTTATTATATGTTGCCATTTGTTTTTAATTTATGAGGTGCAAAAATATAATTTTTATTGAAACTGCCACAAAAATAAATTAATTTTCATTCATTTACTACTTTAAATAAAATATCTTTTCAACACAACTTTTGTTTATAACTGTTATTTTTGCATGAAATAACTTTTCGATCTAAATCCGTCAGCGTGTTTTTAAAACAACTTACTCTTTTAAATTACAAGAACATTAGCCAGCAAAATTTTGATTTTGATACTAAAATCAATTGTTTTGTCGGGAAAAACGGTATCGGAAAAACTAATATTTTAGATTCCATTTACCATCTTGCCTATGGAAAAAGTTACTTCAACCCTTTAGCCATTCAGAACATCAAACACGATGAGGATTTTTTTCTTTTAGATGCTGTTTTTTTTAAAAATGACAAGGAAGAGAAAGTTTCCTGTAGCTTAAAACGCGGACAAAAGAAAGTGATTAAGCGGAATAATAAAGCTTACGAAAAAATAGCAGAACACATCGGACTGATTCCTCTGGTGATTATATCTCCGGCCGACAATGATCTCATTGCCGAAGGCAGCGATGTAAGACGAAAGTTTATTGACGGGGTGATCTCTGTATTGGATCAATCCTACCTCAACCAATTACTACAATACCAAAAGCTAATTGCCCAACGCAATGCTCTTTTAAAATATTTTGCCCTGAATCAAACTTTTGATCAAGATACATTGACTGTTTATAACGAGCAGTTAACTCCTTTAGGCAATACCATCTTTGAAAAACGCAAACAGTTTCTTGAGAACTTTATTTCCATCTTTACAAAATATTACGATCTGATCTCAGACAAAGCAGAATCAGTAGGTCTGGTTTACCAATCACAATTAAAAGAAGAACCTTTAGAAAATCTGCTACAAAACGGCATTGCTAAAGACCGTGCTGCCCAATACACTAATTTCGGGATCCATAAAGACGACCTCAGCTTTGAGATCGATGGTTATCCCATAAAAAAATTCGGGTCGCAAGGTCAGCAAAAATCATTTTTGATCGCTCTGAAATTAGCACAATTTGAATTTATCAAAGAAAAAAGCGGCGAATTACCTCTCCTTTTATTTGATGATATTTTTGACAAACTGGATGAGTTTCGCGTTACTAAAATTATCAATATGGTAAACAATGATACTTTCGGGCAAATTTTTATTTCTGACACGCATCCGGACCGAACAGAAAAGATCGTACAGCAAACCCACCAAACCTATAAAATTTTCAATTTATAAAGGTTCAATTCTTATCTTTACCTTTGCTTTTCAATCGTATTAAAATGACTATCCAAACTCACTTTTCATTAAAAGAATATAACACTTTCGGAATTGAAGCTGCTGCTAAAAAATTCATTTCCGTAACTTCAGAAAAAGAACTTAAAGAAGTACTCCGAAACAACAAAGATGTTTTTGTTTTAGGCGGCGGAAGCAATATGCTTTTAACACAAGACATTAACAAGCTTGTTGTTCATGTTAATCTTAAAGGAATTGAGATTACCGATGAAAACGAAGATTTTGTTTGGGTAAGAGCTAATGCCGGCGAAAATTGGCACGAATTTGTTTTATGGTGTATTGAACATAATTTTGGCGGCTTGGAAAACCTTTCTCTTATTCCGGGAAATGTTGGCACTACCCCCATTCAAAACATAGGCGCTTACGGAAAAGAGATCAAAGATATTCTTTTTAACTGTGAAGCTATTGCTGTTGAAACCTTGGAAAACAGAACTTTTTCTAACGAAGAATGTCGTTTTGGTTACCGCGAAAGTATTTTCAAAAACGAATTAAAAAATCAATACATTATTACTTCGGTAACTTTTAAATTGACAAAAAACAATCATGTTTTAAATACATCTTATGGAGCAATTGAAGCAGAATTGAAAAAAATGAACATTGCATATCCAACTATCAAAGATGTTAGTGATGCCGTTATTGCTATTAGAAGCAGTAAATTGCCTAACCCAAAAGAATTAGGAAACAGCGGAAGTTTTTTCAAAAATCCGATAATTGCTAAAAAACAATACGAAAAAGCGGTTGTTCAATTTCCGGATATGCCACATTATAAAGTCTCGGAAACCGAAGTTAAAGTTCCTGCCGGTTGGTTGATAGAGCAAGCCGGTTTTAAAGGTAAACGCTTTGGCGACGCTGGAATTCATAAGAACCAAGCGTTAGTTTTAGTCAACTATGGCAATGCAACCGGAAAAGAAATTTTAGAGGTTTCTCAAAATATCCAAAAAACAATCTTAGAACGATTCGGAATCGCTATTGAAGCAGAAGTGAATATCATTTAATTACAAATTATCAATTATCAATTGCGAATTATGAATTGTAAATCATTTTTCTTTCGTAAATTTGCTGTCAAATAGAATTGTCATGAAACTAGCATTACTTACTATAGGATTATTGTTATTAGGTGTAATTGGCCTTGCTATTAAAATTTGGGCTAAAAAAGACGGAAAATTTGCCGGAACTTGCGCTAGTCAAAGTCCGTTTTTGAATCAAGAAGGCGAAACCTGTAGCTTCTGCGGAAGAACTCCGGAACAATACAAAGACTGTAACGAAACTAATCATTCAGCCTAATTCCCTTAGACTTTTATGACGCTTTTGCTCAACACTTTACTCATTGGATTAGGTGTTATCACTTTCATTCAATTGATTTACTATGTTTTTATTTTCGGTAAGTTCTCATTTGCCAAACCTCAAGTACCAAACCCTAAAAAATTACCGGTTTCGGTAATTGTTTGTGCCAAAAATGAAGCCGAGAATATTAAAAAATATATCGCACTGTTACTATCACAAAATTATCCGGCATACGAACTGGTTCTGATCGATGATGCTTCCAGCGACGAAACACGTGACCTGTTTGAGGCTATTGCTAAACAACACGATTTCGTTAAATTGGTAAAAGTAGACAATAACGAAGCTTTCTGGGGCAATAAAAAATATGCTTTAACTTTAGGCATTAAAGCCGCCAAGAACGAATACCTGCTTTTTACTGATGCCGACTGTTATCCGCAATCGCAAAACTGGATTACTGAAATGACGGCTCATTTTTCAGCCACTAAAACTATTGTTCTGGGGTATGGCGCTTATGATAAAATCAAAAATTCGTTTCTAAATAAAATCATTCGTTTTGAAACGCTTTTAACTGCCACTCAATATTTTGCCTGGGCAAAAGCCGGCAAACCTTATATGGGTGTCGGTCGAAATTTAGCCTATAAAAAGGAAGAGTTCTTCAGAGTTCGCGGTTTCATGGATCACATGCAGGTTCGCTCGGGAGACGATGATCTGTTTATCAATCAGGCTGCTACCGGAAGTAATACAAACATTTGCTTTTCAGAAGCCGGTTTTACCTATTCAATGCCTAAGACTAGATTCAAAGAGTGGTTCAACCAAAAAAGAAGACACGTTTCTACCGCTAAATTATACAAGCCTTTTGATAAATTTCAATTAGGATCGTTCTTTATTTCCCAGTTTTTATTCCTTGTACTCGCTGTTTTACTTCTAGCATTTCAGTTTCAATGGATGATCGTAACCGGAATTATTGTCTTTCGGTATATATTTGCCTGGCTTTCATTAGGCTTTGCTGCTGGAAAATTAAAAGAAAAAGATGTGATGTATTGGTTTCCTTTCATCGAAATTTTCCTTATCTTCACTCAAATAAACGTTTTCATTACTAACATTTTTTCAAAACCGGTTCATTGGAAGTAAATTCAGAAGCCATACAACGTACCATTGAAAAAGCAAAAGCCGGAGATCAGGTTGCTTTCACTTTTTTATTAGACTTCTACTGGAATGAAGTGTATGGATTTATGCTAAAACGAACCGAGAACGAACACGATACTGAAGATATTGTCATTGAAACTTTCGCCAAAGCATTTGACAAAATATCCAATTATAATCCGGAATATGGTTTTAACACTTGGCTGATCGCTATTGCTAAAAATGTACACATTGACATGCTTCGGAAAAAGAAATCTTCTTTATTCGTTGACATGACCGATGATGAGAATAACAGTACGTTTAATGTAGCCGATGATACGCCTACTGCCGAAGACGACCTGATTACCGAACAAAATTTATCGCGGCTTCTTTACTACATTAAAACCTTAAAACCTGCTTATCAGGAAGTCATACAGCTTCGTTATTTTCAGGAAATGAGTTATCAGGAAATGGCAGATGCTTTAGACGAACCCTTGAACAATATTAAAATCAAGCTACTCCGTGCTAAGAAGCTTTTAGCTGAAACTATTACTAAAAAGAAAAAAGCTTAAACGCAATCTTAACACTTCTTTTTTGAATTCTTCTTATCTTTGCTCTTCAAACACATTATGAGTATGAATACAGAAACAGCAAGTGTTTTTCCTCCAAGAGAAGCCAAACCGAAATGGTTGCGAGTTAAATTACCTACCGGAAAAAAATATACCGAGTTAAGAGGTCTTGTTGACAAATATAAATTAAATACTATTTGTACCTCAGGAAGTTGCCCGAATATGGGAGAATGTTGGGGAGAAGGTACAGCAACTTTCATGATCTTAGGTAATATCTGTACCCGTTCCTGCGGATTTTGCGGTGTTAAAACCGGAAGACCAGAAGATGTAGACTGGGAAGAACCTGAAAAAGTAGCACGTTCCATTAAGTTAATGAACATCAAACACGCTGTTATTACCAGTGTGGATCGTGATGACCTAAAAGATATGGGATCCATTATTTGGGCTGAAACGGTTAAAGCTATACGTCGTATGAACCCTCATACCACTTTAGAAACATTAATTCCTGATTTTCAAGGAGTAGAAAAAAACATTGACCGTATCATTGCGGTTGCTCCTGAAGTTGTTTCTCATAATATGGAAACCGTACGCCGTTTAACCCGTGAAGTACGTATTCAGGCTAAATACGACAGAAGTCTGGAAGTGTTGCGCTATTTAAAAGAGCAAGGCATCAACAGAACCAAATCAGGAATCATGTTAGGTTTAGGCGAAACAGAAGAAGAAGTGATTCAAACCTTGCACGACCTGAAAGATGCTAAAGTTGATATTGTTACTATAGGACAGTATTTACAACCTAGTAAAAAACATTTGCCCGTGAAAGAATTTATCACACCGGAGCAATTTGAAAAATACGAAAAAATAGGAAAAGAATTAGGTTTCAGACATGTAGAAAGTGGTGCTTTAGTACGTTCTTCTTATCATGCTGAAAAACACATTCATTAAGATTTTTGTTGTGGAGATAGAGCAACTAACGGCTATTTTTTATTCTCACAGCAATCCTGAGAAGCGTTTGAAAATGGAAAATTATATGAAAAATAATTTTCCATTTTTAGGCATTCAGACACCTGTTCGCAGCAAACTGCAAAAACCTTTTTTACAGCGTTTTAAAAGCGAAAAAAAAATCAACTGGGATTGGGTTCAATCGCTTTGGGACTTAAAAGAGAGGGAATTTCAATATAGTGCTCTTGATTATTTAATCACTAAAAAAAAACACCTTACACCTGCTGATCTGAATCAGCTCAAATACCTGATTATAACAAAATCCTGGTGGGACAGTGTTGATCTAATAGCCAGTCATCTTATCGGTTTTATAGTCCGAAATTATCCGGAGGTCAAACAAGATGTTTTACAATGGTCGGCATCAGAAAACATCTGGCTTAAAAGAACCGGCATCATTTGCCAATTAAAGTTCAAACAAGAAACCGACACCCTCTTTTTAAGTCAGGCTATCACTAAAAATTTAAACAGTAACGAATTTTTCATCAACAAAGCTATCGGTTGGGCTCTTCGGGAATATTCCAAATGCAACCCGCACTGGGTTTCTGAATTCATAGAAAATCACCCCTTGAGTTCCCTTAGTAAAAAAGAAGCCGGTAAATACCTGTAAAAATATTATGTCAAAAGAAATAAAAATAGCAATAAACGGTTTCGGACGAATTGGCCGAAATCTTTTCCGTTTACTCATTAATCATCCGACAATAGAAGTTGTAGCTATTAACGATATCGCTGACAACAAAACCATGAGTCACTTACTGAAATATGATAGTATTCATGGTATTTTACCCAATACTATTAACAGTACTGACGAGGGCATTTTAGTTGATGAAAAACTCATTCACTTTTTCCATGAAAAAGAAATCAAAAATCTGGATTGGAAATCGTTAGACATAGACTTTGTAGTTGAATCAACCGGAAAATTCAAAACGCAGGAACTGGCGCTGCAACACATTGAATCCGGAGCTAAAAAAGTAATCTTATCAGCACCGCCGGAAGATGACAAAATAAAAACCATCGTCCTCGGAGTAAATGAGTATCTGATAGACGGATCAGAACTCGTGATCTCGAATGCCAGTTGTACTACTAACAACGCTGCGCCTATGATTAAGGTAATCCAAGAACTCTGCGATATTGAACAGGCATATATTACCACAGTGCATTCCTACACTACCGATCAAAGTTTACACGACCAACCTCATAAGGATTTGAGACGAGCTCGAGGAGCGGCGCAATCTATTGTTCCGACCACAACGGGAGCGGCCAAAGCCTTAACTAAAATTTTTCCGGAATTGAATGAAAAAATAGGAGGTTGCGGTATTCGCGTACCGGTACCTGACGGATCTTTAACGGATATCACTTTTAATGTCAAACGAAAAGTAAGCATCGAAGAAATAAATGAGGCATTTAAAAGAGCCTCTGAAACCAACTTAAAAGGAGTTTTAGCCTACACAGAGGATCCTATTGTATCTGTTGATATATTAGGAAATACCCATTCGTGTTTATTTGATGCCCAATTGACCTCTGTAATTGACAGAATGGTTAAAGTCGTGGGCTGGTATGACAATGAAATCGGTTATTCGTCCCGATTAATCAATTTAATCGATTTCATGGCAAATAAATAATTTTTCATATATTTATATCCCCTCTTTACAATGGACTTTAACCTGTTTTTAAATTATCTAAAAGTTTGAGAGCAATACTATTCTTGTTACTGTTTGTCCTTTTCCCTTTTTCAGGGAAATCTCAAGCCTTATACAAAGAAGTCGCTAAAATTAATGATAGTGTAGACTACTATTTAGAGATTGCTATCTTCAATAAGGAAGATAAAAAATCATTCAACAAAGCCATTTTTTATACTGAAAAAGCAATTGATTTTGCCAAAAACAGCAATCTCCAAAGCAAACTGGGAGATTGTTACTTAGTCTTAGGTGGTATTTATTTTGAAATTCAAAAGATTGATGACGCTATTGACAATTACATCAGAAGCATTAACTCTTACGGGAAAAATGTTCCTAAATCGAATTTGGCTCTGGCTTATTACAACTTAGGAAAATGTTATATTGCTAAAAACAAACCTGAACTTTCTGATATCTATTTTAAAAAAGCCTCGCTTATCTTTCAAGAACTTAACTTCACGGATGCTATTGAACTCATCAACTTACAAAAAGCAATCCTGCTTACTGAAAAAGGTGAAAAAGAAGAAGCTTCAAAAATATTTAAAAGGATCATTATTAACTCTAACGAAAATGAAGCCCTTACCGAGACTCGAATCGAAGCTCTTTATCAATTATCCCTGATTGAATTTGGAAATAAAAATTATAACGAAAGTATTAATCTGCTTAACAAGGCACTCACTTTAAATTCAAATGGACCTAAGAACCTCAACCTGCAAAAAAAAGTTCTGAAACAAATCAGTGATACCTATAAAGCAAATACTGATTATGAAAAATCATATAAATATCTTGCTCTATATGCTACTATAACAGACTCTATAGGAAACTTTTACAGCAATTATGTCAACGAAAATGCTTACGATAAAATTCAGTTTGAAAAACAGTTAAAAACAATTGAATTACTGGATAAAGAAAAAAAGAGTCAACAAAAAACATTGCGCTTTTCTAAGTTAATCAGTATTTTGAGTATTGCTTTGATTTCAATTCTATCCCTTTTAAGCTTGTCGTTATACAAGAACAATAAGATCAGAATAAGTACAAACAAACTTTTAAAAGAAAAGAATAAAGAACTAATTAAAGAAAAAGAAAAGGTAGAAAAAGCCTCCAAAGCCCGTGCTGAGTTCATGGCTACAGTGAGTCACGAATTGAGAACACCCTTGAATGCCATCAACGGAATCACCTATTTATTGCTTCAGGAAAAACCGAGAGCCAATCAGTTAAATTATCTGAAATCTTTAGAATTTTCCGGAAACTACCTCTTAAACTTCATCAACGACATCTTAGAAATTAACCGTCTGGAATCTGATAAGATACTCGTTGAAAAAATAAGTTTCAATATTCACGAACTAACTACTAATATCAGAAATTCATTTAACGAATTTATACATGAGAATAAAGTAAACTGTCATCTGGATATTGACGATTCTATTCATCATTATTTGATCGGGGATCCGACTAAACTCTCTCAGGTGATTATCAATTTGATGAATAATGCCATTAAATTTACCAAAAACGGAGATGTATGGTTTACGGTAAAAAAACTGAATGAAAGTAATACGAATATCAAATTATATTTTGAGGTACGTGACAACGGTATTGGTATCCCAAAAGACAAACAAGAAACTATTTTTGACAGTTTTAGTCAGGGATCCGTTGAAATTAACCGGACATATGGTGGTACCGGCTTAGGATTATCTATCGTAAAGAAAATCTTAGAACTTTTAGGCACTGAAGTAAAGCTGGAAAGCGACACAGACAAAGGTACTTCTTTCCGCTTTGTAGTTGATTTTGAAAAAGGTAAAGAATTATCCGAACAGAAAATATTTCATCCTAATACTGAAAATCAATGTTTTAAAGACAAGTCAGTTCTTTTAGTAGAGGACAACAAGATCAATCAGATGATCACATTAAAAATGCTTGAGAAAAAAGAAGTAAAATGCACGATCATAGACAATGGTGAAGAAGCCATAGAACATTTGAAAGATCATCATTATGACTTGGTTCTAATGGATGTACATTTGCCGGGCATTAACGGTACAGAAGCTACTGCTGCCATTCGTGAATTTGACACTGATACTCCGATTATTGCCCTAACGGCAATTTCCCTTAACGAAAACAGAGAAATGCTATTATCTTACGGAATGAATGATGTGATTACCAAACCATTCATTCCTGATAATTTTTATGCCGTTATTTCAGAATATCTTAATATTCCAAAATAAAATTCCGGATCAGATCTCTTACATGAGGTTCGGCTTTTTGAGCAGCTAAGAGTACTTCTTCATGATTTACCTCATTGATATTAGCCTCATCTCCCATATCTGTAATAACAGAAACGCCAAAACAATCCATGTCCATATGGCGTGCTACAATAACTTCGGGAACTGTAGACATTCCTACACAGTCTGCTCCTATTGCTTTTACCATGCGATATTCTGCCAGCGTTTCAAATGTTGGCCCCTGTAGTGCTAAATACACTCCTGTTTTTAATTCAAAATTCAGATTTTGTGCTATTTCAGTTGCCTTAGCCATCATTTTTCGGCAATAAGGTTCGCTCATGTTCAAAAATCTCGGTCCGAAACGTTCGTCATTCTTCCCTCTTAACGGATGATCCGGCATCATATTGATATGATCTTTGATCATCATAACATCTCCGACTTTAAAACCGGGGTTGACACCTCCTGAAGCATTGGAAACAATAACCTTGTTAATTCCTAAGAATTTCATTACCCGCACCGGAAAAGTTACCTCTTTCATCGTATATCCTTCATAATAGTGAAAGCGTCCTTGCATTGCCATTACTTTCTTAGTACCTATAGTTCCGAAAAGTAAGGCTCCTTTATGTCCTTCTACTGTTGACACCGGAAAATGCGGTATATCTTTATACTCAATTGTATATTCAATTGTTATATCATCAGCAAACCCTCCTAAGCCTGATCCTAAAATAATTCCATATTCCGGTTCAAAACCATGGGTTTTATCTTTTAAAAAAGCTATGCTTTCCTGTACTTTATCCCACATAATTAAGTATTAATTTATTTAATTCATCTTGGTTCTCAATGATCTCAACTGTTATGGGTAAATACCCTATTGATTGTTCTTGAATTTTTCCTTTTAACCTCATATAATCTTTCTCCGTGGTCACAATTCTTCTTCCCTTCGCCGTCTTCAGTATGTTTTCTATATCCTTATCCGTAAAATCATGGTGATCCGGAAACAACATAACCTCATCCTTTTCTCCTTTTAAGAATTTTACAAATCCGGTCGGATTGGCTATGCCGGCAACGATCAATTTACTTTCGATCAAATGCTGTACTTCTACTTTTTCTTTCCAGCCCCATAAAAAATCATCATATTTTATCCGGCTAAAGAATATCGGTACAGCAACATTTAATTCCTTCTTGATATTTTGCATTGCAATTTCAGAAATATCATCGGGACATTTAGTGACAATTATCACGTTTGCTCTCCTTTTCCCGATTGAAGGCTCACGAAGATCTCCGAAGGGTAAAATATAATCCCGTGTAAACAAATGATTGTAATCCGTTAATAAAATATAAAATCCGGCTTGCACTCTGCGATGCTGAAAAGCATCATCCAGTAAAATCACTTCCGGATGTATTAATTCCTGTAATTTCTCAATACCATTTCTGCGATCTGCATCTACTGCAACAGCAACTTCTTTAAATTTAGAATAGAATTGAAAAGGCTCATCACCGATAGTCGCAGCATTAGCTCTTTCATCTGCTAAAATAAAACCTTTCGTTTTACGTCCATACCCTCTGCTTAAAGTCGCTACTTTCTTATTTTGTAATAAGCGGACTAAATATTCTATATGAGGTGTTTTTCCGGTTCCACCCACACTTAAATTTCCTACGGCTATAACCGGCAAAGAAAATGTATAGCTCTTAAGCCACCCTAAATCATAGAACAGATTTCGGCAATAAGTCACCATCCAATATACAAATCCTAACGGAAAGAGTAATTTTCGTAATAAATTCATAGTACGAAAGTAGCATTTTTTTATCTTTGATAGAAATAAAAATATCAGTCCATGAAGTTATCTGAAATTCTTACGGTCTTAGAAGAAATGGCACCACTTTCGTATGCTGAAGATTTTGACAATGTTGGCCTGCTGGTAGGGCAACCGGAACAAGAAGTCAGTGGAATTTTGGTCTGTCATGATGCCTTAGAAAGTGTCATAGAAGAAGCTGTTGAAAAAAAATGCAATCTGGTAGTCTGCTTTCACCCTATCCTGTTTAGCGGTATAAAAAAGATAACGGGAAAAAATTATGTTGAAAGAGCTATTCTTAAAGCCATTAAACATGATATTGCTATTTATGCTGTACATACCGCTTTAGACAATCACAAAAAAGGGGTCAACAAAATATTCTGCAATGCTTTAGGACTAACCCATACCAAAATTTTAATTCCTAAAACCAACTATATCAAAAAACTAATCACCTATACCATTCCTGAGAATGCCGAAAAACTAAGAAATGCACTTTTTGATTCCGGAGCCGGAAAAATAGGAAACTATGAAGATTGCAGCTTCAATAGCCAGGGAATAGGAACCTATTTAGGAGGTGAAGACAGCAGTCCTCAAATAGGAGAACGCTTTGAATTTGTAGAAAATACTGAGATAAAAATTGAGGTTACGTTTGAAAAACATCTGCAAAGCAAAATATTAAAAGCATTGTTCAGAAACCATGCCTACGAAGAAGTAGCCTATGAGATCTATTCTTTAGACAATTTACATCAGAATATAGGGTTGGGAATGATCGGCGAATTTGAAACTCCGATTTCTGAAACTGAACTATTAGAACTTACTAAGACTACAATGCAATGCGGCGGTATACGCCACAGCTCTTTTACCGGAAAAGAGATTAAAAAAGTAGCCGTTTTAGGCGGATCAGGCAGCTTTGCCATTAAAAATGCTATTGCCGCAGGAGCCGATGCTTTCCTGACTGCTGACCTGAAATACCACCAATTTTATGAAGCAGAAGGTAAACTACTTCTAGCTGACATCGGACATTTTGAAAGTGAAAGATTTACAAAAAATTATATTGTTGATTATCTTAAAGAAAAAATCACTAATTTTGCAATCATTTTATCAGAGGAAAATACAAACCCGGTTCAATATTTTTAAATATGGCAAACACAAAAGAACTAAGTGTAGAAGACAAATTAAGAGCGCTTTACAGTTTACAACTTGTTGATTCTAAAATAGACGAAATCAGAAGCGTTAGAGGAGAATTACCTTTAGAAGTAGAGGATTTAGAAGACGAAGTTGCAGGTCTTACCACTCGTTTAGAAAAATTCAAAAGTGATTTAGAATCCATTGATGCTCAAATTAAAGAAAAGAAAAATGCAATAGACGAGCACAAAAGTACCATAAAAAAATATCAGGAACAGCAAAAAAATGTTCGTAACAACAGAGAATACAACTCTTTAACTAAAGAGATCGAATTTCAGGAGCTTGAAATCCAATTAGCTGAAAAGCATATCAAAGAAATGAAAGCTTCCATCGAACATAAGAAAGAAGTTGTTTCTCAAACTAAAGAGAAGTTAGAAGCAAAACAAACACACTTAAAGCACAAAAAAGCTGAGTTAAACGACATTATGTCTGAGACTGAAAAAGAAGAAAACTTCTTAATAGAAAAGTCTGAAGAATTACAAAAACAGATCGAAGGTCGCTTATTAACTGCTTATAAAAGAATCAGAGGAAGCGTTCGCAACGGATTAGCTGTTGTTTCTATTGAAAGAGGAGCTTCTGCCGGGTCTTTCTTTACAATTCCTCCGCAAACACAAATGGAAATTGCCGGACGTAAAAAGATCATTACTGATGAACATAGCGGACGTATCTTAATTGATAGTTTCCTTGCTGAAGAAGTTAAACAAGATATGGAGAACTTATTTGCTAAGTTATAAGAACTGGTAAATTATAGAGATAAAATCCCGATTGGTTTTCAATCGGGATTTTTTTTGTCTTTTTAAAAGTAACAAACGCCTTAATTATTTCATCTATAGAAAACAAAATTACTATTAATTTTATCTATTACATCATAAAAACTCAATATAAAACCTAAGATTTAATAAAACAAAAGTCAGATATATTTGAAAAATCTAACATCATAATATATTTGAAATGAAAAAAATAATCTTATCAGCTGGTTTATTGGTACTACTTAGCTGTAACGACAAAGCAGAAGAAAGCAACGCAGAAGCGGAAAGCTGTCCTTTTGGTTTCGGAAGTAAACCAAAAAAAGAAATGGAAAAAAGCAGTGCCACTACCAATAAAGATTGGTGGCCGAACCAATTAGACCTAAGCACACTCCGTGCTAATTCCAGTTTATCCAATCCGTTAGGAGACGAATTTGACTATACAAAAGAGTTTAGCACTTTAGATTATTTTGCATTAAAAGAAGACATACGCAAAGTCTTGACTGATTCTCAGGAATGGTGGCCTGCTGACTATGGACACTATGGTCCTTTTTTTATTCGTATGGCGTGGCACTCAGCCGGAACCTATCGTACAGGTGACGGACGTGGCGGAGGTGGCGAAGGACAACAGCGCTATGCTCCGTTAAATTCCTGGCCAGATAACGGTAACCTTGATAAAGCCAGACGCTTATTACAACCTGTAAAACTAAAATACGGACAAAAAATCTCTTGGGCCGACCTTATGATCCTTGCCGGTAATGTAGCGTTAGAAGATATGGGATTCCCTACTATCGGTTTTGCAGGTGGACGTGCAGATACATGGGAACCTCAAACGGTTAACTGGGGGGAAGAAAAAAAATGGGTAGAAGAGCATCGCAACCCGGAACATTTAGCCAACGCTTTATCAGCTACTGAAATGGGGCTTATTTATGTTAATCCGGAAGGACCAAACGCTAACCACGATCCTAAAAATGCAGCACTGGCTATTCGTGCTACCTTTGCAAGAATGGGAATGGATGATGAAGAAACTGTCGCTCTAATTGCCGGAGGACACTCTTTTGGAAAGACACATGGTGCCGGATCGGCAACTCATGTTGGAAAAGCTCCAGAAGCAGCCGATATTGAAGCTCAAGGTTTAGGCTGGAAAAGCTCTTATAAAACAGGAAAAGGTACTGATGCCATTACTTCCGGCTTAGAGGTAACCTGGACAACCAATCCTGTTCAATACACACATGGATTCTTTAAATCTTTATTCGGAAATGAATGGGAACTTACTAAAAGTCCAGCCGGAGCCTATCAGTGGGTAGCAAAAGATCCGAAAGCTATGGTTCCCGATGCTTTTGATAAAAACAAAAAGCATAAACCAACTATGTTGACCACAGATCTATCCCTACGTGAAGATCCCATCTACAACAAAATCTCTAAACGATTCTTAGACCATCCTGAAGAGTTTACCAAAGCTTTTGCCCGTGCTTGGTTTAAATTAACTCACCGTGATTTAGGGCCTAAAACAAGATATATTGGTCCGGAAGTACCAACACAGGATTTTATTTGGCAGGATCCTCTTCCGGAAGCGGATTATGATCAAATTAATTCGACAGATATTACCAATCTTAAAAAAATGATCTTAAACTCGGGATTAACCTCTTCTGAATTAGTTTCTACCGCTTGGGCTTCAGCAGCCTCTTTCCGTGGTTCAGATTACAGAGGTGGTGCCAATGGAGCTCGCATTCGCTTAGAACCACAAGTGAATTGGGAAGCTAATAATCCGACTCAACTTAAAAAAGTACTGGCTACATTAGAAAAAATACAAGCTGACTTTAATGCTAAGGCCGGTAAAAAGAAAGTATCTATGGCTGATCTAATCGTTTTAGGAGGTTCAGCAGCCGTTGAAGATGCCGCTAAAAAAGCAGGTTTTACTATTGTCGTTCCATTTACAGCAGGTCGTGTTGACGCTACTCAAGAGCAAACCGATATCAAATCATTTGCTGTACTTGAACCTATTGCTGATGGTTTCCGAAACTACTTACATGCAAATCATCCGGCAAAATCGGAAGAATTATTAATTGACAAGGCCGAATTACTAACTCTAACCGCACCGGAATTAACGGTTTTAGTAGGTGGATTACGCGTATTAGATGCCAATTACGACCATTCAAAATATGGCATTTTTACGAACCAACCAGGTGCTTTGACGAATGATTTCTTTGTAAATCTATTAAGCATGGATACTAAATGGACTGCCATTGATGAGAAAAAAGAATTTTTTCAAGGAAAAGATCGTAAAACCGGAGCCGTTAAATACACAGCAACTCGTGCAGATTTAATCTTTGGTTCTAATTCTGAGCTAAGAGCTTTAGCAGAAGTTTACGCAAGTTCAGATGCGAAAGAAAAATTTGTGAAAGATTTTGTTTCTGCTTGGGTTAAAGTCATGAACTTAGACCGTTTCGACTTAAAAAAATAACAATTTCTACATATTACTAATTAAAAAGGCAGTTTGGAAACAGGCTGTCTTTTTTGTATTCTTCCTATAATAGGAAAACAAAAATATATAAATAAATGATGTGGGAGCCCTTGTTTTAAAAAACTTTCTCAAAAGTCTTTCCGTTAAATTTATAGACACCTGCATTTGCCATTCCAAAGAGTAAGTTATTGGCATTATCTTTATAAATACACCAAATCATGGATGAAGAAAGCCTATTGTCTATTTCATAATTTGTCATGATTGTTCCGTCAAATTTCCACGCTCCAGTATCTCTATCGCCAAACCAAATATTTCCTTCGCTATCTTCTTCAATTGCAAAAACATGTTCTAGTGTTCCTGCCGGAGATTTAGCACCGCTTCTTTTACTTTCAGGATGTATTAAATTTTGTTTTTCAGAAAAATTAATAGTCGTATTCCCTTCTTTTAACAAAACTCCTATTCCATTATTGCCTATCCACAATCTACCTTTAGAATCTTCTAAAACACTTCTCACGTGCAACATCCCATTTTCCATATTCAAACCTAAAGATGCATCATCCATTATAGTAAATTGGATACCATTGTAGCCATAAACTCCAGTATAACTTGCAATCCATTCTGTATTATTTTTTCCTGTTGCATGGCTTGTTACTACATTATTACCTCCAGTATTTTCAGGCCTTGGAAACGGAAACAATAAGAAATATATTTGTTGACCATCATATCGATAAACACCATCTGTATTACCCGCAGTAAACCAAAGATCATCTTTTGTTTTAATCCATTTGCTGTTTGTGTTTCTAATCTCTTCCTTTGGATAAGTCGCAATGGTTTTTCCATCATAACTACAAGGTCCGTTCGCGGTTTCAAACCATATAGTTCCATTTGAATCTTCTTGAATAGAGCGTACCTGATTATCTGGCAAACCTTCTTTGATTGTAAAATATTCAAATGTTTTTCCATTAAACTTACAAACTCCTTCGGTATGACTTCCCAACCAATAATTGCCTTTTGTGTCTTGTAAAATAACACGTATTCCTGAAGTAAATTGAAGGCTATCTGATTTTAAAGTGTTTAAAACTTCACTATTTATTGGTTCAATTTCAGCTATTTTTTTCTCTATACATGAAAAATTAAGCAACACTAATAGTAATAGTATAAACATCTTTAGAAAATTTTTCATTTATAGTTTTTATTAATTTTTCCTCTAAAATAATCAAAAACAAGCACTTTATACCTTTTTCTAGCTTCAAAATTAAACGTATTCATAACTGGTAAAAGTTTATCTTTGCATTATGGAAGAAAACAAAACACGTATTAATAAATTTTTATCGGAAAGTGGATTTTGTTCGCGTCGTGAAGCCGATAAATTAATTGAACAAGGTCGGGTTACTATTAACGGAGAAATTCCTGAAATGGGAACCAAGGTTGGTCCGGATGATGAAGTACGTGTTAATGGCAAATTAATCAACGAAAAAAAAGAAGGATTTGTTTATCTATTATTCCATAAACCTGTTGGTATAGAATGCACTACCAACCAAAGTGTTAAGGGCAATGTTGTGGATTATATTAATTATCCGGAACGTATTTTTCCTATTGGTCGTTTAGACAAAGCCAGTGAAGGTTTGCTGTTAATGACAAACGATGGTGATATTGTCAATAAAATTCTTCGTGCGCGCAACAACCACGAAAAAGAATATATTGTTACGGTAAGCAAACCTATCACCGAACGTTTTATCCAACGCATGAGCAATGGTGTTCCTATTTTAGATACCATTACCCGAAAATGCAAAGTAGAACAGATCAGTAAATATGTTTTCCGTATCATCTTAACTCAAGGTTTAAATCGTCAAATTCGTAGAATGTGTGAATATCTGGATTATGAAGTAACCGCTTTAAAACGTATTCGTATTATTAATATTTCACTTGATGTTCCTGTTGGTAAATATCGTGAATTAACGAAAAAAGAACTTGATGCTTTAAATAAATTAATTGAACCGTCCAGTAAAACGGAAGAAGCCAGTTTACCGGCAAACAATAAAAAAGGATTTTCGGGTAAAAGAAATTACGGTACAAGGAATCGTTAAAAAGTGACTTCCATTACATAATCGTCCATTACGTAACCCAAACCGATATCAATTACTTCGTCTTTTACAATTTTGAAGCCTAATTTGGTATAAAAATCTTTTGCCTTGTTGTATTTATTCACATTAAGATAAATAGCTTGCTGATTGGCTTCAAGAGCAAGTTCTCTTACTTTCTCAAACAACAACTTCCCTACTCCTGTTCCTTGTGTCTCTGGTAATACATAAATCTTATGTATTTTAGTTCTATCAGGAGAACAATTGATCTCATACGAAACAAAGCCTACATATTTACCTTCTTCGTTTTGAGCCAAGTAAAAAACATGATTGTGTTTCATTTGTTCAGAGAGCGCTTCTTTAGCATAAAATTTATTGAGCATATACTGAAGTTGTTCCGAACTCAGAATATCTTTGTAAGCCACAGGCCAGATTTGGCATGCCAAATCATCAATGACCTCTAAATGATCAGAATCTGCTTTAATCAATTGCATAACAAAAAATTTTTCTCAAAAATAAAAAAGTCTCGTTATAAATAAACGAGACTTTTTTACTATTTCTTAAGCTTGACCTGTTGGTCCGAAATTCAGTGGAATATTAGGTGTTTCACCTTCTTTTATTTCTCCGTGTTGCGCTTCAAAGCGTCTCACATTCTCAGCTAAAGCTTTCAGAAGTCTTTTTGCATGCTGTGGTGTTAACACAATACGCGACTTCACTTTTGCTTTAGGAACACCTGGCATAATAGACACAAAATCAACTACAAATTCACTATTTGAATGATTGATAATCGCTAAGTTAGAATAAATACCTTCAGCGGTTTTTTCATCCAACTCAATATTGATCTGACCTTGTTGCGGGTTGTTATTGTTATTTTCCATAGGTATAAAGTTAAAAAAACCTAACAGAAATCTGTTAGGTTTTTGTTATTTACATGCTTTAATTTAGAAATTAAATTCTTCTTTAGCAGCCATTAATTCACTATATTCCTCTTTAGAACCTACAATAATGTTATCGTATTCTCTCATACCTGTACCGGCCGGAATTCTGTGACCAACGATTACATTTTCTTTCAATCCTTCAAGAGTATCAACTTTACCTGCTACAGCAGCCTCGTTCAACACTTTTGTAGTTTCCTGGAAGGAAGCTGCAGAAATGAAAGATTTCGTTTGTAATGATGCTCTTGTAATACCTTGTAGTACCGGAGTTGCCGTTGCCGGAATAACATCACGTGCTACTACTAAATTTTTATCACTACGTTTTAACAATGAGTTTTCATCACGTAATTGACGAGGCGTTACGATCTGACCTGCTTTTAGTGTATCAGAATCACCTGCATCTTCAATCACTTTCATTCCGTATAATTTGTCATTTTCAGTAATAAAATCTGAAGTATGCGCTAATTGATCTTCTAAGAATAAAGTATCTCCCGGATCTTCAATTCTAACTTTACGCATCATTTGACGAATCACTACTTCAAAGTGTTTATCGTTGATTTTTACCCCTTGTAAACGGTATACCTCTTGAATTTCATTAACCAAATACTGCTGAACAGCTGAAGGTCCTTTAATTCTCAAGATATCTTCCGGAGTAATAGCTCCGTCTGATAATGGCATTCCTGCTTTTACGAAGTCGTTCTCCTGAACTAAGATTTGGTTCGAAAGCTTAACTAAATATTTCTTCACTTCACCAAATTTAGACTCGATAGCGATCTCACGATTACCTCTCTTGATCTTACCGAAAGTAACAACACCATCAATCTCAGAAACAACAGCTGGGTTAGATGGGTTACGAGCCTCTAACAACTCTGTAATTCTTGGTAAACCTCCTGTAATATCTCCTGCTTTAGAAGAACGACGAGGAATTTTAACTAAGATCTTACCTGCCTTAATTTTTTCTCCGTCATCAACCATCAAGTGGGCACCTACCGGTAAGTTGTAAGAACGGATCAATTCTCCGTCTTTACCGTAAATATGTAGAGTAGGGATTAATTTTTTATTACGAGCTTCAGAAATAACTTTTTCCTGGAAACCTGTTTGCTCATCAATCTCTACTAAGAAACTTTCACCTTGCTTAATATCTTCATATTCAACTTTACCTGTAAATTCAGAGATGATCACACCATTATAAGGATCCCATTTACAAATTACCGTTCCTTTTTCGACTACATCACCATCATTTGCAAAAATATAAGAACCATAAGGTATATGGTGCGTATTTAATACAATGCCAGTTTTAGCATCTACTAATTTTAATTCAGTAGAACGAGAGATTACGATATCCACAATATTTCCTTCGTTATCTTCTCCTTTAACTGTTTTAAGATCTTCAATCTCTAAACGTCCGGCAAACTTAGTAATGATACTTGACTCTTCAGATAAACCTCCTGCTACCCCTCCAACGTGGAATGTACGTAGGGTTAACTGAGTACCTGGCTCACCGATCGATTGTGCAGCAATTACACCAACAGCTTCACCTTTCTGAGTCATTTTTCCTGTTGCTAGGTTTCTACCATAACATTTTGCACAGATACCTTTTCCAGCCTCACAAGTCAATGGCGAACGAACTTCTACGCTTTCTAAAGGAGAAGCATCAATTCTTTTGATCACTGCTTCGGTAATTTCTTCACCTGCAGGAACAATAACTTCCGAAGTTAAAGGATCCACTACATCATTCAATGCAACACGTCCTAAGATTCTCTCTCCAAGAGTTTCTACAATTTCTTCATTTTTCTTAAGAGCTGTTACCTCAATACCCTCAATGTACCACAGTCAACTGAATTAACAATTACATCTTGTGAAACATCATGCAACCTTCTTGTTAAATATCCGGCATCGGCTGTTTTTAACGCGGTATCGGCAAGACCTTTACGCGCACCGTGCGTAGAAATAAAGTATTCTAAGATCGAAAGACCTTCCTTAAAGTTGGAAAGGATCGGGTTTTCAATAATTTCACCACCTCCAGCAGTTGATTTTTTAGGCTTAGCCATCAAACCACGCATACCGGTTAACTGACGAATCTGTTCTTTTGAACCCTCGCTCCAGAATCCAACATCATGAATACTGAGTTAAATCCTTGTTGGTCTTCGCGAATGTTTTTCATTGCTAATTCTGTTAACAATGCATTTGTCGAAGTCCAAACATCAATTACCTGATTGTAACGTTCGTTGTTGGTAATAAGTCCCATGTTATAGTTCATGGTAATTCCGGCAACTTGTTCGTTTGCATCAGCAATCAATTGTTGTTTACGATCAGGAATCTTAATATCACCCAATGAGAATGATAATCCTCCTTGGAATGCAAAACGATATCCCATATTTTTAATATCATCTAAGAAAGCAGCTGTTGTAGGAACATCTGTTACACCTAAAATATTACCAATAATATCACGTAGTGATTTTTTAGTTAATACTTCATTGATGTAACCGGCTTGTTCCGGAACCACTTCATTAAACAATACTCTACCTGCAGTAGTCTGGATAATTTGATATGTCAATTCTCCGTTTTCATTAAAATCTTTAGCTCTTACTTTAACACGAGCATTTAGATCTAACTTCCCTTCATTGATAGCAATATGAACTTCCTCAACTGAATAGAACGTTTGTCCTTCTCCTCTAATCGGATTTTCAGGGCTCGAAAGTCTTTCTTTGGTCATATAATACAATCCAAGAACCATATCCTGAGACGGTACTGTAATAGGAGCACCGTTAGCAGGGTTCAAGATATTGTGAGAAGCTAACATTAACAACTGTGCTTCCAAAATAGCTTCAGGTCCTAATGGTAAGTGTACCGCCATCTGGTCACCGTCAAAATCGGCATTAAATGCCGTACAGGTTAACGGGTGTAACTGAATAGCTTTACCTTCAATCAATTTTGGCTGGAACGCTTGAATACCTAAACGGTGAAGCGTAGGAGCACGGTTTAGTAATACCGGATGACCTTTAATTACATTTTCTAAGATATCCCATACTACCGGCTCTTTTTTATCAATGATCTTCTTAGCTGATTTAACTGTTTTAACGATACCTCTTTCGATCAATTTACGAATTACGAAAGGTTTGTATAGTTCGGCAGCCATATCTTTTGGCAAACCACACTCATACATTTTCAATTCAGGTCCAACAACAATTACCGAACGAGCAGAATAATCCACACGTTTACCTAATAAGTTTTGACGGAAACGTCCTTGCTTACCTTTTAATGAATCTGATAATGATTTTAATGGTCTGTTTGATTCTGTTTTTACAGCTGAAGCTTTTCTTGTATTGTCGAATAAAGAGTCAACAGCTTCCTGTAACATACGTTTTTCATTACGTAAGATTACTTCCGGAGCTTTGATCTCCATCAATCGTTTTAAACGATTATTACGGATAATTACACGACGGTACAAGTCATTCAAGTCAGAAGTAGCAAAACGTCCTCCGTCTAGTGGCACTAACGGACGTAACTCAGGCGGAATAACCGGAATTACTTTTAAAATCATCCATTCCGGACGATTCTCTCTGTTTTGGTTAGCCTCACGGAAAGACTCAACTACCTGAAGGCGTTTTAAAGCCTCTGTTTTACGTTGTTTAGATGTCTCATTATTCGCTGCATGACGCAAATCGAATGACAGTTGATCTAAATCAATTCTTGATAATAAGTCCATGATACATTCCGCACCCATTTTGGCTACGAATTTGTTCGGATCATTATCGTCTAAATATTGGTTCTCCATCGGAAGAGTATCTAAAATATTCAAGTACTCCTCTTCTGTTAAGAAATCTAATCTATTTAAGGTCTCTCCATCAGGACCTTTAGCAATACCCGGTTGAATTACTACATATCTTTCGTAGTAAATAATCATATCTAATTTCTTAGACGGCAATCCTAAAAGGTAACCGATTTTATTCGGTAATGAACGGAAATACCAAATATGAGCGATAGGCACCACTAAATTAATGTGTCCTACACGATCTCTACGTACTTTTTTCTCTGTTACTTCAACACCACAACGGTCACAAACGATTCCTTTGTAACGGATTCTTTTATATTTCCCGCAGGCACATTCATAGTCTTTTACCGGACCGAAAATTCGCTCACAGAAAAGACCATCTCTTTCTGGTTTGTGAGTACGATAGTTAATTGTTTCAGGTTTTAAAACCTCACCTCTGGATTCAGCTAAAATAGATTCCGGAGAAGCCAAGCCTATCGTAATTCTGTTAAATCTTTTAACGGTGTTTTTATCTTTTAATCTTGTCATGATATGAATGCTATCGATTTTGTAAAAAACGTTAAACGTTATAAAGGGGAGTGCTTTCACACTCCCTTGAAATTATTCCTCTAATCTGATGTCTAATCCAAGACCTTTAAGTTCATGCATCAATACGTTGAATGACTCCGGTAATCCTGGTTCAGGCATTGTTTCACCCTTAACGATTGCTTCGTAAGTTTTAGCTCTACCCATCACGTCATCAGATTTAACCGTTAAGATCTCTCTCAAGGTACTTGAAGCACCGTATGCTTCAAGAGCCCATACCTCCATCTCTCCGAAACGCTGACCACCGAATTGAGCTTTACCTCCTAATGGTTGTTGCGTAATCAATGAGTATGGTCCGATAGAACGTGCGTGCATTTTATCATCAACCATGTGACCTAATTTCAACATATAGATCACACCTACTGTTGCCGGTTGGTGGAAACGTTCACCTGTACCTCCATCGTAAAGGTAAGTATGACCGAATCTCGGGATTCCTGCTTCGTCAGTCAATGCATTAATTTCATCTAACGTTGCACCATCAAAAATAGGTGTTGCGAATTTTTTACCTAATTTTAAACCTGCCCATCCTAAAACAGTTTCATAGATCTGTCCGATGTTCATACGAGATGGTACACCTAGTGGATTCAATACAATATCAACAGGAGTTCCGTCTTCTAAGAAAGGCATATCTTCCTGACGAACGATTTTTGCCACAATACCTTTGTTACCGTGACGACCCGCCATTTTATCTCCTACTCTTAGTTTACGTTTTTTAGCAATATAAACTTTAGCTAATTTTAAAATTCCTGATGGTAACTCATCTCCAACTGTAATAGTAAATTTCTCTCTTCTCAACCAACCTTGTAAATCGTTCAATTTGATTTTGTAGTTGTGAACTAAATCATTTACCATTTTATTTGTTGTATCATCAGTTGTCCATTGCCCTTTCGTTAAGTGAGCAAAATCATCAACTGACTGTAACATTTTTTTAGTGAATTTCTTACCTTTTGGTAATACTTCTTCACCTAAATCGTTCAATACTCCCTGAGATGTTTTACCATCAACGATCAAGAACAATTTATCAATTAATTTATCTTTTAACTCGTTGTATCTTACTTCAAATTCTACATCAAGTTTATCGATATCTTCTTTATCTTTTGAACGCTTACGTTTATCTTTTACCGCTTTAGCAAACAATTTTTTATCTAAAACAACACCACGTAATGACGGAGAAGCTTTTAATGAAGCATCTTTCACATCTCCTGCTTTATCACCGAAGATAGCACGTAATAGTTTTTCTTCCGGAGTAGGATCTGATTCTCCTTTCGGTGTGATCTTACCGATCAGTATATCACCAGGTTTTACTTCAGCTCCGATACGGATCATTCCGTTTTCATCCAAGTCTTTAGTAGCTTCTTCAGAAACATTCGGAATATCATTTGTTAACTCTTCGTTACCTAATTTAGTATCACGAACTTCTAATGAATAATCGTCTACGTGAATTGAGGTAAAGATATCGTCACGAACTACTTTTTCAGAAATCACAATCGCATCCTCGAAGTTGTACCCTTTCCAAGGCATGAACGCTACTTGTAAGTTTCTACCTAACGCTAACTCTCCGTTCTGCGTTGCATATCCTTCACAAAGAACCTGACCTTTATTTACACGATCCCCTTTTCTAACGATCGGTTTTAAGTTGATCGAAGTACTTTGGTTTGTCTTTCTGAATTTGATCAACTGATATGTTTTTTCATCTTCGTCAAAACTTACCATTCTTTCTTCGTCGGTTCTATCGTATTTAATGGTAATCTTGTTTGCATCAACATAAGTGACCAATCCAGCTCCTTCAGCATTAATCAATACTCTTGAATCAGAAGCAACCTGACGTTCAAGACCTGTACCAACGATTGGTGATTCCGGACGCAATAAAGGAACTGCCTGACGCATCATGTTTGATCCCATCAACGCACGGTTCGCATCATCATGCTCCAAGAAAGGAATCAATGAAGCCGAAATAGAAGCAATCTGGTTCGGAGCAACGTCTGTATAATTCACTACATTAGGCTCTACAACAGGGAAATCACCTTCTTCACGGGCAATTACTCTTTCTGCTGTAATTTTTCCGTTCTCATCCATTTCGATATTTGCTTGCGCAATCATCTTACCTTCTTCTTCTTCAGCGCTCAAATAAATTGGTTCATTTTTCAAATCAACAACACCGTCTTCAACTTTACGATAAGGAGTTTCAATGAATCCCATTCCGTTTACTTTAGCATAAACCCCTAAAGATGAAATCAAACCAATGTTTGGTCCCTCTGGAGTTTCAATCGGGCATAAACGTCCGTAATGCGTATAGTGAACGTCACGAACCTCGAAACCTGCTCTTTCTCTGGATAAACCTCCGGGTCCTAAAGCAGACAAACGACGTTTGTGTGTAATCTCTGCTAACGGATTCGTTTGATCCATGAACTGAGATAACTGGTTTGTTCCGAAGAACGAGTTAATTACTGAAGATAATGTTTTCGCATTGATCAAATCGATCGGAGTAAACACCTCATTGTCACGAACATTCATACGTTCACGAATAGTACGTGCCATACGGGCTAAACCTACACCGAATTGTGCAGAAAGTTGTTCCCCAACTGTTCTTACACGACGATTCGATAAGTGATCGATATCATCAATCTCTGCTTTTGAGTTAATCAACTCAATCAAATATTTAACGATAGTAATGATATCTTCTTTCGTTAAAACTTGTTTATCCATCGGGATATCCAAGCCTAATTTTTTGTTCATTCGGTAACGACCTACATCACCTAAGTTATAACGTTGGTCAGAAAAGAACAATTTATCGATAATGCCTCGAGCAGTTTCTTCATCAGGCGGTTCTGCATTACGCAACTGACGATAGATGTGTTCTACGGCTTCTTTTTCTGAGTTTGTAGGGTCTTTTTGTAACGTATTATGGATAATAGTATAGTCTGCTGCATTGTTATCCTCTTTGTGTAAAAGGATTGTTTTTACATCAGCTTCAATAATTTCTTCAACGTTATCTTTATCTAAGATAGTATCACGATCTAAAATGATCTCATTACGTTCGATAGATACTACTTCCCCTGTATCTTCATCAACGAAATCTTCATGCCATGTATTCAATACACGTGCAGCAAGTTTTCTTCCGATGTATTTCTTGATCCCTGATTTAGAAACTTTGATTTCTTCTGCAAGGTCAAAAATTTCTAAAATATCTTTATCTCTTTCAAAACCGATAGCACGGAAAAGAGTGGTAACCGGTAACTTTTTCTTTCTATCGATATAAGCATACATTACACTGTTAATGTCTGTAGCGAATTCGATCCAAGAACCTTTAAAAGGAATAATTCTGGCAGAATATAATTTTGTTCCGTTTGCATGGAACGATTGTCCAAAGAACACACCAGGAGATCTATGTAACTGAGAAACTACAACCCTTTCAGCTCCATTAATAACGAAAGTACCGCTTGGAGTCATGTAAGGAATAGTTCCTAAATATACATCTTGAACAATAGTTTCGAAATCTTCATGTTCAGGATCTGTACAATACAATTTCAATCTAGCCTTTAGAGGTACACTGTACGTTAAACCTCTATCAATACACTCTTCTATTGTATAACGGGGTGGATCGATAAAATAATCTAGAAATTCTAATACGAATTGATTTCTCGTATCCGTAATTGGAAAATTTTCCATGAAGGTATTATAAAGACCTTCATTACTTCTTTCATCTGATTTCGTTTCTAATTGGAAAAAATCCTTAAACGATTTCACCTGAATATCCAAAAAGTCAGGATAATTAGGAATGTTCTTTGTAGAAGCAAAATTTAATCTTTGAGTCTGATTAGCAATCATCAATGGACAAATTTTTGATTTAAAAAAGTAATTTTCGTGTCAGAAACACTATGTAATTTATACTTCCTTTTAAAAATAATCAACACATCTTTAAAAATAACCAGGAAAGTTAGTTTATTTTCTTTCTTCGTATTGACTACTATTTTTTGGTAAAAAAGATAAAATTCTTTTTATACGCAAAATGGTTTAGGCCTTTGAGACAATATCTCAAGGCCTAAACCTGGTTTTTTACCTAAGTTTAGCTTATTTTAGCTCAACTGCAGCACCTGCTTCTTCTAAAGATTTTTTAAGACCTTCAGCCTCATCTTTAGAAACTCCTTCTTTAATGTTAGCCGGAGCTGAATCTACGATATCTTTAGCTTCTTTCAATCCTAAACCAGTTAATTCTTTAACTGCTTTTACAACTGCTAATTTAGAAGCACCAGCATCTTTCAATACTACTGTGAATTCAGTTTGCTCTTCAGCAGCAGCAGCATCACCACCTCCACTTACAACTACTGCAGCAGCAGCAGGCTCGATACCATACTCATCTTTTAATATTGTTGCTAATTCGTTAACTTCTTTAACTGTTAAGTTAACTAATTGTTCTGCGAATTGTTTTAAATCTGCCATTTTTCTATCTTTTAATTTTGTAAAATATAATAATTTATTTGTGCGTTCTTTTTATTCAGGAAATTACTCCGCAGCTTCTTCTTTTTCTTCTTGATTTTGAAGAGCAGCGATAACTCTCTGAGCCGGAGATTGAAGCAATCCGATGATTTCTGCAATAACTTCTTCTTTAGATTTAATAGATACTAATGAATCTAATTGATTGTCTCCGATATAGATTTCCTCATTGATATAAGCTCCTTTTAACAAAGGCTTGTCGCTCTTTTTACGGAATTCTTTGATTACTTTTGCAGGACCATTAGCTGTTTCTGCAATCATAATAGAAGTATTTCCTTTTAAAACTGTTGGCAATTCACCATAGTTTGTTTCAGAAGCTTCCATTGCTTTATCAAGCAATGTATTCTTAACCACTTCTAATTTAATTCCTGCTTTAAAACAAGCTCTTCTTAAGTTAGAAGTTGTATCTGCATCAAGTCCTGAAATGTCTGCTAAATACAATACATTCACTCCCGCTAACTGTGCAGTTAAATCTTCAATAGCTAATGCTTTTTCTTCTCTAGTCATGATACTAAAAATTTTTAACTACCAATTATACAGCTTTAGGATCTAAAGCAATAGCAGGACTCATTGTACTTGATAAGTGGATTGACTTAATATAAGTACCTTTAGCTGCAGTTGGTTTTAATTTTATTAATGTTTGAATAATTTCGTGAGCATTGTCATAGATTTTATCAGCATCAAAAGATACTTTACCTATACCTGCGTGAACAATACCGGTTTTATCAACTTTAAAGTCAATTTTACCAGCTTTAACTTCTTGAACAGCTTTAGCAACATCCATAGTTACAGTACCTGTTTTAGGGTTCGGCATTAAACCACGAGGTCCTAAAATACGACCTAACGGACCTAATTTACCCATAACAGCTGGCATAGTGATGATTACATCCACATCAGTCCAACCGTCTTTAATTTTTTGTAGATACTCATCTAAACCAACATAATCTGCACCAGCAGCTTTTGCTTCAGCTTCTTTATCTGGAGTTACAAGCGCTAAAACGCGTGTATCTTTTCCTGTTCCATGAGGCAATGTTACTACACCTCTAACCATTTGGTTCGCTTTTCTCGGATCAACTCCAAGACGAACAGCGATGTCTACAGACTCATCAAATTTTGCAGTAGCTACATCTTTAATTAATGCAGAAGCATCTTTTAAAGTGTATAATCTGTTTTTTTCAATTTTTGATGCAGCCTCTTTTTGCTTTTTAGTCAATTTTGCCATGTCTAATTCATTTAACGATTAAAAAGGAGCATCTCCTGTTACTGTAATTCCCATAGATCTTGCAGTACCGGCAACCATACTCATTGCTTTTTCAATTGTAAAAGCATTTAAGTCAGGCATTTTGTCTTCTGCAATAACTTTGATTTGATCCCAAGTAACGTTTGCTACTTTCTTTCTGTTTGGTTGTCCTGAACCAGACTTAACTTTAGCCGCTTCTAATAACTGAACAGCAGCAGGTGGCGTTTTTACAACAAAGTCGAAAGACTTGTCTTTGTACACAGTAATTTGTACTGGTAACACTTTGCCGGGTTTATCTTGTGTTCTGGCATTAAATTGCTTACAGAACTCCATGATGTTAACTCCAGCAGCCCCCAAAGCAGGTCCAACCGGTGGCGATGGATTCGCAGCACCTCCCTTAACTTGTAGTTTAACTACTTTACTAACTTCTTTTGCCATTTTTTAAAAAAATTTAGCACATCTAAACAATTGGAAGCAAAGATGCGATTGTATATGTAACAAAAATTATACTTTTTCAACTTGCATAAAATTCAGCTCTAAAGGTGTTTTTCTACCGAAAATTTTCACCATCACTTCAAGTTTACGCTTTTCTTCATTAACTTTTTCAATAGTCCCGTTAAAACCATTAAAAGGACCATCAATAACTTTAACTGTCTCCCCGACAGCGTAAGGGATAGCCACATTATCCGCCTTAATTGATAATTCATCAACTTTACCTAACATTCTGTTTACTTCAGATTGTCTTAAAGGCACTGCATCACCTCCCTTAGTTTCTCCTAAAAAACCTATAACACCAGGAATAGACTTTATAATATGAGGAACCTCACCCGTTAAGTTTGCCTCAATCATCACATAACCCGGAAAATACACTCTTTCTTTAGTGATCTTTTTACCATCCCTAACCTGAACTACTTTTTCAGTAGGAACCAATACCTGAGCAACATAATCAGACATCCCCAAACGAGAGGTTTCAGTCTCAATATAATTCTTTACCTTATTCTCCTGACCACTTACAGCTCTAACTACATACCACTTTTTAACATTATTATCTGCCATTGTAGCCTATCTTTATTTAATAATATTAAAAAATCCCGCCAATGCCTTAACAAACAACTGATCTACACCATATGTTAACAAAGCAAAAACAACAGAGAAAACAGCAACAATAATTGTCAAACGTTGCACTTCCGCCCATTCCGGCCAGGTCACATTAGTTTTCAATTCTTGAAAAGCTTCTGAAATATAATTAACAAATTTTGCCATTTCTTTCTTTTTTGCACGGGCGGAGAGATTCGAACTCCCACCAGCGGTTTTGGAGACCGCGATTCTACCCTTAAACTACGCCCGTATATAAGCCGGATTACTCCGGCTTAAGTTTTATAAATCAACTAAAAATTAGTCTAAAATTTCAGTTACCTGACCAGCACCTACTGTTCTACCACCTTCACGGATAGCGAAACGTAAACCTACTGATAAAGCGATTGGATTCAACAACTCAACTTCGATAGTTAAGTTATCACCTGGCATAACCATCTCCACACCTGCTGGTAATTTAATTGTACCTGTTACATCAGTTGTACGTACGTAGAACTGAGGACGGTAATTGTTATGGAATGGCGTATGACGACCACCTTCTTCTTTTTTCAAGATATAAACCTCAGCTTTAAAATGAGCGTGCGGTTTTACAGAACCTGGTTTACAGATTACCATACCTCTTTTGATATCAGCTTTATCAATACCTCTCAATAACAAACCAACGTTATCTCCAGCTTCACCTCTATCTAAGATTTTACAGAACATCTCAACTCCTGTAATTGTAGAAGTCAATTTATCAGCCCCCATACCAATGATTTCAACCGGATCACCTGTATTAGCAATACCTGTTTCGATACGTCCTGTAGCTACAGTACCACGACCAGTAATTGTAAACACGTCTTCAACTGGCATCAAGAATGGTTTTTCGTTATCACGAACTGGCTCTTCAATCCACTCATCAACAGCATTCATTAATTCCATAACAGTTTCAACCCATTTTGGCTCACCATTCAATGCACCAAGAGCAGAACCTTTAACAACAGGACCATTATCACCATCATATTGATAGAAAGACAATAGATCTCTGATTTCCATTTCTACTAACTCTAACAACTCAGCATCATCAACCATATCCACTTTATTCATGAATACAACGATTCTAGGCACACCAACCTGACGACCTAACAAGATGTGCTCACGAGTTTGAGGCATCGGACCATCAGTAGCAGCTACCACTAAAATAGCACCATCCATCTGAGCAGCACCCGTTACCATGTTTTTAACGTAATCCGCGTGACCTGGACAGTCAACGTGTGCGTAGTGACGTTTTGCAGTTTGATATTCTACGTGAGATGTATTAATAGTAATACCTCTTTCTTTTTCTTCCGGAGCATTGTCAATCTGATCGAAAGATCTAGCTTCTGATAAACCAGCATCTGCTAATACTTTAGTAATAGCAGCAGTCAAAGTGGTTTTACCGTGGTCAACGTGTCCGATAGTACCAATATTTAAATGGGGTTTCGAACGATCAAAGGTTTCTTTTGCCATGACTTAATAATTTAATCTTAGTTATTATATATTAGTGTTCAAATTTAATACACCATAAAGAGCCAATGACGGGATTTGAACCCGTGACCTCTTCCTTACCAAGGAAGCACTCTACCCCTGAGCTACACCGGCTTTTCCCTGTCATCAACAGGTTAAAAATGTGGGGAGAGCAGGATTCGAACCTGCGAAGGTGAAAACCAGCAGATTTACAGTCTGCCCTCGTTGGCCGCTTGAGTATCTCCCCAATCCATATTTTTTTCAATTCTTTAAAGAACAAGAGCCGATGGAGGGACTCGAACCCACGACCTGCTGATTACAAATCAGCTGCTCTAGCCAGCTGAGCTACACCGGCGACTCTCAATAAAAAAGTCCGCTATTTCTAACGGACTGCAAATGTATATAATTTATTTTTTATTCAAAACTTTTTTTGTCTTTTTTTTATCTTACAAATAAGCTCTTACTTTTTCTTTATGTTTTACCAACATTCTTTCTAATGATTCTTCAGCCGAATCTATGCCTTCTTCAAATGTTTTACACGTTTTTTTTACAACCAATTCATCGCCGGGAACCTGAACTTTAACCTCTACGGTTTTATTTTCTTTATCACTGGTATTCTCAACTCTTAAAAAGACATCAGAAGCTACTATTTTATCAAAATACTTTTCTAATTTTCCTAACTTCTCATTAGTAAAATCAACTAATTTTTTGTCAATGTTAAAATTAACTGCCTGAACATTTACTTTCATATTTAAAATGTTTTAAGGTTAAACGATGAGTTATTTCAGATTTCTAGGATGCGACTTCTCGTATACATTTTTCAGCTCTGCTAAGCTACTATGTGTATAAATCTGAGTTGAGGCTAAACTAGCATGACCCAATAACTCTTTTACTGAATTAAGATCGGCTCCGTTATTTAACAAGTGTGTTGCAAACGTATGCCTAAGAACGTGCGGACTCTTTTTTACTTTTTGAGACACACTACTAAAGTAATCATTTATTAGACGATAAACAAACGATTCGCTTATTTTCCTGCCTTTTTTAGACAAAATTAACACTTCGCTTTCTGACAGTATATTTTCACTTTTTTTAAGCCTTTGGTACTCAACAATCAGCTCTATTGTAACCGGCAACAAAGGAATAATCCGCTCCTTATTTCTCTTCCCTAAAACCTTAACCGACTTGTTGTAAAAATCCACATTAGACTCCTTTAAATCAATCAACTCAGCACGCCTCATCCCGGTAGTATAAAACAACTCTATAATCAACCGATTCCTAACTCCTTCAAACCCGGAAGGAAAATCAGTAAGTTCAACAACCTGTTTCAGCTCTTTTTCAGAAAACGGAACCTGAACTTTCTTCGCCACTTTCAATGATTTATGCTTTACCAACGGATTTACAGAAATCACCTTAACCTTAAGCAGAAACTTATAAAAAGACTTTAAAGATGATATTTTACGATTCACAGAATTATTAGAAACGCCTTTCTCGATCATCATAACAATCCAAGCTCTTACCATATTGTATTTCACTACATCCAAGAACTCTTCCTCAAACTCCTTTTTTATAAATTCCCGAAATTCAGAAACATCATTTACATAAGCCAACACTGTATGTCGGGAATACTTTCGTTCCTTTTCCAGATAATCTTTATAAGCTTGGATATTTCGCATAAAAAAACCGTTAGTAACAAAGGTAATCTTTATTACTAACGGTTTTAAACTTTTAATTCAAAAAAATTATGATTCAGCTGAATCTTTCAATCTTTGAATATATTGTGCTTTCTGTACTTCAGCTCTTCTCGCAACTGACGGTTTCGTAAACTGCTGACGTGATCTTAATTGACGAACTGTTCCAGTTTTATCAAATTTTCTCTTGTAACGTTTTAACGCTTTATCGATATTTTCTCCGTCTTTAATAGGTATAATTAACATAGTCTAGACACCTCCTCTCATTTAGGCTGCAAATATAGAAAACTTTTTTCATTAGGAACAAATTTTATTTTTTAATTTTTCTTTCCTTATCTATTCTTGTAGATATGAGTATTTTCCACTATTTTTAAGCTTATTAAAAACCAAACAGAATAATATGAACACAATTGATGTAATTGATCTGCACTTTCAATCAGAGGAAAGTATTGCTTCTTTCCTGATCCCGTCATCCGACGGCTTAATCCTCATAGAATCGGGACCTGAAAGCACTTGGAAAAATCTAGAGAAGGGAATTATAGACTTAGGATATAAAACAGAAGATATCAAACACGTTTTCCTTACACACATCCATTTTGATCACGCCGGTGCCGCTTGGAAATTAGCTGAAAAAGGCGCTACTATATATGTTCATCCGATAGGATTACCTCACATGGCTAATCCTGAAAAACTCTGGAATTCTGCAAGTCAGATCTACGGAGATGACATGGACAGGCTTTGGGGAAAAATGAGACCCATTCCGGAAAATCAATTAAAAGCAGTCGACGACGGAGATGAAATCACAATAGGAGAACACAAGATCAACGTTTGGTATACTCCAGGACACGCTATACACCACAATGCTTATCAGATCAACGACATCATCTTTACCGGAGATGTTGCAGGGGTAAAAATAGAAAACGGCCCCGTTCAACCTCCTTGCCCGCCACCCGACATCAATCTTGATCTATGGATTAAATCAATAGCTAAACTAAAAGCTCTAAATCCAAGTACGCTATACTTAACACACTTCTCTCGACAAGAAAACCCTATAGCCTTATTAGAGGAATTAGAAAACAGACTTTATTCTTGGGCTAACTGGATCAAACCTTATTTTGACAGCCAAGCTCCCATTGCAGAAGTTACTCCGAAATTTGTTGAATTCACAAAACAAGAATTGATCGCAAGTGGTTTAACCCAACACGAGATCAAACGATACGAATACGCAAATCCTAGTTTCATGTCAGTTACCGGGCTTTACCGTTACTGGAAATTAAAATCGGAAGGAAGAATATAACAGAAGTAAAAAAAAGCTGCCTGAATTCAGGCAGCTTTTCACAATCAAACATCTATTGTAACCTTAGTTAAATAAACATTATTCTTTTAAAATATTTCGAGAAATAACCAATTTTTGTATTTCTGTTGTACCTTCTCCTATTGTACATAATTTAGAGTCGCGATAGAATTTCTCCACCGGAAAATCTTTAGTATATCCATAACCTCCGTGTATCTGAATTGCGTCCGTAGAAACCTTCACACACACTTCAGAAGCATACATTTTTGCCATTGCCCCTAATTTGGTAACTGGTTTATGGTTATTTTTCAGATAAGCTGCCTTATGCAATAGCAATTCAGAGGCTTCTATTTCAGTAGCCATATCCGCTAATTTGAAGCCTATAGCCTGGAAATCACTGATCGGTTTTCCGAATTGATGGCGCTCTTTCGAATATTTCAGAGCAGCTTCATAAGCTCCTTTAGCAATACCTAAAGAAAGTGCCCCGATAGATATCCGACCGCCATCTAAAACTTTCATAGCTTGTATAAAACCTTCTCCGACCTCACCTAAACGATTAGCATCTGGCACCACACAACTATCAAAGATCAACTCAGCAGTTTCACTGGCTCTCATCCCCAGTTTATTCTCTTTTTTCCCGGAAGAAAATCCCGGTGTTCCTTTTTCAACAACAAAAGCCGTCATACCTCTTGAATCTCCTTTTTCTCCCGTTCGGGCAATAACAACCGCTACATTTCCTGTAATTGCATGTGTAATAAAGTTCTTGGCTCCGTTAAGCACCCAATTATCCCCTTGTTTAACAGCAGTGGAATTCATTCCTCCCGCATCTGAACCGGTATTATGCTCCGTTAATCCCCACGCACCTATCCATTCTCCGGTGGCTAACTTAGGTATCCATTTTTTCTTTTGCTCATCATTTGCAAAAGTTAAAATATGATTTGTACAAAGTGAATTATGGGCAGCTACTGAAAGCCCTATCGACGAGTCTACTTTTGAAATTTCTTCTATAACGGTAATGTATTCATGATACCCTAATCCCGAACCTCCAAGCTCTTCCGGAACTAACACTCCCATAAAACCCATTTCCCCTAATTTCTTAAAAAGTTCAACCGGAAAAATCTGGGCTTCATCCCATTCCATTATAAAAGGTCTAATGTGAACTTCTGCAAAATCCCGAATGGATTCTGCGATCATTTTTTGCGTTTCAGTATATTCAAAATTCATGTTTAGAAATGCTTATTTTTTTACATTTCCAAATATAAAGCTATTATTTTTATTTTTTCAACAGGAAAATCATTTATTTTTGTTAAATCTTCAATATTTTGAACTCCTCCATTCATACTTCTGTACGTCACAATACCTTTAGCTAACTTGTAATCAAAATAAGGAAAAGAAGCTAATTCTTTAACCGAAGCTGAATTAACATTAATTTTCTTAATCAGTTCCTTATTCTCTTCAGAAACAAAGAAACGATTATGCACTTTTTCATACACTTCAGGGGTAATTCCCCAAACATATTGCAATTGTTCAATTGCAACAAATGCCCCGAATTTCTCTTTTTCTTTTAATATAATGTCAGAAATTTTATCTCCTATTCCATAGACCTCCATCCAATCTTCTTTAGTTGCCAAATTAGCATCTATTAACGAAACTACTTTTGATTGTGAATCTAAAAATTTATGATTTGAATTATTCTGCTGAACCTCCTTCCTATTAACCCAATCAGGGAACTTAAAATACGGAGAGATCAGAGCCAATAGAGAATCCGAAACACCCGTAACTTTCTGAAACTCCTTGGCTGAATTAACAAAAGTTCCTTCTGCTCTGAATTTACGAAGCTTATCCAATTCTTGTACTGACATTCCTAAAACATATCCTTTATAATCTGTAATAAAGTTGGGATTAAAAGGATAAATTTTAGATTTAGCATTAATCTGACTCCCTTTAAGCGAATCTATTTCCTGCTGAACCGCCAGCCATTGCACTTCTTTTTCAGAAAGTTTGTATTCCGAAAGACTTCTGTTTTTATAAAAATAATAGAAAACCTGAATCAACAGTATCAACAGGGTCAAAATAAAAATCCCACTTCTGTGTTCAGACGAATACACAAAGTAGGATTTTAATTTCTTTATACGCATAGCTTGATAAAACTACTCAGGTTGTCTTTCCTGAACATCATCATTCTCACTATATGAATCCGGCTCTTGCTTAGGCGGAGTAGTCAATACTTTATAAAAAAAGTAACTGGCAAAGGCAATCACAATACCTTGTGCACAAACCATAGTTATTAACGCTGCTGTATTCATAATGTTGCTCTCCCTTCTTTTACACGTTTTCTATATGCTAAATATACCACAACTGATATAAAAATAAATAAACTCAACAGTAACATTCTCCCTATGAATTTATAAAATGCACTGTTCGTAAATTCTCCTTTAGCTATAACATCATTCGGTTTCACAACATCTCCTAATTGAACTGTTGCTTTTTGTCCTTTTGATGGATCAAAGCTATATTCTTTATAATCCGTAAAACTAACAACCTTAACTTGTTTGGTTTCCTTATCAAAAACCTTCTTCTCACTATCAAAAGCAATTTTAACATGATCTTCTGCCACATCAACTACTTTTCCATCCTTTTCACCGGCGGCATCAAAATTCTCTGCTCTGAACTCTTTAGCAAACCATTCTTTATTATAAGTATCATTATCTTTTACCTTATCAACCCAGTCAGGCACACTTGAAACCAAAACCCAACCTAGCAATAAAGGTGTAACAATTAAAATAATATACTTATAAATTCCCGGTAATTTAATATCTGCACCTTTATTGATCTCTGCCCATCCTTTTTTAATTCCGAAAATATAGGAAAACAATACAGTTTCAAGAAAAGCAAAAACCACCAAACTCACAGTCCCTGCCCAATAGTCGTACTGATCGAATAATCCTTCATTATAGAAAATCACAGTTGGCAGTCCCATGATCAAGGCTAATGCTCCGAAAGACCAGGCCCCTTTTGTTTTACTCCAATTAAACTCATCCTGCATAAAGCCCATCCACGGTGTACCCATAGCCAAAGAAGATGTTATCCCTGCAAAGAACAATAAGCCAAACCAGAATACTCCGGCAAAAACTGCTAAAACAGAACCCCATTGCTGGAACAGATAAGGCATTGTTTGGAAGGCCATACCAAAACCTGCATTTTGGATTACCCAATCTAAACCTAAATAACCTGCCGCAATAGGAATAACAATTAAACTTCCTAATACTACTTCCACGAATTCATTCATAAAACCGGCTGAAACAGCATTTAAAGCAATATCATCTTTTTCTCTCACATAAGCAGCATAACAATGAACCGTCCCCATACCTACAGAAAGCGTAAAGAATATCTGACCTGCGGCTGCCAGCCATACTTTCGGATTTGATAGTGAATCAAATTGGGGTGTCCAAAGGAAGTTTAAGCCATCCCATGCATTTGCATCCGGAAAAATATCCGATGCTCCGGATGTTCCCAAAGTCAAACCTCTGACTGCTAAAATAAAACCAAATAGGATCAATAACGGCATACCAATTTTAGCTACTTTTTCAATTCCTCCTAATCCTTTAGAAAGGATATAGGTGTTCAACAATAAACAGATGATATAAAAAACAATAGATTCATAAGGAATACCTGTTGTAGAATGGGACACATCTACATAAGAGTTAAAGAATCCCGCTACTTCACCCTGACTCATTTCACTGAATGTTCCCACAACAGAATGGTAAACATAAGACATAGTCCAAGATTCAATATAGCAATAATAGGAAGCAACCGCAATGTTAGTAAAAATACCGAAAACACCTATGTATTTCCATATTTTCCCTTTTGCCATTGTATCTAAAATATAAGGAGTACTGTGATTCCCGAATTTACCTCCGTAACGTCCGGTAGACCACTCTATGAATAATAATGGGATACCCATTACCAAGAAACATATTAAATAAGGAATAATAAAGGCTCCTCCTCCATTCTGTACTGCCTGAACCGGAAATCTTAAAAAATTCCCTAGCCCGACTGCATTCCCGGCCATTGCCAAAATGAGTCCGACACGCGAACCCCAAGACTCTGTTTTTGTTGACATATTATAGTTTTGGTTGTTAATTCCCCAAAGATACTAATTCTTAACAAAAAACAAAGAAAAGTTAATTTTAAGCTAACCTGCTTTTTACAGATCAAATACAGAGCTACGCTTAGTGTAAATCATATCTTTAAGTTTTAACAAAAAAGCTAACGTAAGATAAAACCCAAAGCCTAAACCAACAGTTATAAATGATATGTAAATAAAAAACAAACGTACATTTGTAGCACGCATTCCAAGACGCTCAGCCAGCCTTGATGCTACAAAAAAACCATGTTTTTCAAAAAAATGAAGCAGTTTGTAAATCATGGCTTAAAGGTACATCATTTTTTTAAAAGTTGTATTCCTATTGCACATTTTAAGCATTGCTTGTCATTGCAATACTTTTTCTTTAATTGTAGTAAAGCCTGTGAATCGTACGCATTCCTATTGGAAATATTAAGCGCTTCAAAATTACTTAGAATAGCATTGTGCTCCGGTTTCAATTCTCGCAAAAAAACTATAATTTTCTCTGTAATATCCTTATCCTGATATTTACTATAAGCATATTGTAACGGAATAACCGCGTTAATTGCCAAAAGTTCCGTAAACTCTGCCGACATCCTTTTCGATTTAAACTTACTCACCTTATCAAAAGTATAATGTGTATTCCAGTATTCAGAAACTTCTATCCTCAACAATTCTGATAGTTTTTGAACGGAATTCATTTGGTTTACCAATGTATAGATACTATGCTCATGACAAACCAAAGCGGCTAACTGAGCTAAGCGAATTGTCGGAAAATTATCCGGACGAAGCTTATAGAACTGCAACTCAATATAAGCTATCTTTAACAGTTGATATTTTTGTTTTTGATAGTTCCATATTTGCTGTAATTCTTTTGGATATTGCTCTTCAAAATCAGATTCCAACTAACCGGAAACACCAAAGAGCAAAGCTTCTATATTTTTTGGTTCGTGTCGCTCTTTCCGTAAAACAGAAACCGGAATTGCTTTTAGAATATTTAAAAATGCCTCTCCATTTGTATTTAATCCGAAATTCTTCGCTAAAACCGCCATGTAAGTAGCTTCCCAATCTTTGTTCAAACTACAAAAAAGCTCATGAATATCAACAGCGCGTTCTTCCAATCGTTCAAAGAACAAACGTTCTTTCCAATTTTCCAGAATAAAGTTATCAACTGAAGCTATTGAGCTTTCACAATTGATCCACTGTTTGGTGTTTAACAAATCATCTATCTTTTGAATCAAAAGACTATCTACAACATTTTGAAGTTCTAACACCGAAATTTCTGAATTATCTTTTCGGTACACTTCGGTATCGTGCTCCCAAACCACATGTAAAATAACATTATCATAATTAGCATCGGTTTCATGATGATGCAAATACCAATCGGATGATTTAACATGAATCTCAATATTACCGGCCCATTTTTGGTTACCGATAAACATTTGAGCATTAAAAAAATCAGGACCTGAAGTCTGTAAGTAGGAACCAAATTGAAGAATTTCAATTTTTTCTCCTTTCGTAGTAAATAAACGGGTTACATCAACTTGCTTGTGCAACCACAAGTAGTGTAAAATTTTTTCTTTCATAATAAATAATCTGTATGGCGTATATGACTGCTAAAATAATCAAAGTTTTATATTTGTAAAAACAATCCAACCAAAAAATGAAAAGATTTTTCTTACTACTCGTTTTTTTAAGCTTCTTATTTTCAAATGCTCAACATAAAACAGCATACAAAATCAGTTTCTCTAAAATATATAATGGTAACCCAATTGATACGGAAAACCCGATTATAACTTTCGCTACTACCGAACAATGCTTGATCACAACTCATAACATTCAGACTCAAAAAGCGGATTTCCCTTTCGAACGAACTATTGTATATCCAAAGTCGGGTGAATTTGTAAAAATGAACAATTTGTCTAAAGACAAAACGATCAGCACAAAAGACACCGCTTCCTTAGCAAAGCAAGAATTTAAAATTACAGATGAATTCAAATCTATTTTGGGCTACAAATGCCGAAAAGCCGAAACAGTCATTAATTCCAATCATATCGATATCTGGTATACCACTCAACTACATATAAACGGAGGCCCGAGTGTTCTGGGACAAACTCTAGGTTTGGTTTTAGAAATAAACCGCAATAATAATTACATCATCACTGCCGAAAAAATTGAGAAAACAAAGAACTTTACGCCATTACAATTAGACGAAAAACAATTTGTTGACATCTTAACTTATAACGATCTGGTATGGAAAAGCCGGTTTAAGATCATCCCCGTCTTTGAAGAAGAATTAGTCCGTTTTTCCGACGAAGCCCGCTCAAGCGACAGTATTTTACGTTTCGCCAACGGTACTATTATTCTAAAGAAAATCCGATTTCCGGAATTTAAAAAAGGAGATCAAATCTTTGTGGAACTGAAAGAACAATCAAATGGAGATGCTTACGACCGAACCGGAAGTGTTTTTATAATACCGCAAGACAAACCTATCTCTTTTTTAAACGGACTGCAAGAAGGTGCGAAAACCCTACCGATCTATACTAACGGAAACGGAAAGGAATATCAAGGAGTTGTGGCTACTCCCGAATATTCTCCATTGATTGAGCTTATGCGCTTTTTCACACCTTTCGGCATCCATCAATACAACCATATCAGATTAAAAAATAAAGAATGGTATGATGCAGTTTCTTATAGAGAAGAAGTTTCTGAATTGCGTTCTTTTCTTTCCGGAAAAGAATTTTGGGTAGGTTGTTTTATCGGGAACTATGACAAAGGCGGACATAAAATATCTCTGAACATAAGCATTCATCACGAAGAAACGGAAGTTTTCAATTACGACACCGTTATTCCTTTATTTAACACTACCAATGTCATGGAAATGGCCGGTCAGGAATATGGTACAATGTTCAATAGTGAAAAAGGATTACTTGTATCTTTCAGAACTCATACAAAAATTGAAAATGCAGTATTGCGTTATACTGTAACCGGACACGGAGGTTGGGAAAACGGCGATGAATTTGTCCCGAAAGCCAATACTATATATCTTGACGGACAAAAAATACAAACGTTAATTCCGTGGCGACAAGATTGTGGCTCCTATCGCTTATTTAATCCTGCATCGGGTAATTTTGCTAACGGCTTGTCTTCATCTGACTACAGTCGCTCTAACTGGTGTCCCGGAACAGTAACCTATCCTTTTTATATTTTTCTGGGAAATTTATCTGAAGGGGAACATACCTTACAGGTACAGATCCCGCAAGGCGAACCTGAAGGCGGAAGTTTCAGCGCCTGGAATGTATCGGGAGTATTGCTTGGGAATTAGTATTTATCAGGCTCTACATGGATAAGGACATGTCCTAAATTAGGAATTTCGTTTCGCAAATAGTCTTTTAATTTATGAGCAATTGCATGTCCTTCTCTAACGGATACATTTCCATTTACAATAGCATGAAGATCCACGTGATGTTTCATTCCTGATTTTCGAATGAAACACTTTTCCGTTCCTAGAACACCCGGAACTTCAATCGCTTTTTCACGAATTTCCGCAATTAAATCATCATACAAATGTTCGTCCATAATTTCGCCTAAAGCAGGTCTGAAAATTTTATAACTGTTATACAGAATAAAACCGGATGCTAATAAAGCAGCCCAATCATCAGCTGTTTCAAAGCCTTCTCCAAAGTAAATCGCTATAGAAATACCAACAAAAGCAGTTACTGAAGTTATAGCATCGCTCCTATGGTGCCACGCATCTGCTTGTAACGAAGTACTATTGGTTTCTTTCCCCTTTTTCATGACAACACGGTAGGATATCTCTTTCCAGATGATAATACCTGCCAGCACTAACAATGTCCATTTTTCCGGGTTTTATGTGGCGTTCTGATGTTTTCAATACTTTCGTAGGCAATGATCGTTGCAGAAGTAACCAAAAAAGCAACTACTATAAATGTTATTAAGGGTTCTATTTTCCCATGACCATACGGATGGTTGTCATCTGCAGGACGCTCAGCATATTTTAGTCCGAATAAGACTAACAGTGAGGAAAAAATATCCGTTGTAGATTCAATAGCATCAGCAATAAGCGCATAAGAATTTCCCAAAATACCTGCTACTCCTTTAATAGCAGCCAAAGCAGTATTTCCAAAAATACTGAAATACGTGGTTTTTATAGCTGTTTTTTCGTTGTTCATTTTTTCAGAAAAAAAGCGCTATTATTTAATAGCGCTGATGATATCATGTTTGGTTATAATGTGAAATTTGCTTTCTCCCAGATCTACCAAAACCGCTTGATTTTCTTTGGTGATCAATTTTGAAATTTCTTCTACCGGAACCGAAGCTTTCACAACAGGGAATGGTTTTCCCATTACTTCTTTAATCGGTTTATCGGCAATGTCTTTATCCTCCACATAACTACGAAACAAATCTGCTTCGTCTACACTACCTACAAATCCTTTACTATCCACTACCGGAATTTGAGAAATTTTATATTTCTTCATACGTTCAATTGCATGTGAAACCAATTCTTCTGTCTTAACGGTAACTAAAGGCTTATCTATATGATCTTTGATCAAATCTTCTGCTTTTGTAATTTCTTCTTCTAAGAAACCGCGTTCACGCATCCAATCATCATTAAAAATTTTGCCTACATAACGGCTTCCGCTATCGTGAAATAAGACCACTACTACGTCTTCTGGTTTAAAATGCTCTTTTAGCTGTAAAACTCCTTTAATTGCTGCACCTGCTGAATTTCCAACAAAAATCCCTTCTTCCAAAGCCAGTTTACGTGTAAAAACCGCTGCATCTTTATCTGTTACTTTGGTAAAACCATCAATCAATGAAAAGTCTACATTTTTAGGCAAAATATCTTCACCGATTCCTTCTGTGATGTATGAATAAATTTCATTTTCATCAAAAATACCGGTTTCGTGATACTTTTTAAATACTGATCCGTAAGTATCAACACCCCAGATTTTCACATTCGGATTTTGTTCTTTTAAATATTTAGCAACTCCAGAAATAGTACCTCCGGTTCCGACTCCCACTACAAAATGTGTGACTTTACCTTCTGTTTGTTCCCAAATTTCCGGTCCGGTTTGTTCGTAATGTGCTAAAGCATTACTAGGGTTATCATATTGATTTACATACCACGCATTCGGCACCTCTTCAGACAAACGTTTCGAAACCGAATAATAAGAGCGTGGATCTGTAGGTTCCACATCTGTAGGACAAACAATTACTTTTGCTCCGACAGCTCTAAGGATATCCATTTTCTCTTTTGATTGTTTATCCGTGATTACACAAATCAGTTTATACCCTTTAATAATCGCTCCAAGAGCTAAGCCCATTCCGGTATTTCCTGAAGTTCCTTCAATTATTGTCCCTCCGGGTTTTAATCGCCCGTCGGCCTCAGCATCTTCAATCATTTTAACAGCCATACGATCCTTTACGGAGTTTCCGGGATTAAAAGTTTCTACTTTAGCCAAAACCAAAGCATCAATCTCTTTTGTTATCTTATTGATCTTTACCAAAGGGGTATTTCCGATGGTCTCTAATATATTCTTTGCGTATTTCATTGTAACATGTAAAAGTTTAATGCCGAAGAAATAAGGCTTCTTCGTAATTTCCGGCAAAGTTATTTTATATATTCATGGTTTCCAAATAAACCTTTACCACTCCACCATTACGAGCCAAATTCTAACCCAGAATCTTTATTTAAAGAAATTCCATACTAAACCGAAACGTACTAAGAAGTCTCTATACGGATAATTCGGCGCAGAAAAATAATTATATCCTGTCCATGCCGAATTGAAATGTTCGGCTTTCAGAAAAATACGGGTTTGGCGAACCTTAGCATTGATAAAAAAATCAACAAGCGGGAAGTTCCCTATCTTTTTCTCATGCTGGATATAAAACTCTCCGATCAACGGATTATAATCGTTCTGATAATACTCTGTAAAATAATTAAAGACAAAACCTGTTTGGATAAACATTGCTTTCTTAAAGGCATGCCCTGAAAAATAGAGCGACTGACGTGTTACAATTTCAGGAACGTTGATAATAGCATCTGTTTGTGATACATTTTGATACAGTACAGTATTATCTAAAGCCAATTTCCAAAATTTTATCTCTTTGCTTGCTTTTACCGAAAGGTAATTAATCGTATTCCCGTATTGAAAAGGTTTAACTGTTAAGGTCGCAATATCATTAGTTATATTATCAAAATATAGGTAATCATTTAAAATAGTATAATTAACATCTAAATTCAACCATTTTGTTTGAGCTTCAAACTCAAAATGATTCCGCTTTTCATTTTTAAAATTATTATACCAATTATAATCTACATAATCACTTTGAAACAATGTATAATTCAGATTGGGTAATGAGTTTTGCTTTTGGTATTTAAAATAAAAACTATAATCTTCGTTCAGATTATACCGGGCAGAAGCTTCAATATTAGAAATTGACTGATCAGTTATGGAATTGGAAAACAGCAAATTCAACTTAATCCCGTTAAGAAAATAAGTATAATTCCCTCCAAAAGAAGCTATTTTATCATTTAAAGAATTAGGCACTAAAATATTCTCATTAGCATCATAGACCACACTATTGTAGTAATAATTATACGTGTTATAGTCCACAAAGCCTATGAAATCTCCATATTTTTCAGTTGTGAACCCTACTCCTAATTTATTGTACAAATGATTATACCTTGTCTTATCATTGATCTCATTTGTATAAGAATCTCCCAATCTTTCAGACACAGTAGACTGCGTAAACTCAAAAAACTTATATTCCTGATTGAATTGATGCTTTATAATTAAACTATTGGGATTTGTTTTATTCAATTTAAAAGAATGGTCAATAAAAAAACGGTTCCCTTTTAAAAGAGAAGTCGCATCATAAAAATACACGTCTAGTCGATCTCTTTCCGTATAAGGATCTTCACTTGATTCAAAAAGAGACACGTCTATTACCCCTCCGTTTTCTTGATTGGAAATATCTTGCCCTGCAAAATGAGCATTTAAAATATAGCGTTTATCTTTTGTAAAATAACTGGTTGTTAAACGGAAATTACCGGAACTACTAATATTATTTATGTATTTACCGTTAGAACGCAAACCTTTATAAGCAATGGAGAAATTCAGATTAGGTTTCGTATTTACAGTCAAAAAGGCATCTAGGGTTTGGCCCTGTTCCATAACTGTTTTATAATAAAGATCCGTTAGAGGAGTCGGAACAGAATAATACTTTATATCCTCCACTTCCATATAATTGAAATGTTTAGCACTGAATCCGAAATTAGGAAAAGTACCTTTCTCAACACGATTAAAATCTAAAGTATTATAAGTATGTCCTTCATTAGCAAATGGCAAAAGTCCGAATATATCTTTTCGAAGTAAATTGTATCGATATTCTTTTTGTATGCTTAAAGTTGTATCTACATAAGTTGTATCATTATGCAGATCATAAATTTTGTATAAATCGATCGGAGGTTTAGTTCCTTTATCTGTCAATCTTGACTTGAACGGCTTAGTAGTATCAGAATGAGTCTGAACCTGATTTTCTGAACGCTGGTCTAACTGCAAAGTTTTTTCCTGTGCTACCAAGGAAAATGTAAAAAAAAGTAAAACGCAAATAAAAAGATTTCTCATTATATTTTCAATAATGGCAAATCTACATAAAAAATACATATTCTCTATTCAAATAAGCTAATTTCAAAAAAACAGATACTTACCCGAAATAAATTTTGATATACTGCAAAACAAAAAAGGCTCCATAAAATATGGAGCCTTTAAATCATATATTGACTAAATTATTTTACTCTTTTAAAAGAATTAAAATAAACTTTCAAGTCAGTAGAAGATTTTCCACTTGCCAATAAAGTATCATCTGCTAAATTATAAACTTCGTAGGTTGCTACTCCGTTTGTAGTTGTTTTAACAAAATATACCGGTACTTGGTAAGCATCAACATTACCTTCATCATCACCTCCGTCAGTACTATTCCAAATTCCGGACATGTCATAATCATATACAAAAACACCTGGTTTTGCTATTGTTAAAGTCACATCAAAATTAATTGGCAACATAGGTACTGCACCGTAAGTAGAATAGAAACCAGCTATTACAAAATATAATCCGTCTGCATTTGAAGTCGCAAAATTAACTTGCTCAGGACTATCAGACCAACTATAATCTACTAATGAAAAACCAGAGTTATAAACCTCTAAATCGAAATCATAATCTGCTAAAGTACTTTCATAAGGATCGTTTGGATCAGTAATATTAGTATAAGTACTATCTCCATTCCAATCTAATATTAATACTAATTCATCAGAAGTAGAGTTTCCGATAGTTAATTCTACTTTTTTACTTGAACCGGCAATAGTTCCGTTCAAATCAGCCATAGGTTTGATATCAAAAACTAAGTTCTCAGTTGACTCAGGATAAATATCAAAATTAGCTGCAACAGTAAACGTTGTAGAAAGAGTATTTGCAGGGATTGTTGCTACAAAAGCTCCGTCAGTTCCGTAATCTAAATCTGCTTCAGATAAAGAAATTGTAAAATCTTTAGCATCTGCTGTAGATTCAGCTGCATTCAATTTAATAGAGAACTTCATATCCTCTTTATAAATTCTGTCAGCAGTCAAAACAAATGTTGCAATATTTTCGTTAACTCCTGTAGTTGATTCATCGTCTAACTCTAAAATATTAAGGTTATCATACGTTAAAGTTACAACCGGTTTATCAGCTAAAGCAGGGTAGCCTGGCTCATCCATATTGTCATCACAAGAAGCTAAAGCTAATAATGAGAATAAAGGTAGAGCAAATCTAAAATTATTATTAATTAATTTCTTCATAGTTTATTTTTTTAATATGGATAAATTGTCCAAGTAAGATTAACATACCAAGATACTCCGGTAACATTAACTCCTGAGAATGTTAAACTACCATCACCATTTATTACCCCATGAGGCATTGGTGTCGAAGTACCATAAATAGCGTTACCACTTTGATATTGCCAATCTGTAATCACTAAGTCTCCACAAACATCAGAAAACTCCCACCAATATACTGATGCAAATGTTGGGAAATAACTAGCTCTGTATTGACCAGGTCCGATTTCTTCGATTGTGATATCTTGAGGCCCGGATGCAAAGTTAATATAATATTCACCTGCTAAATAAGAAGGACAAACTCCTTGCAATATAATAGTAACTTTTTGATATTGAGCCCCAATAATTGCATTATTAGAATCAACAACAGTCATATCCAAAACAATTTGTTTAGGATCAGCCGGATCAAAAACTATCGGATAAACTTTAAAAGGAATTAGTGCAGCAGAATTACCTTGTGTAATTGTTGTACTAGTTGATGTTTGAACAAAATCAAAATCAACACCTTCTACAGCAGTAGTTTCAGCAGTGTTAACTTCCCAACTAACAACTACATCATTAGAAGGAAAAGTTTCATTAGCATAACTAATTAAATTTACAGGAACATCTATTTGTGCTTCAGTTACATCTGTAAGGAAATTGTATGTAGTTTGATCTTCCGGGAAACCTACAATCGTTGAAGTAGGCCCTAAAGACGTCACATCGTCATCACTACAACTCGCAAGAGTGAATAGTGAAAAAATTGATAATAAAAATACTTTTTTCATAACTATTTATTTTTAATTTTTCCAGAATGGTCCAACTTGGAACAATTGAGCTTGAGGAATAACAGGCACATTCGCAGAATTAGCTACATACTCTGAAAGAGGATATTGCAATCTGTAAGGTCTGTTAGAATATAAAGCAGTTGTAGCTAGAGGGATATTCGGATATCCTGTTCTAGTCATATCAATATAAGCTTCAATTGGATTAACACTATTTGTTGCTAACCATTTTTGAGTCATGATAGCTTCCATGTGGTTTCCACCATTCCATCCTAAACCTGCAATTGCATCAATTTGAGAGTAATACGTTGAGAATCCACCTGCTCCGTATAAACTGAATGAAGCTTGAACTCCTTCATAAAAAGCCATTTCAGCATCACCTGATAAATAACCTTTATCGTAAGCTTCTGCTAATAAGAATCTAGATTCTGCATAAGACATTAAGATACCATCTGAATCAGCATCAGGCATAACCGGAACGATGTGAGACAACTCAGAAGGACCATTGAAGTCTCCTTGAACTGCTCCAACAATATCACTACTTGACCCCACTAATTCATATAACACAGAACCTCTTGGATCAGTTACACCATTAATATCTCCGTTCAAGAAATCAGCGATATAAGCACTTGCTCTCGTATAATTATAATACGTTTGAGCAGACCCTGATGAATTATAGAATAAATTATTGTAAGGGTTCATATTAGCATCAGTAGCATCACTATACCCCGGATTAATAAATGCGTCTGTTGACAAGAATACTCCAGATGTAGCGATAACATCAAACTCATCTTGAATGTAAGCTTGAGTTGTAGCATCAGTTAATTCAGACTGACGCAATAAAATTCTCATTTTTAGAGTGTTTGCAAACTCAATCCATTTATTGATAGCACCTTGAAAAAGAACATCTTCAGAACCTAAAACAGCATCATTAGAATCTGCTGTATAAAATAAATCAATACCAGCATTAATATTATCAATCAAAGCTCTGTAGATATCAGCATCATTATCATAAGCCGGAGTCAATAATTCTTGACCCAAGAAAGCTTGAGAATAGGGAGCATCACCATATAAATCCACTATATATTGCATATAGAAAGATTTCATGATTAAAGCTACTGCTTTATGATTGTCATAATCTTGGCTATCGTAATTAATTACTTGTTGAAAATTATTAACTCCAACATATAATCCATCCCAGATATCATCATAGAAATTATTACTAATATCTAAAGTATACTCATCACTGGTATTAACACCTGTATAGTTGTTAACATCAGCATACCAGTTTTGCATAAAAATATTACCTAATATATTCATTGATCTAGCCTGAACTCGGTAAGTCATAACCATTGCACCTGGCAATTGCATATCCGGACGAATATCCTCTTGATGAATATTATTAGGATCATCGTTAATATCAAGGTAATCATCACAAGATAACATGGACAACGCCAAAAATCCTGCAAATAAATACTTTATCTTTCTCATATCAAATTAATTAAAAAGTTAGATTTAAAGTAAAACCATAAGTTCTTGTAGGAGGATAAGTCCCTACAACATTCAACCCTTGAGCATTACTTGTTGAACTCCAGTTATTTTCTGGATCTGAATAGAATCTGTTTTCTTTAGGTAACCACATGAATACATTTCTAGCATTTACCCCATAGTCACTGATGAAATACCTGAGTTTTTCAACAATTTTGAAGGTAATGTATAACTCAATGCAATCTCTCTTACTTTAACAGCAGTAGCATCTAAGATATTATTTTCTGCATTGTTAAAAGCATAGTCATTACTAAAATAAGTTTGGTATGTTGCGTATGAATTACCACCAGTTACAACATTAGTGTTTTCAATATATTGACCTGGATTATTAGGGTCTTCATATACAGAATTAGGGAAAATAAATCCACCGGCTCTACCATTTTCAGCAGACTCGATTAAGTTTCCTGTCCATGCTAATTGATACATAGATCCTGAGTAGAATACTCCTCCACTTCTATAATCACAAACAGCAGTTAATTTAACTCCTTTGTAAGCAAATGAATTAGTGAAACCAATTGTAAAATCAGGAGTAGAAGTACCAAACTTTTTAAATTCAGATGTATATAACGGATTACCTGATGTAGCATCTACAATCACGTTACCTGCATCATCTCTTAAATATCCGATTCCTTTAATTGTTGGAAATTCCTCACCTTCAACAGCGAAAACACCAGCCAAATCATTTATAGTTGCTAAGTTAACTTCGTTTGCCCCATCAGACACTTTATCAATAATTGTCTTATAAGTAGAGAAGTTTACTTTTCCAGTCCACTCAAAATCTCCTTCTTCTTTAGCTTTGATCGGAGTATATCCTAAATCAATATTGAAACCTGTTGTATGCAACTCTCCGATATTTTGTAAACTACTAGTTAATCCAGAAGTAGAAGAAGCTGTTGCTCTAGTAATCAAATCTTTAGTCTCGGTATAATAGTATTGACCATCTAAAGTCAATCTATCCTTAAAGAACCCTAAACTTAAACCAAAATCTCTTGTATAGTTTCTCTCCGGTTTAATATATTTATAAGTAGGTGACGTATTTGCAATATAAGAAGACAAATCACCATAAGGGAATCCTGAAGGAACAACCCCAATTTCATCCACACCATAAGTACTAACTGCTGAAGAGTTACCTGTTGCAGTAAAACTTCCATATACTTTAGCATAGTTAAGAATATCTCCTTTTATATTTTCAAATGCTTTTGTAGGAATGAATGACAAACCTGCACCTGGATAGAAATAACTATTATTGCTAGGATCAAGAACTGATGACCAGTCATTTCTACCTGTAATATTTAAGTTCAAATACTCTTTATAACCTAAATCAACATTAGCAAAAAATGAAAAAGTCCTTTTTCTTGAATATGCATTTGTCAAATTACCACTTGTAGGTAAATCAGGCGTTAAAACGTTAGTATAATTATAGAAAGCATTTGCAACGTCTAAATCAGACCCACCAACTGTGTTAGTTCTTGAATAATAATCCTGAACATTATTACCGATATTTGCTTTTAAAGTCAAATCTTCAGTTAAATCATAATCAAGATTAATCATGAAGTCAGAATAAATTCTTCTTGAAAATCCAGTTGCATCATAAAAAGAAGAACGAACAATTCTGTTTGAGTAATCGTTATACAAATCATCTTCACTTGTAAAAGCGTTTGTCCATGTAGTTGATCCAGAAGATGTAACTTGTACGTTAGGAGCCCAAGTTAAATTAATATTCTTATTGATCTCATATTTCAAAGACGCTCCGGCATTTACATAATCTGTAACATATTTACCTCTTACATTATCTCTAGTCCAATAAGGGCTTCTGTAATAAACATTCCAGTGACCATTATTTCCTGAGTTTTCAAACATACCAACCGGAATAGTTGTTGCTGTTTGTAACAATTGTGAATATAAACCTGCTGTAGTATTCTCCTGAACTTGAGAATAATACTGAACACTTCCTTCAGCAGTAAACTTCCCTACTTTTTTACCACCTTTAAACATAACATTTGTACGTTTCAAGATATCCCCATCAACAACGAACTCTCTATCTTGTCTATTGATTGACAATAACGCATATCCGTTTTGTAAAGATCCTGCAGAAACTGTCAAACCATTTTGTTTGATAATACCTGTTTTGAAAAAATCTTTAATATTATCAGAATCTCCTGTATATGGAGCAGTAAAAGTAGTTCCATCAGCTTGCGGTAAACCTACAGGTTGCATTGAACCGTCAGTTTCAGCACCCCAAGAACCATTCTCTATTGCCACATGCTCACCGTACCATCCTTGACCGTAACGAGTTTGTCTTACCGGCAAATAAGAAACTTTTTGAAAATCTATTGCTGAATTAAAAGTAACAGTTATTTTATCTTCAACACCGCTACCTTTTTTAGTAGTCACTAAAATAACTCCGTTTGATCCTTGTTCACCATATAAAGCAGACCCTTGCGCCCCTTTAATTACGTTAACAGATTCAATGATTTCAGGAGGTAAGCTTTGTAAAACAGACGCAGTCGAAATCGCATTATCAATAACAACTAAAGCTTGGTTGTTACCAGTAATGGAACGAGTACCATTAATTACAATTCTAGTAGAAGAGTTAACACTGTTACTTGCAGTATTAATCTGTAAACCAGAAACCTTAGCCGCTAAAGCCTGCACAACATTAGGATTAGCCGCCTGAGTAATTTCTTCATTTTTTACCACTTGATAAGAAGAAGTAACCTCATCTGCCTTACGCTTAATACCTAACGCTCCGACAACCTCAACAGCTTCAAGCTGCATAGCGTTCAATGTAACATTATAAACATTACCATCTCCAACAGTAACCTCTTCTTTCATACCTACATAAGAAACTTCTAAAACGTCTCCTTTTTTAGCTTTGATTGAAAAGTTACCATCGAAATCCGTGGTTGTACCATTTGAAGTGCCTTTTACCACAACATTAGCACCGGCAACGGGACCTAGTTCGTCAGTAACTACACCCGTAACAGTTTTCTCCTGAGCAAATGAAAACTGCATTGTTAACGCTACTAAAAGCGTAAAAATCCATTTAAACTTTGATCTCATATTAAATTTATTTGAGTTAGTTATTCCGCAAACTTCTTAATTATTTCTTAATTTACCAAATATTTGCAAGGAATATTAGTATTTAATAATGTTAAAACTTTTAGCGCTAAAAATATCTTTTTGGGAATACTAACACTATAAAGATGCACAAAACAGCAAAAGGTTGCGTTAAAAATTATATTTTTGTCAAAAAAATGCAATGTTAAGCAAATGTTATAAACAAAAGGTTTTAGAATGCGGTACTGACGAAGCCGGAAGAGGATGTTTGGCCGGACCCGTAACAGCTGCTGCCATTATACTGAACCCTGATTTTGAAAACAATATATTAAACGACTCCAAACAGCTTTCCGAAAAAAAAAGATTTCAATTAAGACCTGATATAGAAAATCAAGCTCTGACTTTTGCAGTTACTCATATATATAATGAAGAAATTGACGAGATCAATATTCTGAATGCTTCCATGAAAGCAATGCAAGAATGTATTCTAAAACTCTCACAAAAACCGGAACACCTTATTGTAGACGGCAATCGCCCTATTTTCCGAAAACTGGAAATTCAAAACACTTATGGAAAAATCTTTACCCGAGAAGAAATTGAATATCTAAAAGACATTCCTAATCAAAGTATTATAAAAGGAGACGGTAAATACTTAAGTATCGCTGCCGCTTCAGTTCTTGCTAAAACGTACAGAGATGAATTCATGGATAAAATCCATGAAGAATACCCTATGTATAACTGGAAAAAGAACAAAGGCTACCCCACAAAAGAACACCGGGAAGCTATCGCTCAATATGGCCCCAGCCCTTACCACCGAAAAAGCTTTCGCTTATTACCCGAGCAACTGGAACTTCCTTTATAAGGAATTGATAGTAGTCTTTTTTTTAACCTAACAACATGCTACCAAATTAATTTAGCCTCAAAAAGTTCCGCAAAATATTTGACTATTTTTTGACGCACTTCATCTTCATCAACTTCTCTACCCAATTCCACATGAAGCGAGGTAACTCCTTTTCCTCTTATCCCGCAAGGAATGATATTATCAAAATATCCCAGATCTGCATTCACATTAAGAGCAAAACCATGCATGGTTACCCAACGACTGGCACGAACCCCCATAGCACAAATTTTTCGAGCAAATGGCGTTCCTACATCTAACCAAACTCCGGTTTCCCCCTCGCTACGCATCCCTTTCAAACCATAATCTGCCAAAACCATAATCATAGTTTCCTCTAAAAGCCTCAAATATTTATGTATATCAGTAAAAAAGTTCTCTAAATCTAAAATAGGATACCCCACAATTTGTCCCGGTCCATGATATGTAATATCTCCTCCTCTATTGATTTTATAAAAAGTAGCTCCTTTCTCTTCAAGCTGCTTTTCAGAAAGTAACAAGTTAGACACATCTCCGCTTTTACCTAAAGTATAAACATGTGGGTGTTCTACAAAGAAAAAATAATTATCCGTATCCATTTCAGGATTGTCACGTTTTAATTTTTTTTGCGCTACTACTCTCGCAAAGACTTCTTCCTGAAAATCCCAAGTTTCTTTGTAATCTTTCGTACCCAAATCCTGTAAAAGGATCGTTCTGTTTTGTGTTCCGACCATTGTGAATAAAATTACCCTACAAATATACGAATAGTTTCCTGTTTAATCCCTATCGAAAAAAACACGAAAACCAAACTCTTATTCCTGAAAAACCGCTCTAAAATCAAACATTTTGAACTTTGAACTTGAAACAAAATATTTTATCTTTGCACGCTCAAAACAAAAAAGTATGCAACTTTCAGAACAAGAAATCATTAGAAGAGAGAAACTGACCAAGCTAAGAGAGCTCGGCATTAATCCGTATCCTGCCAATTTGTATCCTGTTAATCACACTTCGAAACAGATAAAGGATGATTTCTCTGAAGGTAAGAAGGTTATTATTGCCGGTCGCTTAATGAGTGTTCGCGATCAGGGAAAAGCTTCTTTTGCCGAATTACAAGACAGCGAAGGAAGAATTCAGTTGTATTTTAACCGTGATGTTATCTGTGAAGGCGAAGACAAAACGCTTTACAACACTGTTTTTAAAAAATTGACGGACCTAGGTGATTTTATCGGAATTGAGGGTGAATTATTCACTACCAAAGTGGGAGCCCAAGCCGTACGTGTAACTAATTTCACCTTTTTGAGCAAAACGCTTCGTCCGCTACCATTACCTAAAACAGACGATCAAGGTCATGTTTTTGACGCATTTACAGATGCTGAATTGCGCTACAGAATGCGCTATGTGGATTTAGTGGTCAATCCGCAAGTAAAAGATGTTTTTGTTAAAAGAGCCAAATTATTCAACGCCATGCGTACCTTCTTCAATGAAAAAGGATACATGGAAGTTGAAACACCTATATTACAATCAATCCCGGGAGGAGCAGCAGCCCGCCCGTTCGTTACACATCACAATTCACTAAATATTCCGCTATATATGCGTATTGCCAATGAATTGTACTTAAAACGACTGATCGTTGGTGGTTTTGACGGGGTTTATGAGTTTTCTAAAAATTTCCGTAACGAAGGAATGGACAGAACCCATAATCCGGAATTCACAGCTATGGAGATCTATGTTGCTTACAAAGACTACAACTGGATGATGGAATTCACGGAAAACCTGTTAGAGTATTGTGCTTTACAAGTAAACGGGACTACTCAGGCTACTTTCGGAGAGCACACTGTAGATTTTAAAGCTCCATACACCCGTGTTACTATGACCGATGCTATCAAACAATTCACAGGTTTTGATATCACAGGAAAGAGCGAAGATGAAATTCGGGCAGCAGCAAAATCAATGGGAATTGATGTAGATGACACTATGGGGAAAGGAAAATTGATCGATGAGATCTTTGGCGAAAAATGTGAAGGCAACTTCATTCAGCCAACTTTCATCACAGATTACCCGAAAGAAATGTCGCCTCTATGCAAAGAACACAGAGACAACCCGGATTTAACAGAGCGTTTTGAATTAATGGTTTGCGGAAAAGAAATTGCTAATGCTTATTCGGAATTGAACGACCCTATTGATCAAAGAGAGCGTTTTGAGGACCAATTAAAACTTTCTGAAAAAGGGGATGACGAAGCTATGTTCATCGATCAGGATTTCTTAAGAGCTTTAGAATACGGAATGCCCCCTACATCCGGTTTAGGAATCGGCATGGATCGCCTGATCATGTTTTTAACAAACAATCAATCCATTCAGGAAGTCTTATTCTTCCCGCAAATGAAACCTGAAGTAAAACCTTTGGCTATAAGTGATGAAGCTAAAGTTATTGTTGATCTTTTAAAAGCAGAGAACAATCAGGCTTTAGTACAATTAAAAGAAAAAGCCGGATTGAGTGGTAAAAAATGGGACGCTGCCATGAAAGAATTAGCAAAACAAAACCTGACTAAAGTTGTCGTTAAAGGTGATGCTAAAACAGTGGTCTTAAATTAAGAAAACTAAATAAAAATAAAAAGACAGGCTTACAGCCTGTCTTTTTTGTTATAAACTATAATTCAAATTGACACTCCATCGGTAATTGGCTTCAACCCTGCCCCCGGTCAGATTTTGATTAATCGGCAACATTGCATTCGCTCCGAAAGAAAAACGATCTTTGCCCAATTCAAAACCTAATTTCCCGAACAAAATATCTCCGGCAGTATTCCGCACCCGCTGATTGTGCTGATAATTCGTTTCATACACTTCTCCGGCAAGTCCGGCCTGAGGAACAAATGTTAACTTTTCTGTACTAAACAAATAAAATAAAGTTCCTGCATAATTGAATTGGTTACCGAACTCATATTTTTTCTTGTTTTCCGTTTTGATAGTATAATTCAAAATAACATTTAAACCTAATGCTTTCCGTTTAACAACATATTCTGTTGCCAGTATATAGTCCCAACTTCCGGTTCCTAACTGATAACTCGGATTAACACTACCATTGTTTGTTTCATTAAACTTTCCGGTAGGCATTTTTACTCCTCCGCCCAATTGTAAACGATGTTGGTAAACCAATGAATCACTCTTTGTTTGCAACAAAGAATAAAAACCTAATACTGTAACATCACCCATTCCGGAAATGGATTGTTCACCGACGGCTGATTCCTTATTATGAAAATGATAAGGAATTAAAGCTGAAAGCTGAATACTTTTAGTCAACGGAATTCTCGTCCAAATTTGCACCGTATTGAAATTCTCATCATACCAAGGCGAATTACTATATAGCTTATCACTGCTCTGATAGCTTTGGTAAAAATAGCGCACTCCTATAAAATTCGGATTCAACATGGATGAAAACCCCATACTCCCGCCACTCGCAGAACAACCACAAGCATCGCAATCGTCAAAAAAACGTTCAAATTTCTTAAAAGGATTTTCATAACTTAAAGTATCCTTGTCTGAAGCAAATGAAAAATTACCTACAAACAAAAGAAAACTGTATATTAAGATTCTTTTTTTCATTCTTTTTTAAAATTCAGAGAAACGCGAGTCTGTCAAAAACTCATTATCAGTTAATGTCTTTAAAAAAGCAATGATCTTTACTTTTTCATCTTCTGTTAACGGAATACCTAAAGATCCGTTATCGCTCAAAGCGGGATCCAAATTTTCAGTATTCACAATACCATTCTGGTAATGGTTCAGCACCGCTTCTAAAGTATAGAACCGTCCGTCATGCATATAAGGTGCCGTAACTTCTATATTGCGTAAACTTGGCACTTTGAACTTATATTTATCGACTTCCTGTTCGGTTATATCATAATGTCCTAAATCGTTTATTGCTGGATTTATCGGCAATCCGTTATTGCGAAGCGAATTATCCGTAAACAGATCCGTTGCATGACAAGAGGCACATTTTTGATTAAACAAATCGTAACCTTCTAATTCATCAACTGTTAAATCCCCTCCGGATTCATTCCTTCTGTATTTATCAAAACGAGAGTTAGAGGATGTCAGCATAGTCATAAACTGCGCCAAAGCTTTCAACATATTCTCGGAGTTAATAGCTCCGTCCTCAAATGCTTGTTTAAATAGTTTCTGATAATCACTGTCATTTTGCATCATCGTAATGATGTCTACAAAATTACCGTTCATTTCAATTTCTGACAAAATAGGTATCATAGGCATCATTTCGATATGTTCCGTTGCTCCGTCCCACATGAAGAGCGTCTGGTACGCCATATTTTGAACCGCCGGAGCATTTCGCCTGCCAATTGCTTCTCCTACACCATGACTGAAATTGTGTCCATGATGCGTAAATCCGTTTTCCTGAATATGACAAAAGCCACAGGAAATAGTTCCGTCAGAAGACAATCTCCCGTCATAAAAAATTTTCTTCCCTAATTCAAAACCTTTTTCCGTTAAAGGATTATTCGTCAGATCATAAGCCATAGGAGGAAAATTTGACGGTGCCTGATAATTGATCGGAATATTTTGATATTCGGCTTCACTATCAGAAGAACAGCTTATCGCAAATAACCCGGCGATTAACGCAAATACTTTTTTCATAATTCTAATGATTAATTCTTGCGCGAAAAAACACAAGGCTCATGTTCTAAAATGCTACTTTGTTAATAGTTCTCGAACATGAGCACAAAGGTTTACTCTTAATTACAAGAATAGAATTGCTAATTAATCGTTATGAACATGATCTACATGAAACATTCCGGGAACATTATTCGCCATAATACTTTGCACTTTAGATCCTCCCATAACAGAGGTTCCTTCATCAAAATTAATAACTGTTGTTCCGTCAATGATTTGTTGCAGATCGGCCATAATATGTACCTGAGGAGTAATATTTGCTCTTACTAAGGCTTGATCCGGCAGGTCAACTTCAATCTGAGCATAATTATAAATTTCTCCTGTTTTACCGGTATGCACCATAAAGACAGTATCATCTGTAGCTATTGATGATGTATAAGTTCCTTCCATACGAACAAACTTATAGCCTGCTGCCCAAGACCAAGTCATTCCTATAGCCTGAGCGCGCTCTAATAAATTGCCCTGACCTTCTTGTCCTTGTAGAAACTGAGCCTCATCAACACCCACTCCAAAAGAAACTTTCGTATAATTAGCAGCCGGCACATCAGGAATACTAATCGTTACATAGCTGCTAATGGCATCTTCCTCATTGATAAAGAAATAGCTATCTTCCTTAGGAACAGTGAAAGTAGTTCCGTCCTCTTTTGTCAAAACAACATTACTGATAATATAAATAGCTTTGTTAATTTTTACTACTTCTCCGTTACTATTTGTATAAGGTGCATTGAAGATCAGATCTGCATCACCATAAGTGTTATCGAATTTCAACTCAAGTGTACCATTTCCTGTTACTTCACCTGAAGAATCGTCATTTGAACACGCTGTTAAACCAATGGCAATAGTTAATGCCACTATAATATTTTTTAATTGTAGTTTCATTGTTTAAATTTGAAAAATTATACATACGTTATGAAGCGCTCATAGTTTGTCTTTCCCGAGACTTATGGGCGTTTCTTTTTTTACAGACTGAATGACAGCCCTTCAAGTATAAAAATATACCTGATTTTAAGACAAAACCTATTGTTCAATCAGGATTGACTGAATCAAACAAGTATTGTATGTAAAATTTAAACAATGGGGGATGAAAAGCTTTATCAGAAAAAGTGAACTGATAAGTATCTGAATAATAAAAATTATCCTCTTTCAACGAAGTCTTAATAAAAGCCAAAAACTGAAAATTTCTTAGATTTTGATAAAAAAGAATCTCTGACTCTAAATGGTAATTTTCTTTTTTATCATTGGATTGCGACTTTCCTTGTTCGGAAGCTTTACCTAATTCTTTTGCCAAGTGACATTTCCCGTTACAATGTAGCTGCGGCTTATCTTTATTGACACAGAGCTCATTTTTAATATAATCATAATTCACCACATAATCCAATATAGGAATTACAGGTTTTATAACCATGAATAAAGCAGCTATGACAACTATTACTCTTAACACGTCACAAAAGTATCAATATTTTGACATAACCAACATTTTTTCCACCCGAAATTAAACCTTTTAACAGAAATCATATCTAATCACTATAAAAGAAAAATTATGAAAAAATTATTTTTAATGGCAATTTTAGCAACCGGAATGGTCGCTTTTGCACAAGAACGAGAAGGAAGAAAAGGACACGACAGAGAACAACTTACTCCTGAACAGAGAACGGAGCTACGAGTAAAGAAAATGACTTTAGATCTTGATCTTAATGAAAAGCAACAAACAGAGATCAAAAAGTTGCTAACAGAGCAAGAGGCCAAAAGAAAGGCTAAAATGGATGAAATGAAAAAATTGAAAGAAACAGAAGCAAAACCAACCGCAGATCAAAGATATGAAATGCAAAAGGAACGTTTAGATGCTCAGATCGATTTCAAAAACAAAATGAAAAATATTTTATCCAAAGAACAAATGCAGAAATGGGAAGAAATAAATGCCGAAAGGGAAAAAATGCATAAAGGAGAAAGAAATAAAAAAATGAGAAAGCCTAGCGAGGATTAATAAATTTATTTCAATCTTTTTTGAAAAACTATTTTTTTAATTTAGATTTGTAACCTATATAACCATAAATTTATCAATTATGAAAAGAATAGTAATGCTTGTTGTTCTTGTCTTTGGTTTCTCTCTTTTCTCAACAGCTCAAGAAAGCAAAAAAGATTCATACACAGAAAAAGCAAAAGTTGAATCAATGGAGATCTCTAAATTCTTAAATGTTACAGATCAAAGTATTTCTGACGAAATCACCAATGTTTTAGCTTATAAAAATGAAGAGATGGGAGAAAATTCTCCGTTTGGTGAAGAGCGAAAAATTATTTTCGCAAGACACATTGAGACTAAATTATCTGCTCTTTTAACCAAAGAACAATTAGAGAAATTAAAAGCAAACAAGAAGCTTTACAACAAAGCTGTAGGTTTAGAATAAAAAATCAAAGAGGAGGTTTACTCCTCTTTTTTTATTTATCTATTTCCCCACTATTCTTTTAATACCATATCGATGCACATTACTGTGGCTATAATCAAATAGCGAATCGGGTCATTTTCCGCAACCCTATCCCGAATCTCAATCACATAATTATCAGCGCTTGTAAAAAATTCTTTTCCAATACCTGCCCATTTTTTAGACACATGTGCAATTTCCGCATTATTTTTATCCAGAAAACTAAAATCCCACCCTGTCCACTTTCCTTTTAAAGTACATAAAGGGCGATCATGTTTATCAAAAACCTCAAACTTGCCTCCTACTGAAAAGATTTTTTGTTTAAAGATTCCCAAAAGCTGATTTTTTACGTCAAAAACTTCAACATCAGATCGGAATAAAGTGATCCCTCGCTTAATTACCATTAAAATATTTTGATGCTCATCTTTAATTTCAATTTCAAACGGCGTCATTCTTTTATAATCCGTAAAACGAAACAATTTTGTAAAAAACCCCAAATTAGGCTCACGACAAGTCATAATCATTTTACCGTTTTCCAAGTCAAAAATATCAAAGTTGTTCGAGGCTTTGAATATGCCGATATGTTCTTTAATAAGAAATAAATTTTTATTCAATACAGCTGCTATTTCCAAAATTTTGTATTTTTAAATTTTACTCAAATTTAGAAATAAACTATCTGTTTTTTTCAAAAAAACACACCGTTATGAAAAACATCTCCATAGAAACTTTAAAAGTCTCAACTCCTATTCAACTCAATAACATTCCTACTTTTATCGATATTGAAACTTCGGAAAAGAAGAAAGAAAAAGAACTCCAAAAAATACGGGAAAAGCTCAGCAAACTACAAGACAAAATGTATGCTCATAATAAATACGGTGTACTCATTTGCTTGCAAGGAATGGATACTGCCGGAAAAGACAGCTTAATTCGTGAAGTTTTTAAAGAATTTAATGCTCGTGGAGTTGTTGTATACAGCTTTAAAACTCCTAATGGCAACGAATTAGAACATGATTATTTATGGCGTCATTATTTAGCTTTGCCGGAAAAAGGTAAATTCTCTGTTTTTAACCGAACTCATTACGAGAATGTTCTGGTTACCCGAGTACATCCGGAATATATCATGAACGAGCGAATTCCGGGAATTAATTCCGTTGAAGACATTACACCTGAATTCTGGAACGATCGCTTTGAAAGCATCAATCATTTTGAAAAGCATATTTCGTCCAACGGCGTTATTGTACTGAAATTTTATTTACATCTAGGCAAAGAAGAACAGCGTCAACGTTTGCTTCGCCGTCTGGAAAAAGAAGATCACAACTGGAAATTCTCTCCTGCTGATCTAAAAGAAAGGGAGCTTTGGCAAGAGTACCAGACCTACTATGAAGAAGCCATTAATGCAACCTCTAAAAAACATGCACCATGGTACATCATTCCGGCTGACAATAAAGAAACTTCCCGCTATTTAGTAGCAAAAACGATCTTGGAAGAGCTTCAAAAATATACTGATATCAAAGAACCGGAACTGGAACAAGAAGTAAAAGACAACATTAAATTTTATCATGATAAATTAGCAACGGAAGAATAAATAAAAGTTAATATTTCCTAAACCTACTACGATTTCAATTTTTGTCGGGCATTAATTCTGTATATTTGCGGACATTTTTCAAAAACTATGACGTTAGCAAACTATACCAAAGAATTCTCGTACAATCTCCGATTGGCATACCCTATCATTCTTGGAATGTTAGGACATACAGTTGTTGGGATTGTAGACAATATCATGGTAGGGAAGCTAGGACCTTCAGAACTGGCTGCTGTTTCGCTGGGAAATAGTTTTATATTTATAGCTATGTCTTTAGGAATAGGTTTCTCAACAGCGATAACTCCTTTAGTTGCTGAAGCTGACGGGAAATCAGACGTAAAAAAGGGAAGAGAAGCTTTTCACCACGGATTGTACCTTTGTACCATTTTAGGTGTTGTTTTATTTACAATCATCTATTTTTCAAAACCGTTAATTGTATACATGAAACAACCGGATCATGTTGTTGAATTAGCCAAACCTTATCTGGACATTGTTGCTTTTTCACTTATTCCGTTAATCATGTTTCAGGCCTATAAGCAGTTTGCTGACGGAATGAGTCAAACCAAATATTCTATGTGGGCTACTATTTTAGCCAATATAACTAATATCTCACTCAACTACTTACTGATTTACGGTATTTGGTTTTTTCCTAAATTAGGCATCGTGGGAGCTGCTGTAGGAACAATCGCTTCACGTATTGTAATGTTGGCATTCATGCATTATGCTTTAAAATCAAGGCATAGATTCCAACCTTATTTTGAAGGTTTTTCTATAAAAGAGATCAAAAAAGAGGTCAATCTGAAAATCATCAAATTAGGATCTCCTTCTGCCATGCAGATGTTCTTTGAAGTAGCTTTATTTACAGGAGCCATCTGGCTTTCCGGAAGTCTTGGAACTAATAGTCAGGCCGCAAATCAGATCGCACTTAGCTTAGCTTCATTCACCTTTATGTTTGCTTCAGGACTTAGTGTAGCTGCCATGATCAGAGTTGGTAATCAAAAAGGTTTGGAAGATTATGCAAAATTGCGATTAGTAGCTTTTTCTATATTCTTACTAACTGTTTTTCTGGAAATCATATTTGCATTAACATTCTTATTACTGCACGAACACCTACCTAAATTATTTCTGGATCTGAAGGATGTAGAAAATCTGGAAAAAAATTTAGAAGTTGTCTCTGTGGCCTCTAAACTGCTATTAATTGCTGCTATATTCCAGATATCTGACGGTTTACAAGTTGTAGTTCTTGGTGCTTTACGTGGCTTACAAGATGTAAAAGTACCCATGTACATTACTTTTATAGCCTATTGGCTCGTCGGTTTTCCTATTTCGATTTATTTAGGATTATTTACTACCTTAGGAGCAACCGGAATCTGGATCGGACTTTCCGCCGGATTAACAGTAGCCGCTGTTATCTTATTTATGAGATTTAACAGCGAAACCAAACACATGGTTTTAAAAAGCCTTGAAGAAGAATAATTTTAACTGAAAAATTAAATATTAAAGACATATGGACTTACCAAAATTTGTACTGGCCGATAATACTGACTTTCCTGATGATATTTTTGTGATTCATTTAGACTATCCGAGATTCGTTATCAATCTAAAAGATGATGAAGTTGAGTTTATTGAAGATATTTCAGAAGAAAACGAAGCAGAACTGGAACAGGAAATGGAAACGTTAATAGAAGAAGCCGGAAAGTTCTACGACCGCGAGATGGAACGTTACGAAGAATAAAAAAGTCCCGCTTAAGCGGGACTTTTTATATTAAAACTCAACTTTAGCTATCGCTTCAATCGTTTTATCTAAATCTTCATACGTCAACGCATCCGTTAAAAACCATGTTTCATAAGACGAAGGCGCAATATAAACTCCATGGTTCAACAAACTATGGAAGAATGTTTTAAAATAAGGGTTATCTGCTGCTTTTGCAGTTTCAAAATCGTAAACCGGATTTTCAGCAAAGAAAACCGAAATCATAGAACCTAATCGGTTTATTGTAAAAGGAACTTTTCCTTTTAAAACTTCTTTAATTCCTTTTTCTAAATAAGCCGTTTTTTCCTCTAAGCGAGTATAAATTTCCAGGTCGTTATTTAAAGCTTTTAACATTTCATAACCGGCAGCCATTGCTAAAGGGTTACCGGATAATGTTCCTGCCTGATATACAGGACCAAGAGGTGCTAAATGTGACATTATTTCTTCCCGTGCAGCAAACGCTCCGACAGGTAGTCCGCCTCCTATTACTTTTCCGAAACAAACAATATCAGCTTTTATTCCGAAAACCTCTTGCGCTCCTCCTTTCGCTAAACGAAATCCTGTCATTACTTCATCAAAAATAAGCAAAGCCTTATTCTCTGTACAAATTTGTCTTAAAGCCTCTAAAAATCCATCTTTAGGCGGAATACATCCCATATTACCGGCAACCGGTTCAATAATAACAGCTGCAATTTCATCTTTATTGGCTTCAAATAAGTCCCGAACATTATCTGCATCGTTATATTGCGCTAACAAAGTATCTTTTGCCGTTCCTTGTGTAACTCCGGGGCTATTAGGTACTCCGAATGTACTTAAGCCACTTCCTGCAGCGATTAAGAACGAATCTGAATGTCCGTGGTAACATCCTGAAAATTTAACAATCTTATCGCGTTTTGTATAACCTCTGGCTAAACGGATAGCACTCATACATGCCTCAGTACCGGAATTCACAAAACGGATCATATCGATATTAGGCACCATACTAACCGCCAACTGCGCTATTTCTGTTTCCAAAGCAGTAGGAGTTCCGAAAGAAGTTCCTTTTTTAGTCTTTTCAATAACTGCATTTACTACCGGTTCATAAGCATGACCTAAAATCATGGGACCCCAGGAATTGATATAGTCTATAAACTGATTGCCGTCTTCATCTGATAAATAAGCCCCTTTTGCTTCTTTTATAAAGATAGGTGTTCCTCCTACTCCTTTAAAAGCTCTTACCGGAGAATTAACTCCGCCCGGAATTACTTTTTGCGCTTCTACAAAAAGTGCGCTACTTCTCTTATATTCCATCTATTTATTTTACTTTTAGAATTTGTCCTATCGCAATACTGTTATCCGATAAGTTATTTTTTTCTTTTAGATCTTCTACTGTAGTATTGAATCGTCTTGAAAGTGAATATAAGGTATCTCCTTTTTGAACAATATATTCTCCTTCCGAAATCTTATCTGCAACCTCTTCAACTTCTGTTTTTGACACTTCAACAGCTGTTTCAACGGTTTCAATCACTTCCGCCACTTCTTGTTGGGCTTGCTCACTGCTAACCGGAATTTCCACTTGTACTGTTGTTGATGTTTCTTCTTTTGTACTTGGTTCCTCATCAACAACAGGTGTTGACGCACTAAAAACTTCTCCTGAAGGAGAAGCTACTTCCTGATCATACAGATACAACTGGTAACGTTCAATTAAACCTATCAATTTTGAAGGATACTTAGGATCGGTCGCATAGCCAGCCGCTTTTAACCCTTTGGCCCAACCTTCATAATCTAATTCATCTAACTTAAACAGGCTTGCATAGCGACTTCTGGATGTTAAGAACAATGAATGATCTTTGTATGACTCTGCCGGATCGTTATATTTCCTGAAACACTCTTGTGCAGCATCGTCATCATGTGTTACGCTTGGTCCTGTCCATCCGGTATGACATTTGATTCCGAAGTGATTGTTAGCCTCTAAACAAAGGCGTCCTTTTCCTGCTCCGGATTCCAAAATACCCTGTGCTAATGTAATACTCGCCGGAATTCCGTATGTTTTCATATTATTTTTGGCTACATCTTTAAACTGTAAGATATAATCGCTCACAGTAGCTGATGTAGTACTCACTTTTGAAGTTGCTTCTAAAGTTTCACTAGCTTTTGTCTCCGTTTTTGTTGACGCATCAGAAGACGATTGGCTTGCTGCCAATTGCTTGTCTTTTTCTTGTTGTTCCGCTTTGGTTGTTGTTACTCTTACTTTGTTTGTACTTCCACATGCAAAAATTAAAAACATTAGTGAAAGTAATCCGATCCTCTTAAAAATCATATACTAGTGTTTGTCTGTTTTTCTTTTGTTGAACTAAATTTATTCCTCTTATTCCTTGTAAGCCCCCTGTGTGGATAGCTAAAATTTTAGCATTTTCCGGAAAATATCCTTTTTCAATTAAATCTATTATTCCGTAAACCATTTTTCCGGTGTATACAGGATCTAATGGAATTGCCGTTTTTTGATACAACTCATTTAAAAAAGAGATCAGTTCCTCATTCACCTTAGCATAACCTCCAAAATTATAATCCTGAATAAGTTCCCAATTGTTCTTTCGTGCAAATTTACGAATATCATCAGACAAAAAATCTCCTTTTAAGGCAGAAAATCCTAATATTTTCTGATTCGAAAAAGAACTATTGATAATCCCGGAAATAGTTCCGCCTGTTCCCACAGCGGTACAAACATAATCGAATTGCGAATCTCCTTCATTCAATATTTCTTCACAACCCTTCACCGCTAATTCATTGGTTCCTCCTTCCGGCACTACATAAAAATCTCCGAATCTGTTTTGTAATTTTTTCAGGAATTCGGCATTTGTCTTTGTCCTGTATTCTTCTCTTGTAACAAAGAGGAATTTCATTCCTAATTTTCGGGCTTGAAAAAGTGTCGGGTTTTGTTCAACAGCACTTTCGAGTTCATTTCCTCTGATCACTCCTATAGTTTTAAAGCCATATTCATTACCGGCTGCCGCCAATGCTAAGATATGATTGGAAAACGCACCACCAAAGCTTACTAACACCTCTTGCCCCTGCTTTTTTGCTTCTTCAATATTATATTTCAATTTCCGAAACTTATTTCCGGATATTAAAGGATGTAACAGATCTTCTCTTTTAATTACAAGTGAAATTCCTTTTGGAAATACTATATCTACAACCTGATTCATAAAGCAAAGTAACAAAAAAATCCCGACTCTTATAAAAGAATCGGGATGCTAAAAATCTATAACTAAAAATTATTTTCTACTGACTAAAACTTTTTTATCCAAAGATAAATCTCTTGTTTTTACCCTTACAATATATACACCATCGGTTAAATTTGTTGTTGGGAATTTAATTTCATTTCCTTTTCCGAGATTTTCTTTATTTATAACTACTTTTCCGGTCACATCATACATTTCTACATTCAAAACGTCTTTACCCAAAGTATTTAAAATAGTAAGCACAGCGTTTTGGTTATCCTGATAAACCTCAAAAGCATCTTCTAATAAAGTAGTCTGGTTAAGTAGCTCTTTATCATAATTTCTGAAAGTGATTTCAAAACGGGTTTTATTATCACCTTCCGGCAACGTTATACTAAATGAGTTATTTTTAATATCATAATAAATATTGGTTTGTTTATCATGCAGATAAACTCCTTGATTTTCATCAAATCCGGAATAAACACCTTCTACCTGTACTTTAAAATTTGTCTCTTCATCACATCTAAATCCCACTGGTATTTTAACATCTATATCAAACTTAATTGCTGTAGCAACATATTCGAACGGTGAATCTTCAACTATATAATAAAAACCTTTAGACGCATTCTCTGAAGCAGATTGTCCATCGTAACCATAATCAAAGCCATTAGTTGCATGATCATCAAATGCTATTGTTGAAGGATGTGTTGCCTGATCATTATAGATCGTATTAACCCTAATGTATGGTGATGTTGTTTTCTTAATCTTAGTATAATCTATTCCTGCTATATTAGGAATTCTTTCAAAATACTCACTTTCAACTCCTTCTCTTTGAGAAACAGCACCACCTCTTTGAAATTCAGACAGGTTAACAGCTCCTTCTTTTACATATACTCTGTATCTGTTACGCATAACAACGTTTCCGTTTGCTACACCTTTTACCATAAAACCTTGTCCTATGGGAGAAAATCTTCTTTGATAAACCACTCCTGTTCCGCCTAAATCTGTTTCTTGACTTCCTTCTCCATCATAATTCCAAAAATCAGCCGGTGTATAAATTCCTGTGCCCGGATTATAAATACCATATCCACCGTCATATTCAGACACAAAATGCGTAGTTGAACTTTGCTCCCAAAAATACGCTTGTCCGTTGATGTATGCTGCATTCAGCGGATCCATTAAAAAAGAGTTTAAATCTATTGCACTGGAATACGGATTACCTATCAAAGTTAAATTATCTGTTGCAACAGCATTTGATATATTTCCGTCATAAGGTTTTCCTCTAAAATCATAACGTTGTGCATTACCCGGATTATTCTCAACACCTTCAGCAGGATCCGCAATCAAGTTATCCGTCCCCGAAACTCCTTTCATCGTAAATCCTAATCCCGGATTAACAGCATGAGAAGCTCCAACATATACCCATTGTGAATAAGAGTTTGAAGCCGAAAATTTATAGATCCATCTACTTGCTACGGTCAAAGGATCAGCCACACCATCAAACTGACTGTATGGTGCAATACCTACTTGTGTACTGGTTGTTAATCCGGTCGGGCGATATAATTGAGTAATCCCAAACATATTATTCAAGGTTCCGCCAGGAAAACCTACCGGTGAACACCAATAATTATATTGAAAATTATCTGACGTCCCTTCTTGGAAGACTGACAACAACCCTGTCCCTGTATTCAAACCTATTGAAGTTGTTGCTTGTAAAAGTTGTGATTGATTTCTCAGATACATCCTACTGGTATCATCTAACCTAATATCTGCTTTAACATATAAAAATTGATCATTCACTAAAACTGAAGTACCCGGACTTACATACATTTGAGATTTGACACTTATATTAATCCCAAAAATTAAGCTGATTAAAAGTAGTGATTGTTTCATAAACGGTTAGATTTGTGTTGCTATCAAATTTAAAAAAAGCTAACCTCAAAAACAATATTTTTTTCTTTTTATAACAATTAATATGTTTTTTGTTTTAAAACCTTACTTTTAAATATAAAACAAAATGTAATAACTATCGATACTCTACTTTACAAATTAATCATTTAGCTAAATAAACATACTCAATACCCGATCTTTACATACTTTTAAAAAAAAGATAAAATAACTTTCCAAAAAAAAATCATTTAAATTTCAAAAAATTTGTTTTTTCTTAACAAAAAAATATATTTGGTCATATTTATCAACCCCCAAAAAAAAATGATATGGAACAAAAGTACACCTGCTTAAAGAACCTTCTTTATGGTTCAGAAAGCACTAAGAAGTTTCTTTTTCCTTTCTTATTTTTATTGCTTTCTTTTCAATTTTCACTAGCACAAACAACTGTTTCATTTACCTCTACCGGGTCTCAAACTTGGACTGCTCCTTGTGGCGTTACTTCGGTTACTGTTGAAGCATGGGGTGGCGGTGGAGCCGGAGGAGGAACAGGCGCTAACAATAGAAAAGGTGGTGGTGGTGGTGCCGGAGGAACCTATGCATCATCCACAATTACTGTTACTCCGGGAACAACTTACAATCTTTTTGTAGGTAACGGAGGTAACGGAGCTCAAACAGCCGGAGCAAGCGGTCAGGCTTCATGGTTCTTAAACACAAGTACACTCTATGCACAAGGAGGCGCTGGTGGTGCCGCTCCAAATAATACAACAGTACCAGGCGGTACTGGTTCTACTGCAAGTTCAATCGGAACGACATTGATTGCAGGAACTGATGGTGCTAATGGTACTACAACTGTAGGAGGTGCCGGTGGTGATGGTGGAAATGGCGGAGGTGCCGGTGGAAACCAAAGAACAAATGAAGGTAATGGTAACAATGGTAATGCATCAGGCGGCGGCGGCGGCGGCGCACTTGTTACTGACAACACAAATCACTCAGGTGGTGATGGTGCAAGAGGAGAAATACGCCTCACTTTTACTGACTCTTTCCAAACTTACTGTACCCCGGGTTACTCATCGAGTATCTCCATGGTTAATGTTACTTATGCAGGTATTGATAACACTACAGGAAATACTGCTGTAGGAGGAGAAGCTACATACTACTCCTATTGTGATATGGCAACTGTATATCCCGGAACAACAGACCCTATTAGTGTAAGGTGTAGAACTTACGGTTCAAATCAATTTGACGTAAGAGCGTTTGTAGATTGGAATCAGGATGGTGATTTTGCTGATGCCAATGAAACCTATTATATCGGACACATCAACTCTACAGCGGATACACAAACCACGTTAAACAACACAATTACTGTACCAGCTACAGCTACTCCCGGATTAACCAGAATGAGAGTATTCTACCATTTCAACGGGGATCCGACAGATCCTTGTTATAATGGTTTCGGATACGGACAAATAGAAGAATATACTGTAAATGTATTAACCCCTCCTACTTGTTCCGGAACTCCTCAATCCCTAACCGTTAGTAATATCACACAAAACTCTGCTGATATTTCCTGGACTGAACCAAGTCCGGCACCTGCTAATGGCTACGATTATTATGTTTCTATCACAAATACCCCTCCTGACAATAGTACTACCCCTACAGGATCTGCTGCTTTCGGAGTAACTTCAGTTAACTTAACAGGACTAATAGCAGATACAACCTATTATGTTTGGGTAAGATCAGACTGCGGAGGTACTGACGGAACCGGTATCTGGATATTAACAACTTTCACAACACCAGACTGTACAACCGGAACAGGAATAGGAAATACTACACTTGGTTGTCCGTCTGTAATATCAGGAGGTTTAAGTCTAAACGGTGCCGACCCTGCTCCGTTTTATTGTACTGATGCTTCCACATGTGTTGATTTAGAGGCAACTTATCTTAATTTAGGAGACACATCAACCTACACAGTCGAATCAATCCCTTTTAGCCCCCCTTACCAATTTGGATGTTTACAAAACCCTATCAGTGTAAACGATGATGATGTTTGGTCTCCTATTATAAATTTACCTTTTGACTTTTGTTTTTATGGCAATAGTTATAATCAATGTTTAGTCGGATCAAATGGATTAATTACTTTTGACTTAGCTAATAACACCCCTGGTAGCACATGTAACTGGCAATTCAATAATAATATACCTATAAGTGGAGATCCAGCTTTAGTTGAAAACTCAATTTTCGGAGTATTTCACGATATAGATCCTAGTATAGGAGGAAGTGTTGGTTGGGAATTAATAACTTTAAACACAGGTTGCCGCGCTTTAGTTGCTTCATGGAAAGACATCCCTATGTTCTATTCCGTTTGTAACTCAATGCTTTATACCGGAATGATTGTTCTTTATGAAAATACTAATGTAATAGAAGTATATATACAAGAAAAGAATACTTGTGCATCTTGGAACAATGGTAATGCAGTAGTAGGTATTCAAGACGCTACCGGCACAAACGGAGCTGTAGCCCCAAATAGAAATGGTTTAGATGCAAACTGGACTACTACTAATGAAGCTTGGCGTTTTGTCCCTTCCGGTAATTCAATCACAAGTGTTACTTGGTATGAAGGTTCAGGAACAACCGGACCTGTTGTCGGAACAACAGATGTTATTAATGTTTGCCCTACAGCTACAACAACCTACACTGCAGCTATCACTTATACTTTATGTGACGGTTCAACTATCACAGAAACGGATGAGGCAACAGTTACTGTAAACGGTGCCAAAATATGGAACGGATCAGTTGACACCAACTGGGATAACGACAATAACTGGTCCCCAGTAGGAAAGCCTACAGCATTAGATTGTGTCGTTATACCTAATACAGTTAACGATCCTATAATTTCCGGATCAGGATACAATGGCTTAGGTCTTAATCTAACCGTTCAAAATGATGCATTATTAACTGTTAACTCTAACAATTCCATAACTATTACAGACTGGGTAAATGTTAATGCTACCGGTGATATACTTTTAAACAGTTCTGCTAGCTTAATTCAGACAAATAATGTAGCCAACACAGGAAACATACACATGCTGAGAGATGTTAATATAAGAAAATTAGATTATGTATACTGGGCCTCTCCTGTAAATAGTTTTTCCGTAGGTTCTGTTTCACCTAGTACAACCGGAAACCGTTTCAAATGGATTCCTACTATAGCTTCAAATCTTAACGAATATGGTAACTGGACCTCTACTTCAGAAAGCATGGCTATCGGTAAAGGATATATTGTAAGAGGACCAGATAATTACAATTCAACATTACAAACATTTACAGCTAATTTCAACGGAACCCCAAACAACGGAGACCTAACTATGCCTATTGCCAGAGGAAGTTATGACGGAGCAGATTATAACACAGGTAACTCTACCACCTTAGCTACAAAAGAAGATGATAACTGGAATCTAGTAGGAAACCCATATCCTTCTTCAATTGACGCTATTAGCTTCTTAACTGCCAATCCGAATATTGATGGTTTCATCAAACTTTGGACTCACGGAACATTGCCTAGTTCAGCTACTATTGATCCATATTATCAAGACTACACATATAATTACTCGACCGGTGACTATATTACTTATAATAGTACAGGAACATCCTCAGGTCCCGGCGTTTTCGGAGGTTATATTGCTGCCGGACAAGGTTTCTTTATCTTGATGAATCATTCAGGAACTACTCCAAGTGAAAATGTTATTTTTACAAATTCAATGAGAGCTCCTGCTTATGATAATAGCCAATTTTTTAGAAATTCTAACAATAATAAAAACAGTATTAATTCAGCTACCGAAGGTAAAATTTGGTTAGATCTGATAGAACCAAACGGAGAAAACATCAGAACTTTAGTTGGTTATATCAATAATGCAACAAATAGTAGAGATCGATTGTTTGACGCTATTGCAAATAAAAAGTTAGCTTTAAATTTCTATTCCTTAATTGGTGATGAAACTATGACTATCCAAGGTAAGTTCGCACCTTTCAACAATAATGATACAGTTCCTCTTGGAGTTAAAATTCCTCAAAGCGGAAACTACACAATCGCTATTGGCGCAGTTGAAGGACTTTTTGAAGATACAGCACAGGAAATCTATTTGGAAGACTTGAATTTAGACATCATCCACGACTTGAGATATAGTCCGTACAACTTCACTAGTTCTACCGGTACTTTTAACAATAGGTTTATTTTACGTTATACTGATCAAGCATTAGATACAAATTCTTTCTCAAACAATAATTATTTGAATGTTTATTCAAACGAAAACATTATAATTGAATCAAGTCAGAATATCAAATCTATTACTATCCATGACGTTTTAGGAAGACTCTTATTTAGAAAGAATGAATTTTCTAACAAACAGAGCATCACTATCAATAGTCTAACAAAAAGTAACAACCCTTTAATTGTCACAATAGAGACTGAAGACGGAAATAAAAAATCTAAAAAAATAATCTTTTAACAATAAAATAACTTTAATAATAAAAAAACCGGGATATCCCGGTTTTTTTATTAACAATTAACTCATTTCACAACATTTTTCATAATAATTAATATACTTTTGTTAATTAATTCTTAAAAAATCTCAAAATGTTATGAATGAGAAATACTTATCGCTGCTATTACCAAAAGAAAGAGATTTTTACAAAAGAGTCCTAACTCTTCTACTCTTCTTTTTTGCTGTAACAACTTACAGCCAAACAACAGTTAATTTAACTACGACCGGTAACGGAACATGGACTGTTCCGTGTGGAATTCAATCTATCACTGTCAAGGCATGGGGTGCCGGTGGCGGTGGCGGAGGATCAAATGTCAATGCAAGCGGAGGATCCGGTGGAGGATCCGGTGCTTATACTGAAAACACCTTTTCTGTAGCGCCTAACCAAGTAATCAATTACACAATTGGTGCAGGTGGAACTGCCGGAAACTCTAATGGCGGTACAGGAGGTACTGGCGGAAGTACAACCATTCTTGGAATGATTGCCGGTGGAGGATCTGGAGGTGCCGGAAATTCCGGTGCTGTTGGAAACGGAGGAAATGCCAGTGGCGGAACTGTTAATACAAACGGAAATCCCGGTTTCGCAGGTGGTGCTACCGGAGGAAATGGCGGTAACGCTCCTAATGGTGGTGCCGGAGGAATCGGAGGATCTAACAGTACAGGAGGTAATGGTAACACCCCGGGGGCCGGTGCGGGTGGAGGCGAAAGAGCTAACGGTGGTGCTGGTAACAGAGCCGGGGTACAGGAGCCAGAGGACAGATACAGATCACATATACTTATCCTTACTGTATTCCATCATACCTATACAGTATTTCCATGACTAATGTAACGTATGCAGGCATTAACAACAACTCCGGAAATGTTGGTGTAAATGCTGAAAATACATTTTATTCGTATTGTAATACCGCGTCAGTAACACAAGGTCAAACCAATACCATTAGTATAACCGGAAGAACATATGGTGCAAACACTTTCCATATCAGAGCTTATTTCGATTGGAATCAAGATGGAGATTTTAATGATAGTGACGAATCCTACTATGTGGGCGTCATAAATGCAACCACAGATACACAAACTACAGTTTCTGCTCCTATTGCAACTCCTATAACAGCATTGACCGGTACAACCAGAATGAGAGTTATTTATCAATTTTCATCTGACCCTTCTAATCCGTGTAGTGCTACAAGCAATTACGGACAAGTTGAAGACTATGATGTAACTATTGCAGCTGCTCCTAGCTGTACAACGCCTACCGCTCAACCAACAGGCCTTGTACTAACGCCTTCTGGAACGTCTATCAGTGGCTCTTTTACAGCTGCCTCTCCGGCTCCTGATAGTTATTTGGTTGTATTTAATACAACCGGAACAGTTCCAACACCTGTTGACAATACGGCCTATACTATAGGAAATTCTATTAATGGTAGCATTGTTGCTGATAATGACAGTAATACTACTTTTACAATAGGTGGCCTTGATATTAATACGCAATATTATGTTTTCGTATTTTCATTTAATGGCATTTGTTTGAATGGTCCGCTTTATTACACTCCAAGTCCTTTAAGTGGAAATACTACTACAACTTCCACCCTACCGACTTACTGCACACCTTCAACTACTAATACTATTACAACAAGATATATTGATGATGTAAGCTTTTTAGGTACTCTAAATGACACATTTAATTTAAATAACGGAACTAATGCCGGAACACCAGGTTATCAGGATTTTACTTCGTTAACCCCCTATACAATACAGGCACAAGGAGAAGGGGTAAATGTATCTGTTGAAGCAAATTCAAGAGGTAGATGGAAAGCTTGGGTGGACTGGAACAAAGACGGAGACTTTGCCGATGCTAATGAAGAAGTTTACGACTCCAATGCGGCAACCTTAACTACTACATTTGGTTTTGTGATCCCCCCTACAACTATACCTGGAAATTATCGCATCAGAATTCGAATTTATAACAGTTTTTACGGACCTCCTGGAAATCCGACAGAGTCTTATTCATACGATTTTGATTCTTGTGAAACATTTGATTACAACTCCTCGATAGGAGCCTATGAATATGGAGAAGCGGAAGATTATTTATTTACTGTGATCTCTAGTTGTGGCGCCTACATCACTTCTGTTACAAACGGAACAATATGTGGTAGCGGAACAGTTGATTTGAGTGTTACAGGTAGTACCGGAACAACAGAATACAGATGGTATGCAAACGAAACCGGAGGGACTCCTATAGCTACTACAGCTAGTGGTAGTTGGACGACCCCAAGTATATCCTCTACAACTTCATATTGGGTAACGGCTTATAACGGAAGTTGTGAATCTTTAGTGAGAACTGAAGTCATCGCAAATATTAACCCTCTTCCGACACTGACATTTACGCCTAATAACCCTCAGGTTTGCGGAGAAAATGAAATTATATCATTAACTGCCAGCGGTGATACTGAAGTAGTTTATCTGATAGACGAAGATTTCGAATCAGGAGGTCTTGGCGTATTCAACAACTCTTTTTTAGTAAGTAATGCTGCCGTAAACAGTCAGACTGCCTGGCAAAATCATACCAGCACTTATATCCCTAACGGACAAACATGGTATCCTGCAGTTTCTTCAGGCTTCGGTCCAAATCACTTTGCTTTTGTTACATCCGACATCGGAATGAATGGCGGTAGTTATTACACTGTTGATAATGTTCTGGTTTCTCCTACAGTTGATTCTTCTACATTTTTAGATCTTAGTTTAACATTCAGAATGTACTACTCCAGATATTTCCCTGACGGTAATACAACTTATGATAGTATTGAATATATGCAAGTACAAGTTTCTACAAATGGAGGTACTTCGTGGAATACAGTTAACGGTAATATCATTACAGATCAAGGGATCGGTACCCGATTTGCTGACCTGAACTATGATTTATCAGCATATATTAACCAACCCAACTTAAAAATCAGAATTCGTTACTACACAAGTTCTTGGTGCGATGGTGCTGCTGTAGACGACATTAAACTTTTCGGAACCAGACCATTAAACACCGCTTTCGATTGGGTTAGTGCTTTACCTATAGACGCTTATCAAGATGCAGCTTGTACAGTTTCTTACACAAGCGGTACCCCTGCTGTAACAGTTTATATAAAACCAACACTTGCCCAACTGGAACAAAGCTCTTACACTTTTACAGTAAGTGCCGTTCTTTCTAACGGTTGTTATGCTAGTAATGATATCACGATTACTAACAATTCAAAAATATGGAAAGGAATAAACGGAACTAATTGGAGCGATTCAAACAACTGGTCCCCTGTTGGTGTGCCAACTATTGACAATTGTGTGATTATTCCTGATACAGCAATTATTGACGGTAGTAACTATGATGCTTTTGCTAAAAATTTAACAGTTAAAAGTACGGGAGATTTAGACAACCTGACAAACAATACTATAACTGTCAAAGAATGGGTTAATGTAGAAGCCGGTGGTATGTTCAATTTAGAAAACGCGTCTAGTTTAGTTCAAATAGATAATATTGCTAATACCGGAGATATTTCAATGAAAAGAGATGTTATGATCCGAAAATTAGATTATGTATACTGGGGTTCTCCTGTAGCTAATTTCGGTTTAAATAATGTTTCTCCCGGAACAATTGGTTCTAAGTACAAGTGGCTACCGACTATTGTTTCTAATTTAAACGGATTCGGAAACTGGTCGCTAACAAGTGAAAATATGGTTACCGGAAAAGGATATATCGTAAGAGGCCCCGACAATTACACTACTTCTCTTCAAAATTTCACAGCTGATTTCACAGGTGTTCCAAATAACGGAGATCTTACATCCCCTATTGAGAGAGGTGCCTATGATGGTGCAGATTACAGTACAGGTGTTTCTACAACTTTAGCAACTAAAGATGATGACAACTGGAACTTACTAGGAAATCCATATCCATCAGCATTAAATGCAAACAGTTTCTTAGCTGTAAACACAAATATTGCCGGATTCATTAAATTATGGACACACGGCACGTTACCCTCATCTTCAACTGTAGATCCTTTTTATCAAAATTATGTACAAAATTATACAGTTGCCGATTATGTCACTTATAATTATTTAGGAGCATCTACACCTACATTTGACGGAAATATAGCTGCGGGACAAGGTTTCTTTGTTTTGATGAATCATTCCGGAACTGCTCAAAGTGAAAACGTTACTTTTAACAATTCCATGAGAAGTAATAGTTATAGAAACGATCTGTTCTACAGAACAACAAATAATACTGCTTCAAATATTGAGAACAAAAGCCGCATTTGGTTAGACATAGTTGCTCCGAACAATACTGCTTCAAGAACGTTGGTAGGTTATGCTGATAATGCGACAAATAATATAGACCGCCTATACGATGCCATGGCTCTTGGTGTTAAAACTAATTTTGAGATCTATTCTCTTTGTAATAACCAAAGATTTTCTATACAAGGGAGAGCACCATTTAACGATCAGGATACCATACCTCTTGGAATAAAAGTAAATCAAAATGGAATTTACTCCATAGCGATCAGCACTGTAGATGGATTGTTCACGAACAATTCTCAAGACATTTTCTTAGAAGACTTAACACTTGGAGTTATTCATGACTTAAGGAGTGCTCCTTACAGCTTTACTTCTAATTCAGGAACTTTTGACAATCGATTTGTGTTAAGATATACTGATCCAAGTCAAACGTTAAATACAGATACTTTTAGTAGTGATTCTCTTAAAGTATATGCTAATGAAACTATCATAATTGAATCAGATCAAGAAGTAAGATCAGTTATGATCTATGACGTTTTAGGGAAATTATTATATTCTCATAATGAGTTTTCAGACAGACAAAATATTTCTATAAATAGTTTATCAAAAAGCTACAGCGCTATAATTGTTATCGTAGAAATCGATGACAATAGCAAAGCAACAAAGAAAATCATTTTCTAAAATATACTAATTAAATGTTATTTAAAAAGGCTGTTCATAAGAACAGCCTTTTTTGTTTTTATAAACTACTGATTATCAAACAACAAAATCAAACCATTGAATTACATCAATCAACGATTTTATATACTTTTTATCGATAAAATATTACAATAAAAAAACATTGGTATAATTTCGCCCTTTAAATTTAATGTTTATGGGAAAAATCTACTTTTTTAATGGTAAGAAATTGTATTTTCTGCTATTATTAACCATCACTTTTCAAAGCTACTCACAATATCAAGTCCCAAGAAACGGTAACAATACTATTTCAACTTGTTCAGGAACAATTTCAGACAGCGGTGGCTCAGGAAACTATCAAAATAATTCTAATGGTTATACCGTTATTACCCCTTCAGTAGCCGGTAATTACATTCAGATTTCCGGTAGCATAACTGCTGAAGCCGGATATGATTATTTAACCATCTATGACGGAAACGGAACAGGAGGCACTGTTTTATGGGGAGGCTCACCTCAAGGAAGCGGAACTTCTTGTAGCACAACAACTATTCCTACAATAACATCCACTACCGGATCTTTAACCGTTCATTTTTATGCAGATGGCAGCAATAGATGTTCCGGATTTAATTTAAACATTAATTGCAGTGCAACACCGGGATCAACGCCTGTTAATTCCTATTGCATTCCTATATCTGACAATCCTTCCGGTTTATATATTACCAATTTAGCTTTTATCGGAACACTTTCTGACCCTCCGGTAAACACTTCCACTTATGATTCTGACGGTTATCAGGATTTTACATCTTTAACACCTTTAGCCATTCAGGCACAAGGAGAAGGTGTAAATATAACAGCTAACTGTACGGGGAACGATCATCTTAGAGGGACCTGGAAGGCTTGGGTAGACTGGAATAACGATGGAGATTTCAGTGATTCCGGAGAACTTGTTTATGACATTCAAGGATTTGCCGGGTCAAGTGTAACCTTTGGTTTTGTTATCCCGGCCTCTCAAACACCCGGAGATTACAGAATGAGAATAAGGGTAAACAACGGATCATCATGGCTCGGATCGGAGACATTTGGCTTTAATTTTTCGTCATGCGATAATTTTGAATACGGTAGCGGAATGTTTAGTGATGACAATTATGGTGAAACAGAAGATTATATTTTTACGGTAATTGAAAATTGCTCCGCCACGATTACTGATGTTACCAACGGAAGTACTTGTGGATCCGGAATTGTAAGCCTTAATGCAAACGGAAGTTCCGGAACAACAGAATACAGATGGTATGCGAACGAAACAGGAGGAAGTCCACTTGCTACTACTCCATCCGGTAATTGGAACACACCAAACCTGACCTCTACTACTACATATTGGGTAACCGCTTACAACGGAAGTTGTGAATCAGTAGTAAGAACGGAAATAACGGCTTTGGTCAACCCTACTCCAACATTAACTTTTACCCCTTCAAATCCTTTGATCTGTGGTGAAAACGAAGTGTTAGAGCTTACGACAAGCGGTGATACAGAAACGGTACATCTTATCGATGAAGATTTTGAAAGTGGAAATTTAGGAGTATTCACTAATATCAATAATGACTCTAACGGTAATGCTACTGACAACAAAACAAAATTCCAAAACAGAACCAGTGTTCATGTTCCATCAACTAATGTTTGGTTTCCGGCTATTTCTTCCGGATTCGGAACAAACAAATTTGCTCTGGCTCTTTCGGATGCTTCAAGTCCTGACTATCCTTCCAGTACCGTTCAGAACTTTTTAGCGCTATCCAATTCAGTAAACTCAACTGATTTCTTAGATTTGACTCTTAAATTAAAATTATACTATTCAAGATATTATACAGGCGGAGCTAATCCGACAAACGAATATGTTGCCATCGAATTATCAACAGATGGCGGAGCTACATATCCTGTTGAAATTGACAACTTTACTTCTAACGTAGGAATCGGAACCAGATTTGTTACCCTAAGTTATGATTTGTCAGCTTATATAAATCAACCTAATTTAAAAATCCGCGTTAGACATCATTCCTACGCCGGTTCAGGATGGTTACCTGACGGAGTTGCTGTTGACAATATTGAATTATACGGAACCAAGCCTTTAAATACGGCTTTTGACTGGACCAGTGCTCTTCCTATCAATGCTTATCAGGACTTTGCCTGTACCATACCTTATACTAGCGGAACACCGGCTGTAAATGTCTTTATAAAACCTACATTAGCTCAATTAGAACAAAGTTCATATACCTTTACAGTAAGTGCCATTTTATCAAACGGCTGTTATGCAACTGATGACATTACTGTGACCAACAATTCTAAGATATGGAACGGATCAAACAGTACTAACTGGAGTGATCCAGACAATTGGCTTCCTTCTGGTGTTCCTACCATTGATAATTGTGTTATTATCCCGGATAATGTAGTAGTAGACGGTAACGGATATGATGCTTTTGCAAAAAACCTTAAAGTCAAAAGCACCGGAAATATGAATACGCTTTCTAATAATAGCATCACAGTAAAAGAATGGGTAGATGTCGACGCAGGAGGTATCGTTAATTTAGAAAATGCATCCAGCCTTATACAGATCGATAATATTGCAAACAATGGTGTTATTTCAATGAAAAGAAATGCCGAAATTAACTTACTGAGCTATGTTTACTGGTCAACACCTGTAGCAAATTTTTCTTCCGGCAATATTTCTCCGGCAACTCCAAACGGTTTTATTTGGAAATGGAACCCTACAATCAATAACGGAGGAACTTATGCTGGTAATTTCGGAAATTGGATTAACGGAAATGAAACTATGGCAAACGGTAAAGGTTATATTGTAAAAGGCCCGAACGGTTACACCACATCAACACAAACTTTTACAGCTACTTTTACAGGTACTCCTAACAATGGTGACATTAATGTTCCTATCAAAAGAGGAACCTATGTCGGTTCTCCATACACAGGTCCAACCACAACACCCGTTACTCAAGATGATGACAACTGGAACCTGTTAGGAAACCCCTATCCTTCAGCTATTTCAACGGATGCATTTTTAACCGCTAACAGTACTCATTTAACTCCGTTCGTTAAAATATGGACACACGGTGTTGATCCTGCTCCTATTGCAAATCCATTTTACGGAAGCTATCAACTGAACTACGATGTTGCAGATTATATGACTTACAACTCATTAGGAGGCACTCAGGCTGGTTTTGACGGTTACATAGGTGCCGGACAAGGTTTCTTTGTTCTGATGAATGATGCTGCTTCAACTAATGAAACAGTCATATTCAATAACTCTATGCGCTCAAATGTAAATAGAAATGACCAATTTTACAGAGCTAGCCAGTCACAAATCAATGAGAGACACAGAATTTGGCTTAAAATGATATCTCCTACCGGTCAATCAAGCGATGCTTTAGTAGGATATGCTACAGGAGCTGCTACTAATTTTGACCCGAAATTCGATGCTCCTGCAATGGATATTAAAACTAATTTTGAGCTCTATTCTATTGCCGACACTAAAAAATTAGCTATTCAGGGAAGGGCACTACCTTTCGATCTTGATGATACCATTCCGTTAGGTATTACAATTCCTCAAAACGGTAGTTACACCATTGCAATTAGTAATATAGACGGAATCTTCAACTCTCAAGACATTTACTTAGAAGATCTAAGTTTAGGGATCATACATGATTTAAAAGTTTCTCCTTATAGTTTTAGTTCTAATTCAGGTACTTTTGACAATCGATTTATCTTACGATTTACCAATAGTCTTCTCAGTACTGAAACTTTCAATAGTTTAGAAAACGACGTAAAAATATTCGCCACAGAAAATACCCTTCGAATTGAAGCACCTGAAAATATTCAAAGCGTTGTAGTCTATGATATTTTGGGCAAAACTTTATTTACAGGAAAATATTCTGAAACAAGTATCTCTATTCATTCAATATTAAAAACGAATAACACGATCCTTGTCAAAACAGTTTTAGCAGACGGCACTATTATTAACAAAAAGGTTATTTATTAATCATAATTAAAAAAGTGCAAAAGAAAAGGCGGACATTTGTCCGTCTTTTTATTTTTATTCCATCCATAAAGTTATGCAAATCCCTTATAAACACACCTTATAGAAACACTTCTTTTAAACTTAATTTAAGATAAAAAAACTTTATTATAATTGCACTTTTTCCCACTACTTTATAATATCATATCTAAAGCCACTGAAATACATTTTAATCTCCTCACCAATATACATAGCTTTCAAAACCATAATTACACAAACAATAATGTAAATACAAAACCAAAAATGAATCAATATATTTATGAAAACAAAAAAACGCTTTCAGAATTCTGAAAGCGTTTTTATATATACGATAAAAAATTTATTATTTATAAATTGATACTTTTTTAGTTATTTCAACTGCATCAATTGTAGCCAACTTCACAATGTAAACTCCATCACTTAGATTTGAAGTCGGTATCTCAATCTTTTCACTTTTCCCTAAATTCTCTTTAGAAAGAACTAACTTACCGGTTACATCATATAAATCTACTTTAACGATATCTTTATGTATTGCGTTTAAAACGGTTAACATATTCCCTTCGTTATTTTGATATACATCAAATGACTCAGAAGAAAAGATATCTTCTTCAGATATGTCTTTATCAATATTTTTAAATGTTATTTCAAAACGAGTTCTGTTATCACCTGCCGGTAATGTTACTTCAAAAGAATTATTTTTTATATCATGATAGATTCCTGTTTGTTTATCATGCATATATACCATTTGAGAATCGTCAAAACCAGAATAAGCTCCTTGAACCAAAACTTTAAACGTAGTTGTTTCATTACAACGGAAACCTACAGGAACTTTCTCATTTATTCCGAATTTAAAAGCCGTAGACGCATATTCATAAGACATTCCGTCTACTACATAGTAAAAACTGATAGGAGCTGCATCTGTAGCTGAGCGTCCGTCATAACCATAATCATAAGCCTGAGTTGCCAAATCATCAAAAGCAATTGTTGTAGGACGAACTGCCTCATTATTATAAACAGCATTGATTCTTAAATAAGGAGATGTTCCTTTTCTTATTTGTGTGTAATCCGTTCCGGCTACATTAGGAATTTCCTGAAAATATTCATCATTTGATACTGTCGCTCTTGATATTGCCATTCTTTCAAATTCCGATTGATTGGCGACACTCTCTTTCACGAAAACTCTATATTGATTCTTCATGACTATCGATCCGTTAGCCGTCCCTAAGACCATAAAACCCTGACCTACAGGAGTAAACCTTCTCTCATAAACAGAACCAGATGAACCTAAATTCGTTTCTTGTCCACCTGCCTGATCATAATTCCAGAATACAGCCGGTGTATAAACTCCTGTTCCCGGTGTATATATACCATAACCTCCGTCATAATCCGTAATAAAGTGTGTCGTTGACGTTTGCTCCCAAAAATAAGCCTGACCATTAATCACAGCTGAATTAGCAGGATCTAACAAAAAAATATTCAAGTCAATAGCACTTGGATAAGGATTACCAATTAAGGTAAAATTATTAGTAGAAACGGCATTTGCTATATTTCCGTCATTGGGTTTACCTCTGAAATCATAACGCTGAGCATTTCCTGCATTATTTTCAACACCTTCATTAGTATCTGCTACAAAAGTATCTGTACCTGAAGTTCCTTTCATTGTAAAACCTAATCCCGGTTGAACATTAGTCGCTGTACCTACAAATACCCATTGAGCATACTGATTTGAAGTACTGAATTTATAAATCCATCTTTGAGCAATTGACAAAGGAGTCGCTTGCCCATTATAATTCCCGTAAGGAAGAACCGTAACCGGAGTGCTGCTTGTAAGCCCTGTCGGGCTATTCAATAAAGAAATTCCGAAATTTGAATTTCCAATCGTAGCACTAGGATTTCCAACAGGTGAACACCAATAATTATACTTAAAATTATCGCTTGTACCTTCTTGAAAAACAGATAATGTTCCCAAACCTGTATTTTGTCCTACACCAGTAGTCCCTTGTAGTAATTGAGACTGGTTTCTTAAAAAAATATTCCCTCCGGAATTAAGCTCAACCTGGCTGGTCACAAATATATACTGATCGTTAGAATATACATAACCGCCAGTTCCTACATACAACTGAGCTTGGCTTCCAAGCCCTACCATAAACATTAAAGATAGTAGAGTTTTTCTCATAATTAAAGTATAGATTACGTATTGACAAAAATACAATTAATATATTATAATACATAAAATTATTACCAAAAAACGCCTTTTATTCTTTAAAAAAAATGAAACACTTAATTTCCTACTAAATTTTTTATCTAAAATTACAATAATAACAGATAATTTAACTAAAAATTAAAATTAGATCAAAAAAACAATTAAAAATTTAAAAAATAAATAACATTTTATTAATATTTTGTTTGTTTTTAAACAAAAAAAAATACATTTGTAAAAAATTCAACTAACCTCTTTATCTTATCAAAACCATGAAAAAGAACCTATTAGGGATAAAATCCCCAAAAGATTCCTTTTTGTTAAAACACTGCATTAACAAATATTTAATATCTTTTTTCTTACTTTTGTTTTTTTCATCTGTTTTTTCACAAAGTGCAAATGATAATTGCTCAAATGCAACTCCACTTACTTTAGGAACATCTTGTTCCACAACATCATTTACATTTACAAGCAACACTTTGGAAACAGGCGCAGCAAACCCTATCCTTTGTAATAGCGTTACGGCTAATAAGGACGGCTGGTATACCTTTACCACAGGAGCTTCCACTACCTCTATTACTCTCGAAGCTACCACAAACAGACCATGGTCAGCCTCTATTTATAGTGGCAACTGTTCTGGCTTTACTTTAGTGGATTGTGATAATGCCAGTGGAAATACAGCCATAACACTTACCCCGACTGTTTCTCCTAACACCACTTATTACGTTAGAATTAACAGAACAAATACAGGAACTAATTCATGGTCAGGAAATGTTTGTGTATATGACTCAACTCCTAGTGTTAGCTACTGTACTTTTACATCGTCCAGTAGTAGTTATTGGATAAGTAATTTCACAACAACAGGAGGCTCTACCAATATAAACAACTCTACAACCTACTCAACTAATGGTTATGGAGATTACACTTCTCAAATAGTTACTCAAACGGCTGGGCTAAGCTTCAATTTTAGTGTAACTATGGATTCAGGTACACACGGAATCAATATTTTTGTGGACTGGAATAATGATGGAGATTTCGCTGATACCGGAGAAAAAGTATATGCCAGCGGCAGTTATGTTAGTAGTGCCTCAGGAACCATTACAATTCCGGGAACTGCGACTTCCGGAAATTACCGAATGCGTGTGGTTACAAATTATTTTTCAACCGACCCTTCTGCATGTGGTTCCACCACTTACACAGAAGCAGAAGATTACACAATACAAGTTGCTCCTCTTACTCCTTGTTCAGGAACTCCTACAGGAGGTAGTGTAACTGTTTCACCTGCTACCGGAAATCCCGGATCTACTTACAATGTTTCTGCAACAGGATACACTATCGGAGCAGGACTAACTTATCAATGGCAATCTAATACAAATAGCGGGGATGGACAAATGTGGGTAGTGCTTCTACAACATATTCAGACCCTGCAGCACAAACAGCTCCGGCTTTAGGAACAGTAGTTGAATGGCAACTAATCGTTACCTGTACAAATTCGGGTAACAGTGCTACATCATCTACAGCAACTTTTACCTCAGAGTTAACACCTTGTACGCCTAGTGGTTCCACAAGTTATTATTTAACTAATGTTACGACGACTAATGGTCTGACAAATTTCAACAACACTTCAGGTGCCGGAACAGGTGGTTATACCGACAATTATCCGACGATTTCTGTTTCCCAGATTCCGGGCGGAAGTTTCGACATATCAATTACGCCCTCAACAGGAACTAATTACTACTATGTTTGGATTGACTGGAACAACGACGCTGATTTTGATGATGCCGGAGAAACTTTAGTTGCCACCACTTCTTACGCATCAAATTATACAGGAACAATAAACATCCCCGTAGCACAAACAAACGGCACTTTCAGAATGAGAGTTGCTAACAGTTGGTCAGGAAGCATCACGTCTTGTGGTCCTGCCTCTTACGGAGAATATGAAGACTATGCCGTAATCGTCGGAACTATTTCATGCTATCCGCCAACATTGACTGCTGATGCTACCTCAACTACTACCGGAACAGCTTCCTGGATAGATCCTACATTAGGTTCCACTCCTGTAGGATATGAGTATTATATATCAACAACAAATACCCCTCCTGCTTCGGGAACCGCTACAGCAAGTACTTCAACCAGCTTTACCGGATTAATTTCTAATACAACTTATTATGTTTTTGTAAGAACAAACTGTGGTGGCGGTGACTATAGCCCATGGGCTGTTGATTCTTTTTATACAGGATATTGTACAGCTACTTCATCCTATACCTCTGATTATATAACAGATTTTACAACAACAAGTGGCGTAAGTAATATATCTAATACAAGCTCTGGTTTTTCAACAAGTGGTTACGGAGATTTTACAGGTCAAATTGTAAGCCAGTATAATGGCGGATCTGTTAATTTCAATGTAATACTAAACAGTACTTCCGGTTTTGCTATTTGGGTAGACTGGAATGACGACATGGTTTTTGATGCTACTGAAAGAATGTATACCAGTAATGCTTACGGCACTACATTCTCCGGTTCCTTTAATGTTCCGGCTGGTGCCGCTACCGGCGATCACAGAATGAGAATTCGTTCCAATTATTCTTCTTCAAATCCGGATGCTTGTGGCAATATCAGCTATGGAGAAGCAGAAGATTATACCTTAACAATTTTACCTCCGCTTCCCTGCGGAGAAAATCCGGAATCACTCTCCGTATTCTTAGTTTCACAAACAGAAGCAACTGTAAGTTGGACAGAACCTACTCCTGTACCGGCAAACGGATACCAATATTATTTTTCAACGTCTAATACTACACCTACCTCTGGTAGCACACCTACAGGAAGTGTAGCTTCAGGTACAACTTCTGTTAACTTTACAGGTTTAATTCCCGGAACTACTTATTATGTATGGGTAAGATCAAATTGCGGAGCACCAGACGGTCAAGGAGTTTGGGTAGGTCCCGTTATATTTACAATGCCTACCTGCGCCATCGGAGACAGTACAGGAACAACAGACTTAGGTTGTCCGTCAGTACTTTCCGGAGGTCTAAGCTTAAATGGTGCCGATCCTGCACCTTTCTTCTGTACAGATGCATCAACATGTGTTGACTTAGAAGCTAATTACTTAGATTTAGGGGACACTTCAAGCTATACTGTTGAATCTATAACTTATAACCCACCGTATCAGTTCAGTTGTTTAAAGAACCCTGTGAGTGTTAATATTGATGACCGATGGTCTCCGATCGTAACTTTGCCATTTGATTTTTGTTTCTATGGTAATACTTACAACCAATGCTCAATTGGTTCAAACGGGTTATTGACCTTTGACATATCTGTAGCTGACTCTGGTTCTGGATATTCCTTTGATGATGATCTACCAAGTACTACCGGAGCTCTTTTTGCAAATACGATTTACGGTGTTTACCACGATATAGATCCGAGCGAAGGAGGGGAAGTAGGTTGGGAACTGATCACGTTAAATACCGGATGTAGAGCATTGGTAGTTGGATGGAGTGATGTACCTATGTTCTCTGACAACAGTATTCTATATACCGGAATGATGGTTTTATATGAAAATACGAATGTTATTGAAGTTTATATAAAAGAAAAACATATTGACAATAATAATGTGAGTCCATGGAACAACGGTAATGCTATTGTAGGTATACAAAATGCAGACGCAACTTTAGCTACAGTAGCACCGGGTAGAAACGGATTAGACACCAATTGGGAGGCTACGAATGAAGCTTGGCGTTTTGTTCCGTCCGGAACTTCAATCACCTCATTAACTTGGTATGAAGGAGCTGGTACTTCCGGTCCGATAATAGGAACTACTGATGTTATTAATGTTTGTCCAAGTGCTACCACTACTTATACAGCAGCTATTACCTATACTTTATGTGATGGAACAGTTTTAACAGAAACAGACGAAACTACAGTTACCGTTAACGGTGCAAAAGTTTGGAACGGTTCTATAAATAATGATTGGGATAACGACAATAACTGGACACCTGCTGGTAAACCTACAGCACTTGACTGTGTTGTAATTCCAGATACAACAACAGACCCTGTTATATCAGGTACCGGATACAATGGTGTGGGCTTAAACCTAAGCATTCAGAATGATGCTTCATTAACCGTGAATACTGATAATGCAGTTACTATAACAGATTGGGTAAACATCAGCACTACCGGAGACTTGATTTTAGACAATGCCGGAAGTTTAGTTCAAATCAACAACATAAGTAACTCTGGTTCAGGAGCTATGCACATGGATAGAGATACTAATATCCGTAAATTAGATTATGTTTACTGGTCTTCACCTGTAACATCATTCTCTTCCGGAAATATCTCCCCTAATACTACCGGTGCTATTTACAAATGGACTCCTACTATAGCAAGTAATTTAAACGGTTATGGAAATTGGTCGGGAGGTATTGAGAACATGACAATAGGAAAAGGATATATTGTTAGGGGGCCTGACAACTATACTACGGCTTTACAAAACTTTACAGCTACTTTTGCAGGTACACCAAATAACGGAAACATTTCAACTCCAATCGTTAGAGGCACTTATGATGGTGCCGATTACACTACTTGTGCTACTTGTACATTAGCTACTAAAGACGATGACAACTGGAACTTAGTAGGAAACCCATATCCTTCTGCGATCAACGCTATTAATTTCTTAACAACAAATACGAATATAGCCGGTTTTGTAAAATTATGGACACATGGTACTTTACCGTCATCTGCAATAGTAGATCCGTTTTACGATAGTTTTGTATACAATTATACACCGGGTGATTACTTAACATATAATGCAACCGGAACATCATCAGGCCCCGGAGTATTTAACGGTAGCATTGCAGCCGGACAAGGTTTCTTTGTACTAATGAATCATGCCGGAGCAACATCACAAAATGTTTCATTCAATAATTCTATGAGAAGTAATTTATATGATAACGGAGAGTTTTTCAAAAATGCTTCTTCCGGATCAAATATTGACAAACATAGAATTTGGTTAGACTTAATTGCTCCTGACAACACTTCAGTAAGAGCACTTGTAGGATATATTGATGGTGCCACAAATGATGAAGACCGATTATACGATGCTATTACAGACAAAAAGCTAAACCTGAATTTATTCTCTTTGGTTAACAATCAGGAAATGACCATTCAAGGTAGGCAAACCCCTTTTAATGTAAATGATCAGGTTCCATTAGGAATAAATGTCCCTCAGGATGGAATTTACTCAATCGGAATAGGTGCTTTAGACGGATTGTTCGGAGATACACCACAAGATATCTATCTTGAAGATCTGACAACAAATGTAATTCATGACCTGAGAAGCATGCCATATACTTTTAGTACTACATCCGGTATCTTTAATAACAGATTTGTACTAAGATACACCATCAACTCATTAAGTACAGAAGACATCAATGAAATTGAAAATAATGTCTGGGCTGTTACTGAAAATGAATTAACTGTTAAATCAAGTATTGAAAGAATAAGGTCTGTTCGGGTATTTGATGTTCTGGGAAGACACATTGCTTCTAAATCAAATGTAGAGAATAACGAAGTTATTTTTAATTCTCTGCAAAAGAACAATACCACTCTCCTACTTCAAATCACACTTGAAAGCGGAATAACTATTCATAAAAAAGTGATCTTCTAAAAATGTTAGCTCACAAATATTTATAAAAATTCCAAAAAGACCTCTGCTGTAAATAGTCGAGGTCTTTTTCATTTTGATAAGCCTCTCTTTCGAAAGAGATATTCCTATAGGCTAAAAACCTATCCTTATATTTTAATAATAAAATCAAATACTCAATTCCATACCAAATAAAGAAGAACACAACTGCCATTTCCAACTGCTGCTTGATGTGAATTTTTTCATGATTCAATAAGACCTCATTACTACTATCCTTCTCATTTGCTAAAAATACAAACGGATAAAGTGTGATTCCTCTAAAACCTTTTGGTAACAAATATCGAAACACTATTACAATCATAACCGCAAAGTTGCTAAATTTGTACTTATGAATACAAGAATCGACCCAAATACTTTAAAAGAAGGCGAAGATTTCTATTATACTCCGGAAGGCTATAAATGTTTTACCGAAAAATACCACCTTAAAAGAGGCTACTGTTGCAAAAGCGGCTGCCGTCATTGTCCTTATGGCTTTGATAAAAAAACAGGAACCTTCAAAAAAAAGTAATGAATTTTCAACTACATACATACAAAATAACTATTTATCAGGTCTATCACCGGGCAGATATCCGTTATCCATAGTTTCTTGGAAGTACCCTTATTTCTGATTTCGGGATCAGGAAAGCTATTGTTAAAAAATAGCTTACTTCCGCACCTTTCACAAAACAGATCAAAACCAAATAACACACTCCTAAGTCTGAACAGCTTAGCTAAAACTAAAACTAAATGACATTTCAAGAACAAATACTGGAAGGCATTCCTTCTGTCTTACCACAACCTAAAGTATATGAAACCCAAATCAACCACGCACCTAAACGTAAAGAAATCCTAAACGAAGAAGAAAAAAAACTAGCTTTAAAAAATGCTTTACGCTATTTTGAACCTCAACATCACGCTACACTAATTCCTGAATTCAAAGAAGAATTAGAAAAATACGGTCGTATTTATATGTACCGTCTTCGTCCCGATTATGAGATGAAAGCACGCAACATTAATGAATATCCGGGAAAATGTACACAAGCTAAAGCCATTATGTTAATGATCCAAAACAATTTGGATTATGCTGTAGCCCAACATCCCCACGAACTTATCACGTATGGTGGTAACGGAGCTGTATTTCAAAACTGGGCACAATATCGCCTTACTATGAAATACTTGGCCGAAATGACTGATGAACAAACTTTAGTCATGTATTCCGGTCACCCTATGGGCTTGTTTCCTTCTCATAAAGAAGCTCCAAGAGTTGTGGTTACCAATGGTATGATGATTCCTAATTACTCTAAACCGGACGATTGGGAAAAATTCAATGCTCTTGGCGTAACGCAATACGGACAAATGACTGCTGGAAGTTATATGTACATTGGTCCGCAAGGAATTGTACACGGAACTACCATTACAGTTCTAAACGGATTCAGAAAAATTAAGAGAACTCCAAGCGGAAGCCTATTTGTAACGTCCGGTTTAGGAGGAATGAGTGGTGCTCAACCCAAAGCCGGAACAATTGCAGGTTGTGTAACAGTGTGCGCTGAAGTAAATCCTAAAATCACTAAAATTCGTCACGAACAAGGTTGGATCCATGAAATTATTGAAGATTTAGATCAATTAGTAACCCGTACCCGTCAAGCTTTAGCCAATAAAGAAGTAGTTTCCATCGCTTATTTAGGTAATATTGTTGATGTTTGGGAACGTTTTGACCAAGATAACCTTCATATCGATCTGGGTTCAGACCAGACCTCTCTGCATAATCCTTGGGCTGGTGGTTACTACCCGGTAAGTCTTTCGTTTGAAGAAGCCAATAAAATGATGGCTGAAAACCCTGCTCAATTCAAAGAAGAAGTACAAAAATCACTACGTCGTCAAGCAGCGGCTATCAATAAACATACCGCAAAAGGAACGTATTTCTTCGATTACGGAAATGCCTTTTTATTAGAAGCTTCTCGTGCCGGAGCTGATGTCATGAATCCGAATCCTACATTAGGCAGAGAATTCAAATATCCGAGTTACGTCCAAGATATTATGGGTCCCATGTGTTTCGATTATGGCTTTGGTCCATTCCGTTGGGTTTGTACTTCAAATAATCCGGAGGATTTACAAAAAACGGATGCTATTGCCTGCGCCGTTTTAGAAGAAATGAAGAAAAATTCACCGGAAGAAATTCAGCAGCAAATGGCCGATAATATCCAGTGGATCAAAGGCGCCCAACAAAACAAATTGGTTGTAGGTTCGCAGGCACGTATCTTATATGCAGATGCAGAAGGGCGAATTAAAATTGCGGAAGCTTTTAATCAAGCCATTGCTAAAGGCGAAATCGGCCCCATAGTTTTAGGCCGCGACCACCATGATGTATCAGGAACTGATTCTCCTTATCGTGAAACTTCAAATATTTATGATGGTTCTCGCTTCACAGCAGATATGGCTATCCACAATGTTATAGGCGATAGTTTCCGCGGTGCTACCTGGGTTTCTATTCATAATGGCGGTGGTGTAGGCTGGGGAGAAGTAATCAACGGTGGATTTGGCATGCTTCTTGATGGTTCTACAGAAGCATCAAAACGCTTACAATCAATGCTTTTCTGGGATGTAAACAATGGTATTGCCAGAAGAAGTTGGGCACGAAATGAAGGAGCTGTTTTCGCTATAAAAAGAGCAATGGAAACGCAACCTTTGTTAAAAGTTACCATCCCTAATACAGTTGACGAAACTATTTTGTAAATTTATAGTTGCGATTATAAGCCAATTATAAATTACAATCGCAACACTATCAAAATAAAAAACGTTATGAATTATGAAAACAATTAAAGTATTAACCATTCTATTTATCGCAACTCTAGCTTCTTGTAGTTCCGTTAGAGTAAATGCTGATTACGACAAAAAAGCAAACTTTGATTCGTACAAAACGTATGCTTATTTAAAAAGCGGAGTAGACCAAGCCGAGATCTCTGATCTGGACAAAAAAAGAATCCTTTATGCCATTGACGATGTTATGGCTGCCAAAGGTTTTACGAAATCTGACCAACCTGACGTTTTAATAAGTATTTTTACAAAAGAGAGAGAGCGTGTAGATGTTTATCAGAATTATGGCGTAGGCTGGGGATGGAACCCTTGGTGGGAGCTAACTATTCTACCGTATCCACAACACCGGAAGGTACTTTGTTTATAGACTTCATTGATGCTAAAACCAAAGAATTAGTTTGGCAAGGAGAAGGAACAGGTTATTTAACCAAAAATGTTGAGAAAAAAGACGAACGGATTAAGGAATTTGTGTCAAAAATATTAGCGCAATACCCTCCTCAAACAAAATAATTCTCATTTTTAAAGATTTGATTTTAAGAAAAGTAAAATAAAGAATATTGTTTTTTGACTATTTCGCATTTCTTTATAAAAAAACACATATTTAATTCATCGTAAAAAAACATTCTTTACATTTGTTTCAAAGATTTTAGAAAATAAATGAGAAACTTAATTGTCATTATCGCTGTCATTATTATTGTGATTCCTCAATTGCAGCGGATGGTTATTTAGTTTTCTTATCAATAAAAGTTAATCAAACCTTCCGCTAAACCGGAAGGTTTTTTTTTGAAACAAACTAAAAGATAATGTATGTATTTCGATGACAAAACCATTTTGTTTTATGATGGGCTATTTACAAAAGCTGTAGAGGCCACTACTAATTTATACACCCAAACCATGCACTATGGCTATGGGGTCTTTGAAGGCATAAGAGCTTACAAAACCGAAAACGGCACTAAAATTTTCAAGGCAGAAGAGCACTTTGAGCGCCTAAAAAATTCATGTAAGCAAATTCACATTCCTTATACATACGATAATGAAGAACTCATTCAAAAAACGTATGAAGTTCTAAAACGCAACAATCTTAAAGATGCTTACATACGTCCTTTAGTTTTTTGCAGCCCTAATATGGGAATTGGTCGTCCTAATGGAGTTTCTATCATGATATGTGCGTGGGAATGGGGAGCTTACTTAGGTGAAAAATTATTGAATCTTAGCATCTCATCGTATTGCCGACCTCATCCCCGCTCTACTAAAGTAGAAGCTAAAGTTTGCGGACACTACGTCAACTCGATTTTAGCGTCAGTGGAAGCTAAAGACAAAGGTTTTGACGAAGCTTTACTTCTAGACTCAGAAGGCTATTTAGCAGAAGGTCCCGGCTCTAATCTTTTCTTTGAAAAAAACGGCAAATTATATACCCCGCAAAGAGGCAACATTCTCCCGGGAATTACTCGTGCTACAGTAATTGAACTCTGTAAAGAATTAAACATTCCGGTTGAAGAAGGGTTGTACAAACCAGAAGAACTACAAAATGCTGACAGTGCCTTTTTATGCGGAACAGCTGCCGAAGTCATCGGAGTTTCTTCTTTGGACGGCAAAGATTTTCCTGTAAAATGGGAAAACTCTTTAGGTAAAAAATTACAATTAATATATAAGAATTTAGTATTGGAAAAACCATTACTTCAAACACAATCCTAATGGCTTTAAATAAACACAGCAGAATAGTAACTCAAGACCCTACGCAACCTGCCGCACAAGCAATGCTTTATGGTATCGGATTAACTGAAGAGCAACTGAATTTACCTTTTGTCGGTATTGCTTCTATGGGATATGACGGAAATACTTGCAACATGCACTTAAATCATTTGGCTACTTACATCAAACAAGAAGTAAATGAAGCCGAAATGGTGGGCTTATTTTTAACACCATAGGGATCAGTGACGGAATTACCAACGGAACAGATGGTATGCGTTATTCATTAGTCAGTAGAGAAATTATTGCTGACAGCATTGAAAGTGTAGTAGACGGACATTATTATGATGGGGTTATTGCTATTCCGGGTTGCGACAAAAATATGCCGGGAAGTATTATCGCTATGGGGCGTTTAAACCGACCTTCAATCATGGTTTATGGCGGAACTATTGCTCCGGGAAAATACCACGGAAAAGATTTAAACATTGTTTCTGCTTTTGAAGCTTTAGGCGAAAAAATAGCAGGTAAAATAACCGAAGAAGAATACAAAGGTATCATCAAAAATGCTTGTCCGGGTGCAGGTGCTTGTGGCGGAATGTACACCGCAAACACTATGGCGATTGCTATCGAAGCCTTAGGAATGAGCCTTCCCTACTCTAGTAGCAACCCGGCGGTAAGTCATGAAAAAATAGAAGAATGCAAACAAGCGGCACATTACATGAAGATACTTTTGGAGAAAGATATTTGTCCAAAAGACATCATGACTTTTGAAGCCTTTGAAAATGCCATTACAACTTTAATTGCCTTAGGCGGAAGTACAAATGCGGTACTGCATGTTATTGCTATGGCAAAAAGTGTGGACATCAAAATAACCTTAGAAGATTTCCAACGCATTAGCGATAAGACACCGTTAATTGCCGATTTTAAACCGGGTGGAAATTACTTAATGCAAAATCTTCATGAAAAAGGTGGTGTTCCCATGGTTTTAAAGTATTTGTTATCCAAAGGAATGTTACATGGCAATTGTTTAACGGTTACCGGAAAAACATTAGCCGAAAATCTAGCGGAAGTTGAAGCTATTGATTTTGAAGTGCAAAACATCATCCGTCCTTTAGAAAATCCGATTAAAGCAAACGGACATTTACAAATGCTCTATGGTAATTTGGCAGAAAAAGGTTCGGTGGCCAAAATAACCGGAAAAGAAGGCGAATTCTTCAAAGGTCCTGCAAAAGTTTTCAATGGCGAAAAAGAACTGATAAAAGGCATAGCCGATAAAAAAATAGAAAAAGGTGATGTTGTGGTTATCCGATATGTGGGACCGAAAGGCGGACCCGGAATGCCTGAAATGCTGAAACCAACTTCCGCTATCATTGGTGCCGGATTAGGAAAAAGCGTCGCCCTTATTACGGACGGAAGGTTTAGTGGTGGAACTCACGGATTTGTCGTCGGACACATAACACCAGAAGCATTTGAAGGCGGAGCTTTAGCATTCGTTGAAAATGGCGACTTAATAGAAATTGATGCCGTCAACAACACCTTAACGCTTCAAGTGAGCGAATCTGAATTAGCAATACGAAAAGAAAACTGGGTAAAACTGCCTTTAAGTGTTAACCGAGGCGTATTGTACAAATATGCCAAACTGGTTAAAGACGCATCAGAAGGCTGTGTTACTGACGAATAAAAATCTAAAGTTATGAAAACAATCGATCAACATACCAACCCAAAAGAAAACAAACAATTCTATCAGGCTACCGGAAGCATTGCTGTAATTGATGCTTTACTTTCTGAAAATGTAGATACCATTTTCGGATATCCCGGTGGTGCTATCATGCCTATATATGATGCTTTATTTGATTATAAAGATAAGCTACATCATATTTTAGTACGCCATGAACAAGGTGCTATCCATGCGGCACAAGGTTATGCCAGAGTAAGTGGAAAAACCGGAGTCGTCTTTGCTACTAGTGGTCCGGGGGCAACAAACTTGGTAACCGGTTTAGCTGATGCTATGATCGATTCGACTCCTGTAGTGTGTATCACAGGGCAAGTTTTTGCACATCTGTTAGGAACCGATGCCTTTCAGGAAACCGACATCGTCAATATTACCTCACCGGTAACCAAATGGAACTATCAAATTACGGATGCCAATGAAATTCCGGAAGTTTTGGCAAAAGCTTTTTACATCGCTAAATCAGGAAGACCTGGTCCGGTTTTGATTGATATCACTAAAAATGCCCAACTTCAGTTGTTTGATTACAACGGTTACAAATCGTGCATCCACGTTAGAAGTTACCGGGCAAAACCTGTTGTTAAACCGGAATATATTCAAGCGGCTGCCGATTTAATCAATCAGGCTAAAAAACCACTTGTTATTTTTGGTCAGGGTGTAATTTTAGGCAATGCCGAAAAAGAATTCCTTCAATTTATTGAAAAAGCCAGTTTACCAACAGCTTGGACCATTATGGGAATGAGTGCTATTCCAACCGATCATCCACTTGGTGTAGGTATGGTAGGAATGCACGGTAATTATGGACCAAATTATTTAACCAACGAATGTGATGTTCTAATTGCCGTTGGAATGCGATTTGACGACCGAGTTACCGGAAGATTGGACAAATATGCCAAGCAAGCTAAAATTGTTCACTTAGATATTGACCCGGCTGAAGTGGACAAAAATGTACTCACAACCGTTCCGGTTTGGGGCGATTGTAAAGAAACACTTCCGCTTCTAACCGCTCTTTTAGAGCCAAAAGAACACAAAGCATGGTTGCAAGAATTCCAAGATAAAATGCAGTATGAAGAAGAAGTTCTGATCAATAAAGAACGTTTTCCGGAAACTGAAGAGCTGACCATGAGTGAAGTTTTATTTGAACTTAACGAATTAACTCATGGCGATGCTGTTATGGTTAGTGATGTAGGGCAACATCAAATGGTGGTTTGCCGTTATTCTAAACAAAATCAAACCCGAAGTAATATCACCAGTGGTGGTTTAGGAACCATGGGATTTGCTTTGCCGGCAGCCATCGGTGCTAAATTCGGTGCTCCCGAAAGAACTGTTGTAGCTATTATGGGTGACGGAAGTGCACAAATGAACCTTCAGGAACTAGGGACTATTATGCAATTTCAACCCAATGTAAAAATCATCATTCTGAACAATCAATTCTTAGGAATGGTTCGCCAGTGGCAGGAGTTATTTCACGAAAAAAGATACTCGTTTACGGACATCACCAGTCCTGATTTTGTTCAGGTAGCCAAAGGCTATCACATTAAAGGTCAAAAAGTAGCCGAACGTTCGGAACTTAAAAAAGCCTTAGCAGAAATGCTGGCTTCAAACGAATCGTATTTACTTGAAATTATGGTAGCCAAAGAAGACAATGTATTCCCAATGGTACCACAAGGAAAAGGAGTTTCAGAAATTGTATTAAGTAAAGACCAAATTTAAGAACTCATGAAACAGGAATATACCATAACCGCTTATACAGAAAACCAAGTGGGGATTTTGAATAAAATTGCCATCATGTTTTCCCGAAGAAAAATCAGTTTGGAAAGTCTAAACACTTCTCCTAGCGAAGTTGAAAACATCTACCGTTTTACGATTGTCGTGAAAGAATCGGAATCCGTAGTTAAAAACTTGGTAAAACAAATCGGTAAAATCGTTGATGTTCTTAAAGTATATGTCAATACCAATGACGAAATCATTTGGCAGCAAATTGCGCTGTACAAAGTTCCTACCGAAATCATCATGAAAGAGGCAAAAGTGGAACGCTTATTAAGAGCTTACGGAGCCAATGCTGTTGTGATCCGAAACGATTATACGGTTTTTGAATCCACAGGTCAAGACGAAGAAATCAATAAATTATTATCCGAATTGCACAAATACGGCTTAATCGAGTTCGTCAGAAGTTCAAGAATTGCCATCATGAAAGCCAGCGAAGGTATTCATAAAAGCATTTTGGAACTCGAAAAAAATGATCCTACAAAAGATCCGATCAACAACGAGTTCTTAAGCTTAAAAAGCAAAATATTTCAAATGTAATTAACAAACCAATAAAATAAATAAAAATTATGGCACAAATCAATTTTGGAGGCGTAGTAGAAAATGTAGTAACCCGAGAAGAATTTCCATTAGCAAAAGCATTAGAAACCTTAAAAAACGAAACCATTGCAATTATCGGTTATGGTGTTCAAGGTCCGGGACAAGCTTTAAACTTAAAAGACAACGGTTTTAAAGTAATTGTAGGACAACGAAAAGGTGGAAAAACCTGGGACAAAGCAGTAGCTGACGGCTGGGTTCCGGGTGAAACATTATTTGAAATTGAAGAAGCTTTAGAAAAAGGAACTATCATCCAATATTTATTGTCTGATGCCGGACAAATTGAACTTTGGCCAACGGTTAAAAAATATTTAACTCCGGGTAAAACGTTATATTTCTCTCACGGCTTCGGTATCACCTACAAAGAAAAAACAGGAATCATCCCTCCTGCTGACGTTGATGTTATCTTAGTCGCGCCAAAAGGTTCGGGAACTTCATTGAGAAGATTATTTTTAGAGGGTAAAGGATTGAATTCGTCTTTTGCTATTGAACAAGACGCGACCGGAAAAGCACGCGAAAAAGTAATCGCTCTAGGAATCGGTGTCGGTTCCGGTTACCTGTTCGAAACTGATTTCTACAAAGAAGTAACTTCCGATTTAACCGGAGAACGCGGAACACTAATGGGAGCTATTCAAGGAATTTTTGCGGCTCAATACGAAGTATTACGTGAAAACGGTCACACACCGTCTGAAGCTTTCAACGAAACAGTTGAAGAATTAACGCAAAGTTTAATGCCTTTAGTTGCAGAGAACGGTATGGATTGGATGTATGCCAATTGTTCGACTACAGCGCAAAGAGGCGCATTAGATTGGTGGAAACCGTTCAAAGAAGCTACTAAACCGGTTTTCGAAAAATTATACAGCGAAGTAAAAGCCGGAAACGAAGCACAAAAATCTATTGATTCAAACAGTAAACCGGATTACCGCGAAAAACTGGAAGCCGAATTAAAAGAATTAAGAGAAAGTGAAATGTGGCAAGCCGGCGCAACGGTTCGTCAATTGAGACCCAAAAATTAACAAAATGAACTTATACAATGAAATTCTAAAAGCCAAAGAACAACTTAAAGATGTGGTACCTTCGACGCCTTTAAGTGAAAACATGAATTTATCAGAAGAATTTCAGGCTAAAATTTTATTAAAAAGAGAAGATTTACAAATTGTGCGCTCCTACAAAATCAGAGGAGCGTACAATAAAATCAAATCGCTTTCCGAAGCGGAAAAACAAAACGGAATTGTATGTGCCAGCGCCGGAAATCATGCGCAAGGTGTAGCCTATTCGTGCAACTTATTGAAAATTGAAGGTCGCATTTATATGCCCAAAACCACACCGAAACAGAAGATCAAACAAGTACAATTATTTGGAAAATCATTTGTGGAAATTATTTTAACGGGCGACACTTTTGACGATGCTTATGCAAGTGCCAAAAAAGATGCCGAAGAAAACCACAAAACATTTATCCATCCGTTTGATGATGAAAAAGTAATTGCCGGACAAGGAACAGTTGCCATAGAATTTTTAGAGCAATGTAAAGAACCTATCGATTATGTATTTATTCCGATTGGCGGTGGCGGATTACTTTCGGGCGTAGCGACCTATTTAAAAACGGTTAGTCCAAACACAAAAATTATCGGCGTGGAACCTCTTGGTGCTCCTTCCATGAAAACTGCCATAGAAAAAGGCAAAAATGTAGCTCTGGAAAGCATCGATAAGTTTGTAGACGGTGCTGCTGTGAAACAAGTGGGAAGCCTTACTTATGCGATCAGTAAAAATTTAGTTGACGATATAATTTTGGTTCCCGAAGGAAAAGTATGTTCTACTATTTTACGTTTGTACAATGAAGATGCAATGGTTGTAGAACCCGCAGGTGCATTATCTATCGCGGCATTAGATTTTTATAAAGAACAAATTAAAGGCAAAACTGTCGTTTGTATTGTAAGCGGAAGTAACAATGATATTCTAAGAACCGAAGAGATCAAAGAGCGTTCGCTTTTATACGAAGGTTTGAAACATTATTTTATGATCCAATTTCCGCAACGTCCGGGCGCTTTAAAAGAATTTGTCAACGACGTTTTAGGCGAAGAGGACGATATTACTTATTTTCAGTTTGCTCAGAAAAATAACCGCGAAACCGGACCTGTAATTGTCGGGCTTGAAATTAAAAAACAAGAGGATGTTGTTCCTTTAAAAGAACGAATGTTACAAAAAGGATATCAATACCGTTATTTAAACGAAAAAGAAGATTTGTTTACTCAATTGATACGTTAAACTTGAAGAGGCTTTACAGCCTCTTTATTCATTTTATCGAAATTTCTTTTAACCTTAACTAAATTTTTAAACTTTATTCTTGGGTTCGTTGTACATTTGCAGTTTAATTAAGAAATTTCAGATGAAAACCCCAAAAGAAAAGACGCTTAAAATTGTAAAAATCTTCCTGATTAGTTTTAGTTCTTTAATCCTCATATTATTGGCTTTCCCTTTTGTTTTTACTAATACTATTACACAAAAAGTTAAAGTTACTGCTAATACCCATTTAAACGGCGAACTCAATTTTAAAGACTCTAATTTATCTTTCTTTAAGCATTTTCCATCTTTAACTTTAACATTGAATGAGTTGAACCTGAATGGTTCTGAACCGTTTAAAAAGCAATCTTTAGTCAATGCTAAAGAGGTTTCACTGGGTATTAATGTTTTCAGCCTGATCTTGGGACAGGAAACCGAAATTGACGAGATCTATCTGGATGATGCTAAGATTAATATTCAGGTTAACCGTTTCGGAGAAGCTAATTATAATGTCTACAAATCAAATGCAGATACAACACAGACATCTTCTGACGAAGGTCAATTAAAACTGAAACGCATTATTATTAAAAATAGTGAATTAGTTTATAACGACAAGTCTGCTAAAATGAAAATTGTATTAAAAGGCTTGAATTACAGAGGTACAGGTGATCTGCAAAACGCTAATTTCGACTTAAAGACCAGAGCGCAAATTGACCAACTTTCTTTGACGTATGACAAAAAAGAATACTTGAAAGATAAAAAGGTAAAAGCCGATCTGATTACTAAGATCAATACCAACTCTTTATCGTTTCTTTTTGAGAAGAATGACCTAATCATCAATAAATTACCTATCGAATTCAGTGGCTTTTTTGACTTTATTTCTAATGGCTATAAAATGGATTTTAAAGTTAAAACCACTAATAGTAATCTGGAAGACCTGTTTTCGGCTTTACCACCGGAATTCGGAAAGTGGGTCAAAGACACCAAAACCAAAGGAAAAACAGACGCCGCTTTCAACTTAACAGGCGATTATATCGTTTCTGAAAATAAACAACCGGAAATCGACTTTGCTATTAACGTTCGTGACGGTTATATAAAACATCAAAATGCTCCCTTCCCCATCGAAAATTTATATCTGAACCTAGAAACCAAATTACCTAATTTAGATGTAAGTCAATTGGAGGTTAAATTAGATTCTTTATATTTTGATGTCAATAAGAACAACTTAAGTGCCATTCTAAAATCAAGTGGTTTCGGTGATGTAATGAAAATAGACAGTAGAATTAAATCAAATTTAGATTTAGGGTTCGTTTCTTCTGCTTTACAAATTCCGAATTTTGAATTGGGCGGAAAATTAATTGCTGATATTGTTGCCAACGGAAATTATAATGCCCGAAAACGATTGTTCCCCAAAGCAAAAGGAACTTTCAATTGGGAAAACGGAACTATTAAGACGACTTATTATCCAAATGCTATTCAAAATATTCAATTGGATGCGAAGTTAAATAACCCAAGCGGTTACTTTAAAGACGCTTCGTTAGACATCACAAAAGGTCATTTTACTTTTGAAAACGAACCGTTTCAATTGGCTGCTCATTTCCAAAACTTTGACGATGTAGCTTACAACATTGCAGCAAATGGAACTTTGAATGTAGGCAAGATCTATCAGGTTTTTAAAGTTGATGGAATTGACGTTAACGGAAAAATAACTGCCAATATTAGTCTGAAAGGCAAACAAAGTGATGCCACTGGTGGAAATTATGCAAAACTGGAAAACAAAGGGACACTTTCGGTTCAAAAAATAGCAACCCGAACAACGTTCTTACCTTTACCTTTTGTCATTGAAAACGGAACTTTTATTTTCAACCAAGACAATCTGAACTTTAACGATTTTAAAGGAAAATACGGAAGTTCAGATGTTAGCATGAATGGTTATTTCCAAAATGCCATAAACTTCTTCCTTTCAGACAGAGAAGTTTTAAAAGGGAATTTCAAATTAAACTCAACATTATTGAATACAAATGAGTTTTTCTTTACCAAAGAGATTCAAACACAAACCGAGAGTAAAAAAGAAAAAAATATAGAAAGTACCATCAATCAGGTTATGGAAGTTCCTACAAACCTGGATTTAGGATTTGATCTGGACGCCCGAAAATTGGTCTATGAAGATATCAATATTGAAAATATTACCGGAAAAGTTACTATTCAAAACGGAAAAATAGCGCTAAACAACGGAAAACTCAACATTATTGATGCTAGCGCATTGATGAATGGTTCGTATGAAAATACAGGCACACAAAAAGCTAATTTTGATTTCAAAATGAAGGCTGCTGAATTTGACATTAAACGCGCTTATAATGAGATCAAACTCTTTCGGGAATTGGCTTCCAGTGCTGAAAATGCAGAAGGAATTATAGGAATGGATTACGCGATTAAAGGTGTTTTAAACAATAAAATGGAACCGATTATGCCATCACTGGAAGGCGGTGGAGAAATCACGGTTAAAAAAGTGAAGATGAACAACTTCAGATTGATGAATGTTGTTTCCGAAAAAACCGAATACAGCAGTTTAAAAGATCCGGATTTATCTGAGATCATCATAAAATCTACTATTAAGAACAATATTATCAACATAGAGCGTTTTAAAGCCAAGGTCTCGCTTTTCCGTTTGCGCTTTGAAGGACAAACCAGTTTTGACGGTAATTTGAATTTAAAAATGCGCATTGGTCTGCCACCGTTAGGAATCATCGGAATTCCTATAAAGGTTACCGGAACTCAGGACGAGCCCAAAATTCAGTTAGGTAAAAAAACAGAAGATCTGGAAGAAACCATCTATGATGAAAATGCTCCTGAAAATAATACTATCACGCCTTTACAAGAAACTATAGCCCCGGTTGCAGATTCAACGGCAGGTAAAGAACCTTTAAAAACAACTGTAAAAGATACACTTATTCATCCTTTACAAAAAGATAGTATTCAAACAGATACTGCAACCGTAAAAACGCTTTTGAATACTGCAATTAATGATACTATTCCTTTAGAGAATATAAAATCAGACAGTATTTACCAGCTTCAACCTAAAAAAGACAGTATCAGATAATTTGATTTATTTGTCTCAAAAGAACAAAAGGTTTCAGATCATGATCTGAAACCTTTTTTATTGGCATAAAATTTGGTTATTTTTAACAGCTAAACATTTCACCCATGAAAAATAACTACCTCTTTTTATTGCTATTATCTGCATTGATTGTTTCCTGTAGTTCTACCAATAATTTAACCATGAATGCCACACAACCGGCTCCGGTTTATTTAAGCAAACAAGTTCAGCGTGTCGGCATCATAAACAGAAGTATCCCTGACAAAAAATATGAAGCTATTGATGCCATTGACAAAATCCTGACTATGGAGGGAAAAGAATTAGATAAAGAAGGTTCTGAAATAACTGTTGAAAGTTTAAAATCGGAATTAGAGAAAACAAACCGGATGGAATATGTTACTATCATAGACAGTGTAGACTTTAAGCAATATGGTATTGACCAATTTTCGAACGAATTAAGCTGGGAAAAAATCAACCAAATTTGTCAGCAAGAAAATTTAGATGCTATTTACGAATTGTCCTTTTACGACACCGATTCTAATATACGTTATAAAGCCGTAACAAGTCAGGTTACAAATGCTTTTGGCATTAAAGTCCCCGTAATAGAACAGGAAGCTACTGTAAGTACACTTATTAAATGGGGATGGAGAATTTACGACAATCAAGAAAAAGTTATACGAGATGTCTTTGCTTCTTCTAAAGGAATCACTTTAACCGGAAAAGGAATTAATCCGGTAAAAGCATTTGAAACCATTAAAAACAGAAAAGATGCTGTTTTAAATATCAGTAAAAACATAGGAATTGATTATACATATAGGATTTTCCCTTACACCATTAGAGTTTCCAGAGAATATTTCGTTAGAGGAACCAATAACTTTGAAATTGGCAAAAGAAGAGCCCGAGCCGGTCAATGGGACAGCGCTGCTGAATTATGGTTGTTAGAAACTAAAAATAAGAACTCTAAAATTGCCGGAAGAGCGTATTACAACATGGCTATCATCAACGAAATTAACGGAGATTTAGATCAAGCTATTAATTGGGCAACACAATCCTACACCGACTACAATAACAAATTAGCACTTCACTATTTGAATATTCTGAAAAACAGGAAAAGAACCAACCAACAATTAGGAGAAGAGTCACAATAAATCATTATTGCCTTACACTGTTTCATTTAATAATTCGCAACAAATACGGATCAAGAAGCTATTTTTTACTAAATATATAAAAATAGCTTATATTTTTTGAAAAAAGGACAACAACAATTCAAATAATAAGTTATTTTCGTAGCTTTACATAAACAAACACAACCCTAAAACTATGAATACCGCTTTTGAAAGTAATCCTTTGATTGACAGGCTTCCTGCTCATCTTAAACAGTTTATAAAACCTCAAAATTATGAGGAATACACTCCTATAAATCAAGCCGTTTGGCGCTATGTCATGCGAAAAAATGTTGACTATCTGTCAAAAGTAGCGCATGAATCGTATTTAGAAGGACTTCAAAAAACAGGGATTGATATCGAATCTATTCCCAGCATGTATGGCATGAACCGTATCTTAAAAGAAATCGGTTGGGCCGCAGTTGCTGTTGATGGTTTCATTCCGCCAAATGCTTTTATGGAATTTCAGGCTTATAATGTTTTAGTTATAGCTTCTGACATTCGTCAATTAGAACATATTGAATACACCCCTGCTCCGGATATTATTCATGAAGGAGCCGGTCATGCGCCTATTATAGCCAATCCTGAATATGCCGAATATTTACGTCGCTTCGGAGAAATAGGCTGTAAAGCTATTTCATCGGCCAGAGATTACGAAATGTATGAAGCCATTCGCTTACTTTCAATCTTAAAAGAAGCCGAAGATACACCGGAAGAAGAAATCAAAGCGGCTGAAGATCGCGTAGATTATCTACAAAATAATATGGGGGAATTGTCTGAAATGGCGCGCATTCGTAATTTACACTGGTGGACTGTTGAATACGGATTGATCGGAACCGTTGAAGACCCCAAAATTTACGGTGCCGGGCTGTTGTCATCCATCGGCGAAAGCGCATGGTGTATGACAGACGCCGTTAAAAAGATTCCTTATACTATTGAAGCGGCCGATCAAAGTTTTGATATCACCAAACCGCAACCGCAATTGTATGTAACACCTGATTTTGCTCATCTAAGTATGGTCTTAGAAGAGTTTGCTAATAAAATGGCGTTGCGCACCGGAGGGCTTTCGGGTATTAAAAAATTAATTGACTCTAAAGCTTTAGGGACAATTGAATTAAGTACCGGATTACAAATATCAGGTGTTTTTACCCATGTTTTAGAAGATGAAGGCAAACCGGTTTATATTCAAACTACCGGAAAAACAGCTTTGGCTTATCGCGAAAAAGAATTAGTAGGTCACGGAACAGCATATCATGCAGAAGGTTTTGGCTCTCCGATTGGTAAACTTAAAGGAATCAATCTGGCAATTGAAGATATGAGTCCGCGCGATCTGAGTGCTTATGACATTTATGAAGGTGAGCAAGTAACTTTAGAATTTGAAGGTAATATTAAAGTAACCGGAGAAATCATTACCGGAACGCGAAATATTCAAGGCAAAATTTTATTGATAAAATTCAAAAATTGTACGGTAACCCAAGGTGATACTGTATTGTTTCAACCTGAATGGGGTATTTATGATATGGCGGTAGGAAAAAAAGTAATTGCTTCTTTTTCCGGTCCTGCTGACGTTACGAGTTTTGATATGGTGAATCATGTCCCTTCAACTCAAACGATCAAACAGAAAAAATCGCCGGAACGTGAGGAATTAGAAAATTTATACAAAAATGTTCGCTTAATTCGAGAAGGAAAACCAGCCGAAATTACGTTAAAAGAAGCTTTCGGAGCGGTTTCCGGAAATCATCCGAATGATTGGCTGTTATCTGTAGAGATCTTAGAATTAGCGCACCAAAATCATAATGACGATTTGAGTTTGAAAGTAAAAAATCACTTAGAAAATGTAAAACAACATCGCCCGGAAGTAGCTCATTTAATAGACAATGGTATTAACTTAATCCTAGAAAAGGAACATGCATCATCGTAACATTTGTTACAGATTTTGTTTGCGATCGATACTACCTTTGACAAAAAAAGAAGATTATGGGTATTTTAGATGTTTTAGGCTTTGGCAATAAAGCTAATGAAGTTCAAGAATACGTACAAAAAGGTGCTGTAATTCTTGATGTAAGAACTCCTGAAGAATTTGCAGAAGGACACATTAAAGGTTCAAAAAATATTGCGCTTCAAGTTTTAAACGGTAAAATTTCAGAAATTAAAAAATGGAACAAACCGATTATTGCTTGTTGCAGAAGTGGTATGAGAAGTGCTCAGGCTACTTCTATTCTGAAGCAAAACGGAATTGATTGCATTAACGGTGGTGGCTGGACATCACTGGAAAGCAAACTTTAAACCAAAATTGAAAACGCTGATCTGAGATCAGCGTTTTTTTATATCAGGGAGTCAGCCCTTTAATAAAATCTGAATCTTTCTGAATGATATTTCCGTTGTATTCTAACGTCCACCCCATTGTATTGGTTAGGATCAAAAGTTTAGAAAGTTCACTCAGCAAACGATTTTCGGCATTCGACTTTAACGTTGATTGTTCAACTTTCTTTGTAATGACTTCTTTTACTTTTTGATTGATCTTATTATAATCTTCTGCCCCGAAAGGGTTGAAACGACTTTGATTAATATCATAGAATTGTAGTTCCTGATTGATCTTGAGTTCCGGTTCAGGAACATAGGTTATGGTTATGGTTTTCTTTTCCTGATCAATGTTATATTTTATCTGACGTAAGTCATAAGCAATGGTAACATTGGCATTGGCTACAATCAAAGCTTTTTTTTCAAAAGAAACCAAATCCATTAAATATTTCTGCTGATCTTTATAAGTGACTACTTCAGAAAATTTCCCTTCTGTTACTATTAGTTTACCGACATTCTTAATTTCTTTTTCAATTAAATCGGAATTAAATGTTACGTTGTCTTCTTTTTTTTGAGTGAAATATTGGTACCCAAAATAAAAAACAACTGCTATAATAATAATATAAATAGCCTTTCCTGATTTAAAAATAGCCTGAATAACGGGGGTTACTATATTTTTAATTTGGGTTTCGGTAGAAGTATTTCGTGCCATAGATACAAATTTTACTACACGAAGATACTTAAATTAAGTTATTCTTTTTAGCCTTTTGTACTGCTTCCAGTTTTGAATGGACTTGTAATTTTGAATAAATATTTTCGATATGCTTACGGACTGTTGAGGGCGACAAAAATAAATTCTCCGCGATTACCGTATAGCTCAGTCCTTTACTTAACTGTTCTAAAACGTCTATCTCTCGTGATGATAATTTTATTTCTTCTGATTCTGTCTGGTCTTCTTCAAGATTTATAGGATTTCGGAGCAGTTTTAATGTTTTTAAAGCAATTGACGGCGTCATAGCGGCTCCGCCTGATAAGGTTTCCTGAATTCCCTGATAGAGTGAATTGGGATCTACTTCTTTTAACAAATAACCATCGGCACCCGCCTTAATAGCATTAAATATATTTTCATCATTATCGAAAACCGTCAGCATAATGATTTTGATCTGAGGATAGCGCTGTTTAATCTCAAGGGTTGCTTCAATTCCGTTCATCATCGGCATTTCAATATCCATTAACAATACTTCAAGATTTTTGTCTTTCGCTAATTTTTCTATTATCTCCTGACCGTTATTAGCTGTATATTTTATTTGGATATCATTAAAAAAAGATAATTTTTCTTTAATGGCATTAATCAAAAAACTATTATCATCTATAATTGCTAATCGGATATTTTGCATATTATTTATTCTTTTATGATCATTTTTAAAAATGAAACGGCTTGTTCTTTTTTCTCTACATCTTCTTCGTCTAAATTAATAATAAATTTATGAAGTACTTTATTGAAAAAATGTTCGTTATTTTTGGCTTTATCTATAGCTACATCTATTATTGTTCTGACAACGATTAATACAATCGCTACCGCAATACCGGATTTCCCGAAAATAATGAAAAAGCCCGGTAAAATAGCTACAATTTGTTGAATGATGATCCTAATATAAGGCTGAAACATATACAACTCAACTCTTAAGCCTTTATAATAATCAGATTTATAAAAATTAAACCAAAACTTTAAAAAATTGGTTATAATCAAAAAGACTAAACCAATTTTAATTCCTTCTAAGCCTAATATGGTATTAATATTTTGCAGCCCGAATGAATCGGTAATACGATCATCTGCAAAAGAGAGAAAAAGGAAGAAAAAGGATGTTTGCAAGAATACAAAGAACCCATAATGAATAATGAAAAAGAATGTAAAAAACACTCCCATCCCTTTTTCTTCTTTAGAGTTTCCTTTTTTGAATGTCAATACAAACATCTTTAATACATGAAAAGCACTTATAATGACGGTTTCCACTGCATATAAAATCACCATTTCGGTTGCACTGATTTTCTCTGTTAGCAACAACAGCAAGTAGAACAATGCCATTAACCAAACGGACTGGTTTTCTTTTGTAAAAAAATGCGTCAATTTCATTACAATTCAATAATTACAAATTCCACTCTCCTATTCTGTTGTTTCCCTTCTTCGGTTTCATTGGTTACAATAAACTTGGTTTCACCATATCCCTTTGCCGTTAATCGATCTTTTGCAATTCCTTTGGCTGTCAGATAGTTCATAACGGCATTAGCTCTCTTATTAGAAAGTGTCATGTTATTTGTATCTGAACCTACTGCATCTGTATGACCTGCTATTTCAATAGTAAGCTTTTGATTTTCTCGTAATACTTTGTACAATCTATCCAATTCGGCATTAGACTCCGGTAACAAATCATATTTTCCGGAATCAAAGAAAATATTGTTTAAGCGTATGGTTTGTCCTTTTTCTATCGGGTTCAGATATAAATTGACTGTAATCTCTTTATATTCTTTTAAATCGGACAAATCTACGTTTTGTGTTACCGCAAAATATCCTTCTTTTTGTGCCATAAAACTATACTTTTCGCCAAATGGCAATACAATGCTGTAACTTCCGTTTGTAGGATCTGAAATTGCAGTTCCAAGCTCTTTATCGGTTACTAAATTATTGTAAACTATAGTTGTCGAAAGTATTTCATTTGTCTTGGCATCAAACACTTTCCCTTTTACGAGAACTACAGGATCTTGTTTTACAGAATTGTCAATTTCCCAAATATCCCTTGAACGTGACAAATATGCTTTGTCTCCTTTTGCGGATAAAAATATACTTAACTCTGTTTTTTTGGAATTAATAACATTTCCCAAATTTTTTGGCGGTGACCAATTTTGCCAGGTATCATCCAGGCGTTTCGTTACAAATAAATCATAACCTCCATAGCCTTTATGTCCTCTTGAAGCAAAATACAATGTTTTTCCGTCGGAAGCTAAAAAAGGGTTCGTTTCGTCTTCAAAAGTGTTAACTACGTTTCCTAAATGTACCGGTTTTGACCATAAATTTTCTCCTTCTAAAAAACTAACATATAGATCCTTTTTTCCTAATCCCTGATCTTTTCTTTCCACAGACATTATCAAATGCTTGTTATCATTAGCTAAAAAATAACCTACATACATGTTAACATTGGCATAGTCTTTTATGGTCATCGATTTCGGTATTTCCCAACCTGCAGCGGTCTTCCTTGAAACCGAAACTCCTGAACCGGCAGCTTTGCCGTCTTCGGTATACCGATTTCCTAACAAGAGCATGTTGTTATCAGGTGAAGAAGAGATTACAAAATTATAATCTTCATTATTTAGTGGTTTTCCCATATTTTTAAGCGCTGTCCAATTTCCCTGTTCGTCTTTTACGGAATACCAAATATCGTCTTTATTTCCACCAAGGTTCAAATCACAATCTTTCCTGTCTACATATAAGTATTGTCCGTCTGCAGAAATAACAGGATTCGTTTCTTCGTATTCTTTTGACGAAATAAACTCAGGAAGTTTTTCTATTTTTACATTGGGATCAAACGAATCAACTACATCTATTTCAATTGGAAACCGGGTAACTTTTACCTCATCTACTACAATGGTCATATTAGCATCTAAAATGAATCCGATCTTTGAGCCATAATAATCACGTTCTCCTGACCGATGTACTAAATTTCCATTCAAATACACAAAGATCAGATTTGCTCTTTTTTCAACTTTAAAATAATTGTTCTTGTTTTTACCGTTAATAAACGGATATGATTTCCAAGCTGAATAATAATCGAATGTTCCGTTTAGATATTGATACAATTGTAGTTGCTTATCAGGAGTAACTCTAAAAACGTCATAGTACGAATTGTCGTTATAACCGGACCACACGAGACCGTAAGTAGCATTTTCTTTTTTAAAATCGGTTACTTTGATATTTACCTCAAGGTCAAAATCAACTTGATCGGGATTAAAATCAAATGAAGATAGATTATAGAGTAGCCATTTCGTTTTTTCATTATCTATATTTTCGATAACTAATGCGTCTCTTTTTATGTACGCTTTAAAATTATCGCTAGTGGTAACCCATTTGTTTTTGTCGTCTTTAAAAGAATCATGAAAAACAACTGTTTGAGATTGTATTGTTATTGTCAACAATATAAAAAAGACAAGAGTAATTTTTTTCATTTAAAAAAAGGTTGATTATTCCCCAAAAATGAAAAAATGTCCATTTTAAGTCAATACGACAATTGCCCTATTTTAATACAGTAACGAAACGATTGTTCCGGTAGAACCGGATTCAAACTTTATCTTGCAATTACTTTCTAAAGCTCTTTTTTTAATTGAATTTAAACCATTTCCAGAAGAATTGTCTGAAACATCAAATCCATTACCATTGTCTTTAATTATAACTTCTATTTGTTGATTTACTTTGTTTACAATAACTTCTATTTTTGTTGCTTTTGCATGTTTAACTGCATTATTTACACTTTCTTGAATAATACGATAAATATTCATTCCGTCTTTAGAATTGAAAGATGTTTCTTTGGGGAGATTACAGGTAAACTCAAATGAAATGCCGTATAAGGATACTTTTGCCTGTTCGATAAAGTTTGAAATTCGGGTTTTAAAGTCTTCTACCGATATCTCATCTTTATTCATAGCCCAGATTGTGTCCCGAAGTTCTGTTATTGTCTCTTTAGTAAATTGGCTGATATTTGATAATTTCTGAATTACTTTTTCTTCGCCATTCGTTAAAAACATTTTTAAACTATCGATTGAAGATATTATAAATGTTAATTGCGCACCAATGTTGTCATGCAAATCTCTGGAAATTGCTAAACGTTGTTCTTGTAATCTATTATTGGTCTCTATTTTCAATAATGCTTCTGAAAGTTCTTTTTCTTTTTGTAATTGTTTGTTTTTAAATCTTTGTTGGCTTAAAAACATCCATGATAAAAGAAGAATGCTCAAAATTATAAATCCTGAAATGAGCAATAGGTTATTTTTATTTTTTATGCGAAGTTCGCGCTCGGCAACTTTTACCTTTTCTTGAGCTAAATCTTTTTCTTTTTTCTCTGTTTCATATTTCACTTCTAACTCCTGGAAAAATTCAGCACTTTCTTCTTTAAACTTTTGGGTAGTTTTTTCGTAAAATTTAGAATTGTAATAAGAACCTTTTTCGATATCCCCTATCGTATAATAAGCTTCTGCTAAAGGCTTGTATACTTCAACTTCATAGTCTTTATTCTCACTGGACAACTGTAGCTCATTTAAACATAATTCGCCATAGCGAATAGTTTCTCCGGGTTGTTTAAGTTTTATATAAACCTTAGCCAGACTACTATATAAATTAACCTTAGTTTTAGAATTAATTGGTACTTCTTTCGGCCGGTTTAATGATTGTAAATATAAATCACGTGCTTTTTGATAATTTCCCGATTTATATTCAACAGAGGCCAAACCTTCGATAGCTGTATAATATTCGTTACCGGGATTGATCTGTTTGGCTAATGCAATGGATTCTTCAAATGATTCTTTTGCTTTTTTCATTTGAGAAAGCTCTTTATAACAAATTCCTAAATTATTATGACTTGCAATTTGTGCTGCTATATATTTGGTTTGCTTTCGTAATTTAAGTGCTTTTAAATGATAATTTATTGCTTTGTCATACAAATGCATTTCCTGATAAATTAGTCCGATATTGTTGTAATTAGCATCTATATTTCCTCTTTGCTTTTCCGGTATTTTTTGGTTCAGTTTTATAGATTCAAAATAATAGTTGAGTGCTTTTTCAAAATTACCCTGATTCCAGTTGTACATTCCTAAATTATTTAGTGTATGACCCTCATGCACTAAAAATTTATTTTTTCTGCTATATTCTAAAGACTTTTCAAAAAAGTACTTTGCCGAATCTGATTTTCCGTTTACGTCGTAATAAATACCTTTTATTCCCAACAAAGAATTATATCCAAACTTTTCATTAGCTGCAAGTGCAATTTTCTCAGAAGTATCAATTAATTCTTTTGCCTTTTTTTTATCGCTAAAAAGGTATTTCCAAACAATTTGGTTATAAACCGCTACTTTAGTCGAATCGTTTTTTGTAGTATTGATTATATGATACAGACTATCTGTTTTAGTTTGCTGGGAAAAAACAGAAAAAAAAGAAAATACAACTAAAATAGAAACCTTAAACTTCAAAATCATCATTCTTAAAAATAATGTTAAACGAGGTTAAATTAGTTATTTTTATCTACTCAATCAATCTTAAAGATGAAATTTATAGGCATTATGCATTCAGATAAATCTTTATAGTGGTTCCGTTCTCATTTGATACCAAATTTATTTTTGCATTTAGTTCAGCAGCTCTTTTATGAACAGAATTTAATCCGTTTCCTTTTTCCGTTTCTAAAACGCTAAAGCCATTGCCATTATCCTCTATTGTAACTATAATTTGATTGTTAATTTTCTGTATTGAAACTTCAATTTTAGAAGCCTTTGCATGTTTTATCGCATTATTTACACTTTCTTGAATAATGCGATAAATATTCATTCCGTCACGCGAATAAAATGGTGTTAACTCTGTTGCTTTTAAATTACTTATAAAATTAAACCGGATACCACTTAAAGAAATTTTAGCATTCTCTATAAAATTTGAAATGCGTGTTTCTAAATCTTCAACTGTAATTTCTTCTTTGTTCATAGCCCATATAGTATCGCGCAATTCAATAATTGTTTCTTTGGTAAAGGAACTAATATTCGTTAACTTTTCATCTACTTTCGGATTTTGGTTTCTTAAAGCATATTTTAAATTATCGATAGATGAGATAATAAAAGTTAATTGTGCCCCTATGTTATCGTGCAAGTCTCTTGAAATTTGAAGACGTTGCTCTTGTAATTTATTTTGTGTTTCAATTTTTAATAACGCATCTCTTAACTGGTTTTCTTTTTGTAATTGAATGTTTTTTAATTTCTGCTTGTTATAAATAAAGTAGCCTAACAAAACCGAAATTAATAACAATGCTAAAACAATAATGATGTACATGTTTTTTTCGGCTAACTGTGCACGCTGTAAAAGTATTTGGCGTTCTTTTTCTTCTGTAATAAATTTTGTGTCAAGTTCAGCTTGCTTTATTCGTATCTCAATACCGGCCAGACTATCTTTATACACTACATATTTTTTAAAATTATCTAATGCCGCTTTATAGTTATTATTCAATTCATAAGCATCAGATATTCTTTGTAAATTATCTTGTGTCAGATAAGTATACTTATGTTTTTTACTATATCCAATTGCCTTCTTAAAATATTGTATCGATTTATCCAAATCTTTAATCTCATAATAATAGGTTCCAAAGAAATTCAGACTTTCTGCAATTCCTATTTTATCGTCAATATTAAGCCTGATTTTATAGGCTTTATCAAAATTTCTTTTTGCTTCATTAAATCTCTTTTCTGTCAAATGTAACAATCCGATTTTATTAAGACTATAAGGAATTCCGATACTATCTTTCTGTATTTCTTTAATTTTTAATGATTTGTTGTAAAAATAAAAAGCGCTATCGTATTCCAGCTTCATTTCTTTCAGCACGCCATAATTGTCATACAATATTTTTAATTCTGAATCATTTTTTAATCTTTCTGCTAATTTTATTCCTTTTTGCATATAACCTATTGCTTCCGGCAAATTTCTTCGTTTCATCTGGTATCCGAACTCGCCGTAAACTTTAGCTACTTTATTCCATTTTTTTTGACTTTGAAAAGACTTAATTGCCAACACATTGTATTTATGACTTAATTCGTATTTCCCTTGGTAATAATATATTAAACCCAGGTTCTCATAACTTTCAGCAATACCGATCTGATAATTGTTTGCTTGTGCTTTGGCTAAATTATTTTTAAAGACTTTTTCGGAATCAAAAAGGTTTTCAATCTTCTTATTGAAAGGTCTATTATTTATAGAATCAATCTCTCTAATGGCTGAACTTTGTGCAAAAAACATCTGGCAATATGCCAATTGTATCAAAAAAGACAAATAAAAATTAAACTTCATTTTCATTATTCTAATAAGTATGTAAACTTAATTTAGGTCGTTAGTAAAAAAAATACGGCAATTGCCGTATTTACTCTCCTCTTTTCTGAAATCAATTTCTGTTTTTCTTTTTTATGCTTTTAATCACAAAATAAATCCCGAAAACTCCAAAAGCAAGAGGGGTTATAAAGGCTAAAATTAAGGCTACCACCGGTAGAAAGGACCAAAAATCAGGTTCTATTTCATAAGGATTTTTTGAAATAAATGGTTTAGTGGTTCTAAATTCAGTTTGCTGAGAAAAAGCATCTATTTGATTAAACAAATCTTCTGACTGGTCTAAAAAATCTTGAAAATTAAAATTTGGAATTTTTTCTCCATATGTAACAATCAGATTGTCTTTTGGTATTGGTGAAAAATCAGTTTTAGCTCCGATTAAAATTGTTTCATCTTGATTAACCTGAAAATTAAAATGAGAAGAAATTCCGGCAATATCGCTAATTTTTAATCCGTCTTTGAGTTCTACTATAAATTTCCCTTTCTCAATTGGTTGTTTCCAAACACTACCGGATTCCAGTAAATAAATAAAAGCATTTTTCTGTTTTTGAGTATATCCTTTTGTAATCCCTCCTTCATTGGTATTAACTAAAAAATAAACTTCAATTTCCTTAATTTCCTTTGGGCTGAAAGCCACGAACCAGGTAAACCAATTCTCATTTTTAAAAACTGTAGCGTTACCCGAATCGCCGATCAGCATTTCATTGATAGGTAATTCATTTCCGCTTGCTTTGATCTTAAATTTATACAACGAATCTAATTGTACTTGATTTAAGTCGGCTTCACCGCCATTGTAAATTCCGTTTATGGGATATCCCATTGTAAAATGCAATTTCTCATTTGAATTATTAACCATTTTATACGTTCCTTTAACTACTGCAAAACCTTTATATAATTGAATATAAATGGACTCTTCCTGCATTTGGACCTTTTTGTAGGTCAATGAATCTTGTGGAAATAACATGGTAAAAGCTGTTCCACCAGCATTGTAAATCCCAGGCTGTGAAACATTGGAACAAAAGGCTATAAGAATTACCAAATAGAAAATAGGGCCAATCTTTTTAGTCATTCAATTTTGACTTTAACTCATTAACTAAAAAAATATTGAATTCTGTTGAACCACTAATGCTTCCGTCAGCATAGGTGATTTTTCTGAAAACATAATAAGTGTACTTGTTATAACGATTATCAACCCCTGCTTTCGCAATCCAATCGTTATTCTGATTTTGTTTTAAAACTTCTCTCACATCAATTTTACGGTAGATTTCATTTCTATCATTAAAAAAATTTTCTTTTAATTGTCCATTTGACAGTTCTTCATATTTTATTTCCGATTCTATACCGTTCATATTCTGAATGGGCTCGGGATAGTTCATTTGTAACATGATGAATTCATTGTCATCTTCCAAATATGCTTTAAGAAATGTATCGTTTGAATAATATTCTAAAGCCGGTTTTTCATCAATATACAATTTAATAGTTTCAGATTGTACGGTATCTTTTGAAAAAAATTGAGTAACCGATTTTAACAACTTCTCTTTTTCATAGTAAAACTTCTCAACCGAATAATTATTAGCATAAATTCCTTTTATCTCAGCGAGCTTATTGCTTTTATCATAAGAAAAAAGAAAATCATTTTTGTATTGAGAAGATTGATACGTCTTTTTGATCAAGTTGTTCTTTTTATCATATTGATATGTAAGAATTGCGTTGAAACCAGGTCTGTTCTTTACCAATATTTCTCTTTTTACCAATAATCCATTGTCATACGTAGAATTTTCGGAAGTTGCACTCGCATATTTGCCAAACACGTGATATTCATGATGAATGATATTACCATTCTCATCAAATTCATAACTATCACTTGATTTATCGGTAACCGATTTATCTTCCATAGCATAAGAAAAAGATTCTACTTTTTTAATCTTTCTTGTAAAACCTAAATCTTTATAATTAACATCAGGCTGTTGCGCGTAACTTAAAAAGCTAAAACCGATGCATAAAAGTGTTATGTATTTTTTCATATAAAACGTAAATAAAAAAGCTGAACCTTAAACGGAACAGCTTTACAGTATTGAATTAAAATTTAATCTAAGATATTTTGAATATGTGCTTTAATGAAAGCTTTTCCGCCTTTTACAACGCCTTTTTTATACTCTTCTACATCGACAGGTAAAATATAACTATTTGCTACTGTAATATTCTGAGCTCTGTATACTTTGCCAAAAGCTGTTTCTGTTCCGATGTAATCTTCATCATTTTTAGCTTCATTTTTTATCGTTGTATTTACAAAAGCACCTTCTATTGTAATATCGTTTTTAAGGTTTCCTATGTAACTCACGTCTGGTGAACCTCCAATCGGGTTTCTTCCGCAAGTAAATTCAATTTGACTTTGAGCCGGAATATCAACTTGTTTTTTCTTTCCTATTGTCAATGCTCTCAGTTTACTTACTTCTTTCTCATTTATAGCTTTTACATTATCATAAGCGACAATTCTTAATTGCGTTTCCACTTTAATATTTGCGCTTTTATTCTTTTGGGACCATGAATTTTTATCTTCTATAAAAAATACAAACAACGTTACATTTGCTACAACTGCATCTTCTAAATCTTTAGATAGTTTTGAACTATAATTCATTTTCAAAAAATTTTCATTTGACGAATAAAATGCATAATCAGAAGGGTGAACTGAAGCTACTCCCGGAAAAACATTATAATCTACCGGATAATTTTCAATACGTTCTCTTCCTTTAAACGCATCTGTATTTTCGTAATTTTTACCATCAACAAACTCATATCCTTTTTGATCCAACTGGCTTTTAAAATCAGAAAACAATTCATCCGTAATATCTTTAAAATCTTGTTCGGTTAAATTATCTAAACCTAAAAAAAGTTTTGATTTAGCGTCTCCTTTTAATACATTGCCTAACATTCCTCCCTTTGACGTTTTTTCCTTTTGATTATAAAACTGATAATGCACTACAAAATCATTTACGAATATTTTTTTAGGCTTCTTCTTTAATTGATTTGTTCCTGTGCTTCTGTCTTTAATTTTAAATTCACTTATAGTTTGCGAATTTATACTTGTCACAAGTAACAGACTTATAACAAATAACATACTGTTTAATAGTTTTCTCATGATTATTTTTTAGAGTATACAATACAAAACATTCAATAGTAAAACGAGTGCTACTAAAACTTTGAAAGCAACTAACAGAATACTATGGAATTGGATCTTAAACATTTTCTATTTGATTAACATTTCCGTATCTTTCTGTAAGCTCAAATCCAAAGCACTTTTATACAATTTTAATGCTCCGATCAACGACTTTTGAGTAAAGCCTCCTTCAGTAAAAAAGTAGTAGTAATACCCCACATTATTAGCCTTTTCTGAGTAAACAATCTTAATTAAGGCTACTTCTCCATTTATCTTATTCATTAATTCTAATACTTTCTCTTTATTCACTTTATCTGAAAGTTTGTAAACTCCTGACAAAGTAACATATCTCTTACTAGCATCTATATCGATATAAACAGAATAAGTATCTTTTACTTTAATATAAGTATCTGAAACCTCTTCAACCTTTATATAGGCATTTTCAAAAGTTTCTTTTAAAAACTGAGGGGTGACTTCATCTGAAGATATAAGCTTTTGTGCTGTAATTGAATTAGATAAAGAAAAAAAGAGAATCAAAAAATAAAAAAATGCAGATAGTTTTAGTGTCTTCATAAGTGTAAATTTTTTATTATTAGTTGAAACAAAATTCACAAAAACAAGTACACTATGAAATACGGCAAATGCCCTATTTTAAGAAAATTTTAAGAACGGGAACTGACTTTGAAGCATTTGTATTTTACCTTCTAACTTATTGAGGAATAAAATATGTTGCTCTGTATCCGGATTAAAAGGTTTATGAGCCAGTCCCTTTTGAATAGCCTCTACAGACTTCATCACAGATGCTGTTTCAGCAGTAAAAAAGGATTGGGAAAATTTTTCCCATATATAATCGATCGCTACTCGATTAGGATGTAGCATATCGGCTTCAAAAAAGCGGTAATCACGAAGTTCATCCATAACCATTTCGTAGCTTGGGAAATAGTTGATACTACTTTCAGTTCGACCGGAATCGAAAACTTTTAATGCTTTATTTTGGATCTTATCTCTCGACTTCGATCGAGATGACAAAAGTATATTTATAGCTGAAAACAAATTTCCTTTGCTTACATTATTTTCAAAAAAACCATCTTTAATATGACGAACCGGGGAAACGGTAAAAATGAATTTCACATCCGAATTTATGGATTGAATCAACGAAACGATAGTCTGCAAGCTCAACTCATTCTCTTCAACCGAGAGCAACTCTTTAGTAAACTCCTTTTGTGGAACTTTATGGCAATTAGCCACGATTTGCTCCGTTTCTCTTAATCTATACACCCACGATGTTCCTAAGGTAATGAGACAATGTGTTAGTTTATGAATTTGTTGATTTACGGAATCAATGAGCTGGTTTAATTCCTTCAGAAACTCTTCTTTGTTTGGATTTGACAATTCGGAATGAACTTCATAACAATGCCATAAATCATTATGAAAGAAAATATCTTTTTCAGCAAAATAGTCCTTTTCAACTACTCTTTTGACCAATTTTTCTAAAGAAACTGCATTAAAGATAATTCCGAATGGATTTACATGAGCCTGAAATTTATAATACTCGAATTTAGACCCGATATTTTCAGCAAAACAGGAACCTAATAGCAAAAGACCGGAATGGTAATCAATCTTACATTCACTTTGCAGAACAGGTATTTCAGTGCGGAATTGCATGTAATTAATTTGAGAATATGCTAATTATTTTTCAAATATAGTAATAAAAACAAGACCCCGAAACCAAAGATTTCGGGGTCTTGTCCTATTGAAATATCTTCTATTTTATAGCTTTTGCTAATTTTTTGAAATCTTTTTTCCTGATATTATAGGAAAGTACTTTGCGGTCTCTGTAAACCACCTCTCCTGTTTTAGCATTTACCACTTGTACAAAACCCAACCAAAAGCCTCCTTTAAGATAATAAATCTCTTCACCTAAAAGAATTTTTTTATCTAATTCTTCCTCGGAGATAAATTCTGCTTTATATGGATAGTCAGACAAAAGATCTTCCAACTCTTTTTCGGTCAAATCATCATAATGCAGTTTAGAAGATTTACCTGTTTTATACTCTTTTTTCAAATAATCAGGAATGTATAAAGTAGCTTTTTTAAGCTTTTTTACCTCATCTGTGTATTCTTCTTCACTTAAACCATAGAATTGTTTTTTTTCCAGCAAACTGTTAAGCTTTTGAAAATTATTTTTCAACATTCCTAAGGAATAATTATGAAACCAATTTTCATTATATACCATACCGGACACGTATTCTTCTGCTTCACTCATTCTTTTATTCGCAAACGTAAAATTTAATGTCTCATAGCTTGTTCCAACAGGATTAAATGCTTTGTCCTGTGCATAATTCCCTGTCGGCATAAGTGCTTCGCTTAACAAAGTAGCATGAGGTATCAATTCAATTCTTGCAAAACATTCGTAAACTTCAATATTTCTCTTCTTCTTTTTAGAATATTTTTCAGACAAATGGAAAAAATCGATAAAAAAATAAGCTACCCTTGTTTTATCCATACGCCGAGAAGCTCCTTTTAAAAGAGCAAATGAATATTTGCCTAATGTATAATTGCTAAAATTAAAATCAGCAATACTCACTACTTCAAACGGAGTAAAAGTCCATGATTCTTTTAAGATCTTTTCATATTCTTCTGGTGTGTAATAATCTGACAACACAAAAATAGTCGTCGTGTTCTTTACCCTGTCAAAGAGTGACGGATCAAATTCTTTTAATTTAAATTCACTGAAATTGGATACCGCAACTTGTGCATTACTAAAACTACAAACAAAAATAAACAGTAGGACTAAAATTTTTTTTCTCATAATAAACACTTAATTTTAAAATCAGATCGGAGCAGATCAAAAAAATGATAGTTTGAAATTATCACATGATCTTATATAAATAGTACTAATTAAATTATTGATTATAGAAATACTGAATAGTGCTTGTTTCTCCTTCAAATACCAATGAATCAGTAAGCGGATAACCCAATGAGTTATAAGTATAGGACATTGAACTACTATCCGGGCTGTTTGCTTCACCATTAAATACTCTCTTTACTAGATTATTATTACTTAAATCAAGATAATACTTAAAAGCTTCAGTAAACATATAAATATTTACAAATGGATTATTATGATCATCATATTGACTAACCCAATTTTGTCCTTCTGAAATACTTTGCCCTGTTTCACTTACTTTATTTCCATTACTGTACTTCCACAGAAAAGACTCTGACAATGCGTTTAAATTATAATAATTAACTAAAATCACATCATCTGCTTTGTAAACTAATTCTATTTTAGTGGACTTATCAAATTCAAAAGAAGCTAATCTCCCTTGAGAATCATAGCTAAAAGTTACAGGAATTGTCTCTAAAACATCTTCATCATTATATTCTTGTAATTGAGAAGATATCAGTCTTCCCGAAGAATCATAAGAAAACGTTTCCTTCTCACCTTCAGAATCTGTCCAGCCAACTAACTTATTTCCATTATATGTAAAATTTGTTGTCAACGTTGAACCATCACTAAAAGTCTCAATTGTTTTAGTTAGCAATACTGGTGATGAAGATTTCACCGCTTCTTTACTAACCCCTGAACAAGAAGCAAGGAGAACCACCATTACTCCGATGAAAAAGGAATATATTTTTTTCATTTTTATACTATTTAAACATCACAAATAAACTAAAAAACGTTTAAAATAATAGAAACCTGATAATTTTCAACGATCAAGCTTCAATTATTATAAACTAATACTAATTATAAATATACTGTGAAGTAGAATTATATTCAGGATTTGATGGATCAGTAAAATCTTCTGTATCCGGCATATTGTTTGCATTATATGCCAATACAATTACCCAATCCGTTACACCATCAATTTTAACTTCAGTAGCATTATTGGAAATTCCCTGATAACCTACATTCACTATTGGACACGCAATTTCAATTTCTGACAACCCAATTACTGAGTTAAAAGGGTTTACATTATTATCAAAAAAGGTTTCTTCAACCCAAGTTGTCTCATATGTCTCTCCGGGATATTGTGTCACTTCTTTTCTATAAGGTTGATTTCCATTAAAATAAATCATTCCGTTTGCCTCAAGAACAGAATTATGCGTTGTGGTAAATGATACTGTTCCATTAGTATTATATGTAAAATCATCAACATATACATCACCCCATCACTATTTCTTATAGACTTTATTAATTTTCCATTTGAATTATACTCATAATTCATTACTTCACTATAAGAATCCCCTGCACCATCATCAAAAAAATATTCTTCTTTTGTTATTAGATTTCCAGTATATGTAAATATTGTTTCATCTTGTAAACTAGAATCCCAAGAATATCTTACTATTTTATTTCCATTATATACAAAACTTAACGTTTCCACAGAACCGTCATCAAATGTTTCAATAATTTGTGATAACAATGTTCCTGTTGAATTTGACGATTTATTATCATCACTTGAACATGAGGTCAATAGTAATACAGATGCACTGATTAGGGCTAATAATTTTTTCATTTCTTAAACAATTAAATTTTCCCACAAAAGAAAGGCAAAAAAAAGATTATTACAAATATTTCTTATAATAAAAAAAGCCTGATATCTTGTAAGATTATCAGGCTTATACTTTTATTTTAAAACATTACTTTACAAACTCTTTTGCTTTCTCTAAAGCTTCTTGAATTCCTGCCGCATTTTTTCCTCCGGCTGTTGCAAAGAACGGTTGACCGCCACCGCCACCTTGAATATATTTCCCTAATTCGCGAACGACTTGCCCCGCATTCAATCCTTTGCTTTCTACTAATTCTTTAGAAACATAACAAGTTAGCATCGGTTTGTTTTCATTTACAGTTGCTAAAACCACAAACAAATTGTTTTTGTTATTCCCTAATTCGTATGCTAGATCTTTAACACCGGCAGCATCTAGATCTACCTGAACCGCTAAGAAATCAACGCCATTGATATTTTCTAACTGAGAGGCTAATTCTCCTTTTAAATTTTTAGCTTTATCTTTTAGTAACTGCTCTACCTGTTTTTTTAGTTTTGCATTTTCATCTTGTAAAGAAGTTACCGATTTTGCCACATCCTGCGGATTTTTCAATAGCGCTGCAATTTCCGCTAATAAATGTTCCTGATCGGCAAAATATTCTTTTACTGCTTTATTCGTAATGGCTTCAATACGACGAATTCCTGCCGCTACAGCACTCTCTGATACAATTTTAAAATACCAGATATCCGCTGTATTTTGCACGTGAATACCTCCGCAAAGCTCCATACTTTCTCCGAACTTGATCGCACGAACTGAATCTCCGTATTTTTCACCAAACAACGCCATTGCTCCTTCTTCCACTGCTTGTGCAAACGGAATATTTCTTCTTTCAATTAATGGTAAATGCTCCTGAATGCGTGCGTTTACAAAATCTTCTACTTCTTTTAACTCTTCATCCGTTACTTTAGCAAAATGTGAAAAGTCGAAACGCAAATAATTAGGAGAAACCAATGACCCTTTTTGCTCTACATGTGTTCCTAAAATAGTACGCAACGCTTGATGCAACAAGTGTGTTGCTGAGTGATTACTCGCGGCTAAGCTTCTCAATTCTGTATTTACCTTTGCCTGAAATGTTGTATTTACGTTTTCCGGCAATTGTTTCGCAAAATGAAGAATTAAATTATTCTCTTTTTTCGTATCGATGATTTCAATGGTCTCGTTAGCCGAAACTAAAACTCCTCTGTCTCCTACTTGTCCTCCGCCTTCCGGATAGAATGGTGTTGCATCCAATACTATTTGATATAAAATACCGTCTTTTTTAGAATCTACTTTTCGATAACGGGTAATTTTTACTTCATTCTCTGTCTGGTCGTAACCTACAAATTCTTCCGTATTCCCTTCTACCAAAATATGCCAATCGCCGGTTGCCACTTCAGATGCAGCACGCGAACGATCTTTTTGTTTTTTTAATTCCGCTTCAAATTCGCTTTCATTAAACGAATAGCCTTTTTCTTTTAAAATCAGAGCCGTTAAATCTTTAGGAAAGCCAAAAGTATCATACAATTCAAATACTTTTTCACCTTTTACTTCTTTACCTGAAGTTTCAGCAACCACTTTCTCTAACAAGTGTAACCCCTGTTCCAAAGTTCTCAAAAAAGAAGCTTCTTCCTCACGAATTACTTGGGTAACCAAATTTTGTTGCGATTTGATCTCCGGGAAGAATTCGCCCATTTGATCCGCTAGAACAGCTACCAATTGGTAAATAAAAGGTTCTTTTTGATTTAAGAAGGTAAAACCGTAACGAATGGCACGACGTAAAATACGACGAATTACATAACCTGCTCCGGTGTTTGAAGGCAACTGTCCATCAGCAATAGCAAAAGCCACCGCACGAACGTGATCTACAATGACACGGATCGCAATATTGATCTTGTTTTGCTCTTCACTGATATTTTTAACTTCGTTAGAAGTGTATTTCAAGCCTGTGATTTGCGCTACTTTTTGGATAAGCGGCGTAAATACATCCGTATCATAATTAGAAGTTACGCCTTGCATAGCCATACACAAACGTTCAAAGCCCATTCCGGTATCCACGTGTTTAGCCGGTAATTTTTCTAAAGAACCATCGGCTTTACGGTTGAATTCCATGAATACGTTGTTCCAAATTTCCACTACTTGCGGATGATCGGCATTTACTAAACTTCTACCCGAAACCTGTGCTCTTTCTTCATCAGAACGCAGATCGATATGAATTTCAGAACAAGGTCCGCACGGTCCTTGATCACCCATTTCCCAAAAATTGTCTTTTTTATTTCCGTAAATGATTCGGTCTTCCGGAACGTATTGTTTCCACAAATCAAAAGCTTCTTGATCAAAAGGAACATTTTCAGCTTCATTTCCTTCAAAAACGGAGACATACAAACGATCTTTGTCTATTTTTAAAACTTCGGTCAAGAATTCCCAAGCCCAAGCAATAGCTTCTTTCTTAAAATAATCACCAAAAGACCAGTTTCCTAGCATTTCAAACATAGTGTGGTGATAGGTATCAAAACCAACATCTTCCAGATCGTTGTGTTTACCGGAAACTCGTAAACATTTTTGAGTGTCGGCAATACGCTTACTTTTCGGCGTACCATTCCCTAAAAAATACTCCTTGAACTGCGCCATTCCTGAGTTATTGAACATTAACGTTGGATCGTCTTTCAATACAATAGGTGCAGAAGGTACAATCAGGTGTCCTTTACTTTCAAAGAAATTTAAAAATGCTTTACGAATGTCTCTTGATTTCATCTTGTTTCGCTATTTAAAAGGCTGCCCCTGTTAAACATATTTGCCATTACTATTTCTCACTGAATTTCGAAAGTAAAAGTATCCACTAATAATGTCCGATCGCATTAAGAAAAGTTTCGCACCTGAAATAAAAAAATAGGCTTAAGTTTGAAACATTTCATAAATTTGTTCGTATAACAGTTGTTAACCACAAAAATTTGTGCAAAAATAGTAAATTTAGAACATGGCGAAAGTAAAATATTATTACGATCCTGAAAATTTGGCTTACAAACGAATTGAAACTAAGAAGCGTAAAAAATTTGGATACATTTTGCTTTTTTTACTTTCATCTGCTTTATTTGGTTTTTTATGTCTGGTTCTGCTCATCAACACGCCTTATTTTGAAACACCTAAGGATAAATTGTTGACAAATGAATTGGAAAATATGAAGATCAACTACCAACTTTTAAATAAGAAAGTGGATGTCATGGAAAATGCTTTAAGTGCCATTGAAGATCGCGATAATAATGTTTACAGAACATACTTCAACACTTCTCCGATAACTGATGAAGAGCGAAAAGCCGGTTTTGGCGGGGTTAACCGATACAAAGATCTGGAAGGATACAACAATTCTGATCTGGTAATTAATACTACCAAAAAGATCGACCGTTTAATGAAAGAAATGGCTATACAGTCTGAGTCACTGAACGAAATTGTGAAATTAGGAAAGCAAAAAGAAAAACTTCTGGCCGCTATACCTGCTATTCAACCTGTTAAAAATGAAGATTTGAAACGGATGGCATCCGGTTATGGTTATCGAAGTGACCCGTTTACCAAAGTTCGTAAATTCCATTACGGTATGGATTTTACTTCTCCAACAGGTACACCTATCTATGCTACCGGTGACGGTGTGGTATTAAAAGCGGATAATTCTTTGTCCGGTTACGGAAATCATATTGAAGTAAATCACGGATACGGCTATGTAACTCTTTATGCCCATTTAAGCAAATACAACTGTAAAAGAGGACAAAAAGTAAAAAGAGGCGACATCATAGGCTATGTAGGAAGTACCGGGCGAAGTGAAGCACCTCACTTACACTATGAAGTTATCAAAAACGGTAAGAAAGTAAATCCTATTAACTTTTACTACGGAAGTATTTCTGCTGAAGAATATGTGGCTATCTCAAAATTGGCTAATCAGGAAAATCAATCTTTAGACTAATGCAAGTAAACTTACCTGAAAAATTATATTACAGCATAGGCGAACTGGCGACAGCTTTTGACGTTAACACGTCTCTGATCCGTTTTTGGGAAAAAGAATTCGATATTCTGAAACCGAAAAAAAATGCAAAGGGTAACCGTAAATTCACTCCGGAAGACGTTAAAAACCTTCAATTGATCTACCACTTAGTCAAGGAACGAGGTTTTACACTGGAAGGCGCAAAAATACATCTGAAAGAAAACCAGAAAAAGACATTGGATAAATTTGAGATCATCAGAAAATTAGAAAATATTAAATCACAATTAACAGAACTTAAAAATCAACTTTAAAAATTAAACAACTTATGAAAAAATTTGCACCTGTATTAATAATTGTCGGATTACTAGCTTTAGGATTCTTTTGGTATGTAGGCATTAAAAACGGAGCCATCAGAGAAAACCAGGCTGTATCTAAAGAATGGGGAAATGTAGAAACTGCTTATCAAAGACGTAGTGATCTTATCGGTAATTTAGTAAAAACCGTTCAAGGGGCTGCTGATTTTGAAAAATCTACCTTAGAGGCAGTAATCAATGCCAGAGCTAAAGCAACTTCTATGACCATTGACCCTTCTAACATTACACCGGAACAACTACAACAATTCCAACAAGCACAGGGAGGATTGAACAGTGCATTATCAAGATTATTAGTTACTGTTGAACGTTATCCTGATTTAAAAGCGAACCAGAATTTCTTAAAATTACAAGACGAACTGGCCAGCACTGAGAACCAGATCTTAACGGCTCGCACCCGTTTCAACGAAGCCGTTCAGTCCTACAACAACTATATCTTAAAGATCCCTAACAACTGGTTCTTAGCAGAATACAAAGAAAAACCGTATTTTGAAGCAGAAAAAGGAGCAGAAAAAGCTCCGGATGTTAACTTCAATTTCGGCAACCAATCTGAAGAAGCTAAATAATGTCTAAAACCGAAGATTTCTTAACCAAAGCCGACGAACAGGAAATTGTTCAGGCTATTGTTGAAGCCGAAAAAAACACTTCGGGAGAAATTCGTGTACACTTAGAAGAATATACTGAAAAACCTCCTCTACAAAGAGCTCAGGAGGTTTTTTTATCTCTTGACATGCACGAAACAAAAGAGCGAAATGGTGTCTTAATTTATGTTGCAACAGCTAACAAACAATTTGCAATCATAGGAGACGAGGGCATCAATAAAGTAGTTGAAAGTGATTTTTGGGATTCTACCAAAGACACTATCATTAGCCATTTTAAACATAACGAATATAAAAAAGGATTAATTCAGGGAATTCTGAAAGCCGGGGAGCAATTAAAACAATATTTCCCGTACCAAAAAGATGATACCAACGAATTGCCTAACGAAATTTCAAGAGGATAATGACAAAAATTATTTTTAAAGTGATACAATGGATGCTCTTTGCAACACTGCTATTACTTCATCATATCGGTTTTGCTCAATTTACGATTCCTCCTAAACCTTCTGATCAAACAAGCGTTTACGATTATGCGAATATTTTATCTGCTTCAGAAAAGAGCAGTTTAAAACAAAAGCTACTGAACTACGCAGACAGTACTTCTACCCAGATCGTAATTATCAGTATTGAGGATCTAAAGAATGAGGATATCGGGATTCTTACACCCAAATGGGCGCATGAATGGGGAATCGGTCAAGAAAAAGAAGATAACGGTGTACTCATCCTGGTAGCTAAGAACGACCGAAAAATATGGATCTCTCCCGGTTATGGTTTAGAACCTCAACTTACCGCCGGAATCAATGGTGATATCATTCGTAATATCATTATTCCTGAATTTAAAGCCGGAAGTTATTATAATGGTTTAGACAAAGGAACCGACGCTATTTTCGAGGTTATTAAAGGAACATATAAAAATACTAATTCCCGTAACAGTGGTAGCATTTTTCCGATCATCGTATTTATTATCATTGTTATCATTATTATTTTATTATCGCGCAGAAACCGAAATGGAGGCGGCAATGGCGGACGTTATTCCGGTTCTGATTTAACTGACATGATCATCTTAAGCCGAATGGGAAGAAGCGGCGGATTTGGCAGTGGCAGCTTCGGATCCGGAGGTGGTTTCGGAGGAGGCGGATTTGGCGGTGGCTTCGGAGGAGGAGGTTTCTCCGGTGGCGGAGCCGGCGGCAGCTGGTAAAATCTCCATAAAAATTCACACAAAATAAAGAAAGGCAAGGTTAAACACCTTGCCTTTCTTACTTAAGACACAAACAAAAGTTAGAGATTAATCTCTAAAAAATACTTTATTACCATCTTTTTTACCACCGAATTTCTCTAATTTAAAAGTCAGTGAAAACATTACGTATTGTTGTAAAACAGTGTTTTCTGTATCTGTTATGGCAGTTGGAGTAACTGTTCTACTTACTCCGATATTTTGATTCAACAAATCGTATACTTTTACTTTTGCCAACAATTTATCTTTAAGGAAATTGTATCCTAAACTCACGTTCCATAAGTAAAAATCTCTTTTAAAACCTCCGGAAATATTTGAGTTGTAATTATAGCCGAAATCACTTCCGAGTACAACGTGTTTAGGCCAATAGCTCGTTAATTCTAATTTAAAATTATGCTTAAAATATTCCGTCTTATCAATTACATAATTGTTGAAATCAGTTCTGTTAAACGAATAGGTATAGGAAGGATTAACCGTAACCAAGTCTTCAATTGACCAGTTCATAAATACTCTGGGCTCTACTTCATAACCTGATGATTCATACAAAACGGCATTGGTTAGTCCCTGAGCAAAATCAAGACCTAAATCTAATGAAGCTCCTGCTTTAAAAGTACGTTTTTCCTTTTTGAACACTTTGCTGTAGCTCAAGCCGGCATAACTGTTATACGTTTTGTCAATATTCTGATACGTAGTGGTTGCTTTATAATCGGCATCATAGGTCGTTGAAGACACGATCTCGTTCTTATTATAGTTAAGTCCGCCATATAAGTAAAAACCACTTCTTGTAGCATAATCATAATTGTTATAGTTCAAATACACACGATACGTTTCTTTCGGTTTTAAATCGGCATTCCCTAAGAAAGTGTGTAACGGATTCTCGATATTCTCATAAGGCAACAGCTGTGTTGCAGACGGCATTTCTACTTTATAAGCTGAATACGTATAAATAGATTTAGACTTGCCAAGCGTCACACTCAAATATCCGTTAACATTAGGATACAAATACTTTTGATTCAATCTTGTTTCGGTTCCCAGATATAATGATTGATTCTGATAATTGATATTATCCGTTCCGAAACTGATTCTACCTCTTATTTTCTTCTTTTTCAACTGTAAGGCAATACTAGGCGTAAAAGTTATCTTTTTAGAATTAATATCACGAGAAAGAGAAGCATTTATATCTGAATATTGATTGGTAAGACCATCAAAGTCAAACGTATTTTGATAATCTTTACTTTCTTCCCAAGCATAATTAGCCTGAATAGTAAAGTTCAAAGAATCATTGATCGGTTGAATGTATCGTACCGAACTGTTATAGCTATTATTTCGATCGGTATTCAAACGATTCTGGTCACGTTCGTCATCAGCAGCACCTGATTGATAGAATGATGTTTTAGAGTAGGTCAATAAATCCGTTTCATTTTTAGAATTCGTGTTGTTAAAACTTACTCCTATTCCTTTTCCTTTTTCATTTAACTTTTTAAACAAATACAAATTATTCTTAAAACTGGAAAAGTCAGTTTGTGAACGGTCATCAGAAATATAATCATTAGATAAATCTCCGTTCTCATCATACGTATTTTCAAAACTGCTATAAAGACTATTATTTTTATTCTTAGAAAATGACGGAGAAATATACAATGTGGTCGTTGAATCGATCTTTACTTCAAAGTCCAGATTCAAATTATGACCGTCTACGATACTTTTAGAATTAGACTCTGAAACCGTACTGGTATTTCCTGTCGGTAATAGATTGGTTCTGCTTGTTCTGTTTCTGTTTTCCGAATCAGCTCTGTTGTAATAATAACTTCCGTTGGGATCTAATTTTTTATTAAACCATTCGTCACTAAAGTTAAGCCCTACCATTGAAGATTTTGTAATTCCGGTATTCCCACCGAAACGCATTCCGTTAATATTGTAGCTTCCGTCACCACTAACCCATATTGAAGTATTTCTTCCTCCTCCCATATTATCAAAGATCTCATCCATAGAAAAACCAACGGAATTGATATTATTTGACGAGCCCAGCACACTGATTTTCTGCGTATCTTTAAAATAATTGAACAACAAACTGGATTCGTAACGATCATCGGTTCCATAGCCTACGGTAGCTTTACCAAAAAGTCCTTTATTCTTCTCTTCATCAATAGTTAGATTAATGGTCTTTTCATCAGAACTGGCACTTTGTCCTGAAAGTTCTTCTTCTTTTGTCTTAGTATCCGTTACCTGAATTTTACTAATCATTTCAGCCGGAAGGTTCTGCGTCGCTATTTTTCCGTCTTTCCCGAAAAATGGTTTTCCGTTCACTAAAATATTATTTACCTCTTTACCATTTACCGTAATTTTACCGTTCTCATCGATCTCTACTCCCGGAAGCTGTTTCAATAAAGCTTCTACATTGGCATCCGGTCTGACCTTAAAGGACGAAGCATTAAATTCTAATGTATCGGTTTTAATAACTATAGGAGGCGTTTCTCCTTTTACCACGATCTCGTTCAGGGAAGAAACATTTTCTTTTAAAAGAATAGTACCCAGATCCTGATCGCTCTGTAGTCCTTCAAATGGTTTTTTATAATCTAAAAAACCGTTGTAAGAAACTTTCAATAGTAAAGGATAATCGATCTTTCTTATCTTAAATTCAAAATTTCCGTTGTGGTCAGAAATAGTATAATCTACCACTGTTGAATCAGAGACTTTGGTAAAGTAAACTGTTGCTGATTCTAACGGTAACTTAAGACTTTCATCTAAAACTTTTCCCGAGATCTTGACTGAATTTTGTGCATAATTAACTGTGAAACATAATAGGATTAGGGCAAGTAAAATTTTTCGCATACTTAAAAAAAATTGGGTAGTAGTTTATCTTATAAAGACGACGAAATAAAGGTTTTATTGTCTAAACCCAAAAAGGGTTACGAAAGTTTTAACATTTTTAACTTTCTTATTGCTTAAAACAATCTTAAAAAGAAGAACTATTAGTAAATAAGCATAAAAAAACCTGTCCGATCAGACAGGTTTTCAGTTCACTAACATTCAACTAAATTACAATCGACTGGCCTATATGGATATTTTCACAATTCAAATATTCACAAGTATCTTCTCTGTTCAGAATCGTCCCCGCAATAATATCTCCAATATTTGTAGTGGTTACAAAAGCTTCACCATTCAGATCTTTAGTCACAATTCCTTTATCAATAGTTTTATTAACTGCCTGACGAACTGCTTCTGCCTCATCACTTAAACCAAAGTGATCCAGCATCATAGCAGCGCTTAAAATAGATGCGATAGGGTTAGCTATATTTTTCCCTTTTGCCTGCGGATACGAACCGTGAATAGGCTCAAACAAGGCCACACCATCACCAACTGAAGCTGAGGCTAACAAACCGATGGAACCACCAATTACACTCCCCTCGTCTGAAATAATATCACCAAACATATTTTCAGTCAGGATCACATCAAACTGGCTCGGGTTTAAAATCATTTGCATAGCGGCATTATCTACAAATAAAAAATCAAGAGTTACTTTAGGATAACTTTTTGCTACCTCAGAAACTACTTTCCGCCACAAACGAGACGATTCTAAAACATTTGCTTTGTCAACCAAGGTTACCTTGTTCTTACGTGTTTGTGCCGCTTTAAAAGCTAAATGAGCGATTCGTTCAATTTCAAATTGCGAATACTCACACAGATCAGATGCCGTTTTACCGTCTTCACTCAATTTCTTTTCACCAAAATAGATTCCTCCGGTCAATTCCCGATAAATTACCATATCCGTTCCCTGAATGATCTCTTTCTTTAACGGTGACTTATCCAATAAGGAGTTATAAGCGGTTACCGGACGAATATTAGCAAACAATCCTAATTCTTTACGCAACTTCAACAAACCTTGCTCCGGTCTTACCTTCGCAGACGGATCGTTGTCGTATTTCGGGTCACCGATAGCACCAAACAATACGGCAGTTGCATCTTTACAAACATCTAAAGTAGCATCGGGCAAAGGATTTCCGGTTTCATCAATAGCAATAGCACCAACCGATGCATAATTGAACTGAAACTCGTGTTTGTAACTTTCCGCAATTGCTTTTAATACTTTTACACTTTCCTGAATTACTTCCGGACCAATTCCATCCCCCGAAAGTACTGCGATCTTAAAATTCATAAGTCAAGGTTCTATTTTTTTCAAATTGTTCTATCTCCGCTTTTTTACTTACTAAAAAGTCAATATCATCATAACCGTTTAGCAAGCATATTTTTTTATAGGAATCAATATCAAAAGATTCTTTACTGTCGTTAAAAGCAATTGTTTGTGCTTCCAAATCTACCGTAATTTCCATATCCGGATTACTCTGAATAGCTCCCAGCATTTCTTTTAAGAATTCGGGACTAACCTGAATCGGCAACAAGCCATTATTCAATGCGTTTCCCTTAAAAATATCTGCAAAATAACTGGAAACAATAACTTTAAATCCGTAATCTGTTAATGCCCAAGCTGCGTGTTCCCGACTGCTTCCACATCCGAAATTATCTCCTGCCACTAAAACGGAACCTGAATATTTAGGATCGTTTAAAACGAAATCCGAAATTTCTTCATTCTTATCATTGTAGCGCCAATCTCTGAATAAATTGTTGCCAAAGCCTATTTTGTTTGTCGCTTTTAAAAAACGTGCCGGTATTATTTGATCGGTATCTACGTTCTCAATAGGAAGCGGAACCGCTTTTGATCGTAATAAAGTGAATTTTTCCATTTAATTCAGGTTTAAAGTTAGGTCTACAATCTTCCCTTCTACAGCCGTTGCCGCTGCCATAACCGGACTGGCTAAAAGCGTCCTGGCACCTTGTCCTTGACGCCCTTCAAAATTTCGGTTGGACGTCGAAACACAATATTCTCCCGAAGGGATCTTATCATCATTCATAGCTAAACAAGCAGAACATCCCGGTTGCCTGATCTCAAATCCGGCCGATTCAAAAATAGCAGTCAGCCCCTCGTCCTGAATTTGTTTAGCCACCTGTTGCGACCCGGGAACGATCAATGCCGTAACATTAGCCGCTTTTTGTTTCCCTTTAATATAGTTGGCAGCATCTCTGAAGTCTTCAATCCGTGAATTGGTACAACTTCCGATAAATACATAATTGATGGGTTTTCCAATCAGCTTCTCTCCTTTATGAAACCCCATGTATTCTAAAGCTTTGTCAAAGGACGGATCATTTTCGGGACTCGGAATAGTTTGATCAACACCAATTCCCATTCCCGGATTCGTCCCGTAAGTAATCATTGGTTTGATATCTTCCGCATCAAAATGATATTCTTTATCAAACACAGCACCTTCATCTGTTGGTAAGGTTTTCCAATGTGCCAGATATTGTTCAAATTGTTCTCCTTTTGGTGCAAACTTTCTTCCTTTAATATATTCAAAAGTGACCTCATCAGGAGCAATCATTCCGCCACGAGCCCCCATTTCAATACTCATATTACAAACCGTCATGCGGCCTTCCATTGACATTTCACGAAAAATATTTCCGGCATATTCACAAAAATACCCTGTTCCGGCATTCGTTCCGATCTGAGAAATTATATACAAGATCACATCTTTCGGCGTTACTCCTTTGGCTAATTTTCCGTTGACATTCACTCGAAGACTTTTCGGTTTATTCAACAGCAAACATTGGCTGGCAAAAACCTGAGCCACCTGACTGGTTCCGATACCAAAAGCAATAGCTCCGAAAGCACCGTGCGTCGACGTATGACTATCTCCGCAAACCATAGTCATCCCGGCAATGTAATCCCCAATTCCGGAGCAATAACATGTACAATTCCCTGATATTCGTGTCCTAATCCGTAAAGTGTTATCCCGTTCTTTTGGCAATTTTGAGTCAGTTGCTCTACCTGATTTCGAGACAGTTCATCTTTTATAGGCAAATGTTGTTCTTTAGTCGGCACGTTATGATCTGCCGTTGCTACGATTTTCTGTGTTCTGAAGACAGGAATTTTTCGTTCTTCCAATTCCGAAAAAGCTTGCGGACTGGTCACTTCGTGAATTAAATGTTTATCTATATATAAAATTTGAGGACCGTCAGGAACAGTACTTACAACATGACTATCCCAAACTTTATCAAATAAGGTTTTCTTTTCCATAATTTATAGTGCAATACCAATTTTACAATGTTCAATAATACGATGAATATCATCGTTCTCCACTTGTTTTTTACGATCCGCTACTCTTAAAAACTCCTGATAAACCGTATCTAACTGAAGTTTCGTTAATTCGTAACCAATATTTTTAGCCCGATATGCCAAAGCAGCGCGACCACTTCTTGCAGTTAACACAATAGAAGAAGCATTAACCCCAACATCTTCCGGATTAATGATTTCGTAAGTGGCTCTGTTTTTAATAACACCATCCTGATGGATCCCTGAGCTATGTGCAAAAGCATTAGCGCCCACAATAGCTTTATTAGGTTGTACCATCATTCCCATTGTATCTGAAACCAATCGGCTAACCTCATTCAATAACTTTGAATCGATCTTAGTTTCCAGATTCAAATAAGGGTGTTGACGCAGGATCATTACTACTTCCTCTAATGCTGTATTTCCGGCTCGTTCTCCAATTCCGTTAATTGTACACTCTATTTGTCTGGCTCCGTTGACAACTCCTGAAATTGCATTGGCTGTTGCCAAACCTAAATCGTTATGACAATGGCAAGACAAGACTGCTTTTTCAATCCCCACAACATGTTCGGAAAGGTATTTGATCTTAGCGCCGTATTCTTCAGGCAAACAATACCCTGTAGTATCCGGAATATTTAAAACCGTAGCGCCTGCTCTAACCACTTCTGTACAAACCTGAGCCAAGAACTCATTATCCGTTCTTCCGGCATCTTCGGCATAGAATTCTACATCATCCACAAAGGTTTTCGCATAAGAAACTGCTTCAACGGCACGTTCAATGATCTCTTCTTTAGAAGCGTTAAATTTGTATTTGATATGAGAATCAGAAGTCCCGATCCCGGTATGTATCCGAGGTTTTTTAGCCTGTTTTAGTGCCTGAGCAGCAACTTCAATATCGTTCTTCACAGCACGGGTCAAGCCGCAAACTGTTGCATTTTTCACTTCCTTTGCAATAGCTTGTACCGCATCAAAATCTCCCGGACTGGAGACCGGAAAACCGGCTTCAATAACATCCACTCCCAATTCGTCCAGCTTTCGGGCAATTTTTATTTTCTGTTCTTTATCAAGCTTGCAACCCGGAACCTGTTCGCCATCTCTCAATGTAGTGTCAAAAATATAAACTCTTTGCTTATTCATTTTTTATTTAAGATTGTTCTATACGAATATATTTTATAGTCAAAAAAAGGTTACTTTTGATTTTACGCTATTTACAACGTCAAACAAACCAAGAAACATAAATAAAATACTGATTTACAATATTTTAAATAAAATAATTTTACGATGGCTAACACTTCTAAAGATTTTTTGTTTGTATTGATCAAGTCTCTATCTAAGTCTGAAAAGCGGCAATTTAAGCTGTATGTCAACCGAATAGGAATGAATACGGATGCTAAATTTTTACAGCTTTTTGAGCTTTTAGACAAGATGAATGACTATAACGAAGAAAAGATCCTGAAGAGTAACATTGTTACCAAAGTACAATTGTCTAACCTTAAAGCGCATTTATACAAGCAGATCCTGGTAAGCCTTCGCTTAAACCCGACCCTTCAAAACATTCGTATTCAGATCAGGGAACAGATCGATTTTGCCACTATTTTGTACCAAAAAGGACTGTATAAACAAAGCTTAAAGTTATTGGAAAAGGCCAAAACAATGGCTCTTGAGCATGAAGAAAAAAATATTGCTTATGAAATTGTTGAATTTGAAAAAGTGATCGAATCGCAATACATTACCCGAAGTATTTCAGGAAGAGCCGACGAATTAAGCATTCTCGCCAAAGATCTGAGCCGTCAGAATGTAGTGACCAGTAAGCTTTCTAATCTTTCATTACAATTATATGGTTATTTACTAAAACACGGCTATGCAAAAAGTGATGAGGAGATGAAGCAGATCACACAATATTATAGTGACCGGATGCCTGAATTTGATTTTGAAGAATTAGGCTTTCGCGAGAAATTATGGTTGTATAAAGCCAACTTGTGGTATAGTTTTTTAATTCAGGATTTTTTGGGTTGCTTTAAATATGCTTCAAAATGGGTAGAACTGTTTTACGAATATCCGTCAATGATCCAGATCAACCCGATCTGGTTTATTAAGGGGAGTAATTACCTTTTAGAATCGTTGTATCTCGTTAAACATCAGACCTATTTTAAAGAAGCTTTAGTGCGTTTTGAAGATACTTTAACACACAAAGGCTTTCCTAAGAATGAGAATATTTTGTCTCAGAAATTTTTAACCCTTTACAACAGCAAGCTGAACCTGCACTTTTTAAAAGGCGATTTTGAAGGCGGTTTGTATTTGGTTGACGAAATCCTAACCCAACTGGATTTATTTAACGAGCAAATTGACGAGCATCACCACATGGTCTTTTATTACAAAATTGCATCGCTATACTTTGGTATCGGAGACAACTTACAGTGTATCGTTTATCTCAATAAAATTATCAGCAACAGAAATTTAGAAATGCGCGAGGATCTGATGTGTTTCGCCAGAGTTCTTAACTTGGTTGCTCATTATGAAGCCCGTGAGGACGAACAGTTGGACAAATTGATCAGAGACACTTATCAATTCTTAATCAAAATGAACGATCTGCACGAGGTACAACGAGAAATGATCCGTTTCTTAAAGAATCTGGGAACTATTTATCCGCACGAATTAAAAGACGCATTTATAGCACTTCACGCTAAATTAAAGACTTTCGAAAATCACCCTTATGAAAAAAGAGCCTTCTTGTATTTAGATATTATTTCGTGGTTAGAAAGTAAAATCTACAACAAGCCTGTGGCTCATATTGTTCAGGAAAAGGCTTTAAAAGTAAACCGTTAATTATTTATTTTTGTCTGAAATAGATATCGATCGGCACTCCTGAAAAGTTATAATTTTCGCGCAATTTATTTTCAATGAAGCGCTTATAAGGTTCCTTTACATATTGCGGTAAATTGGCAAAAAACACAAACTGAGGAGTCGCTGTGGGCAACTGCATACAATATTTGATCTTGATATATTTTCCTTTAATCGCCGGTGGCGGTGTATGTTCTATGATCGGCAACATCATTTCGTTAAACTTAGAAGTCGGTATGCGTTGTTTTCTATTCTCAAACACCTCAACAGCAGCTTCTAAGGCTTTTAATAAACGTTGCTTTGTTAATGCGGAAACAAATAAGATCGGCACATCTGTAAAAGGTTCGATCTCTTTACGGATCTTAGCTTCATATTGTTTAGCTGTCATAGTATCTTTTTCGATCAGATCCCATTTATTCACTAAGATCACAACACCTTTTCTGTTCTTTTGAGCCAACCAAAATATATTTTGATCCTGACTTTCGAAACCACGGGTAGCATCAATCATCAAGATACAAACATCGGCATGTTCAATAGCGCGAACCGAACGCATTACGGAATAGAATTCCAAATCTTCTTTTACTTTCGCTTTTCTACGAATACCTGCTGTATCTACCAATTTGAACTCAAAACCAAAACGATTGTAAGTAGTATCAATAGCATCGCGGGTTGTTCCGGCAATATCCGTTACTACGAAACGATCTTCGCCTATTAAAGCATTGATAAAAGATGATTTTCCGGCATTAGGACGACCTACTACTGTGAATCTCGGCAACGGATTTTCTTCCTCCTCTGCTTCCGGCAATTCCGGTAACACCTCAACTAACTTATCTAACAATTCACCAGTTCCGCTACCGCTCATTCCGGCAATCGTAAAATATTCGCCTAATCCTAAAGAGTAGAATTCAACCGCATCGGCAACGCGCATAGCATTATCTACTTTATTTACTGCTAAAAGCACCGGCTTTTCCACCTTGCGAAGCAAATTAGCCACTTCCATATCCATTGGCGTGATCCCTTCTTCCACATCTACCACAAATATAATGGCATCCGCTTCATCAATAGCCAATTGCACCTGACGTCGTATTTCGCCTTCAAAAACATCGTCCGACCCTACGATGTAACCACCGGTATCAATTACTGAAAATTGTTTGCCGTTCCACTCACTTTTTCCGTAATTTCTATCGCGTGTAACTCCGCTTACCGAATCTACAATGGCATCACGTCGTTGTATTAAACGATTGAAAAAGGTTGATTTCCCTACATTTGGCCTACCTACTATGGCTACAATATTATTCATCTTCTTGTTTTTGAATGTGCAAAGATACTTTTAAAATTTAGAAATCAGAAATCCGAATTTAGAAAATAAGTGTTCTTTCTTTTCAGAAATCCATTGCTTTTGCGTTAGGAAATTTACTATTTAAAAAAAATATACTATTTTAGTTCTAAATAACTTGCCTATGGAACCGGAAAAAGAGTTGCGTTTGCGCCTGCGCTTTTATAAAACTACTTCTAAATCAGTAGAAGAAATTAAAGCTCGTTGCGAAAATTTAAAGGCAGAAGTTGCTCCTGATTTTAACATTAAAACGCTAGACAATCATATCTGGTTGAGCATCGGCGCCTTAAAAAGGGAAAAATATTCTCCTAATCTTCATTTGGAAATTGAACCAATGGAAGATGGTAACACAGCAGTGAATGGATTATTCGGTCCGGATCCGGTTTTATGGACCATGTTCATGTTCCTGCATTTTATTGTTGCCGGAATCTTTATTATTTTTGGTCTGATTGCCTATTCAAAATGGACTTTACATCAAAATTTTGCGCTTGATATTTCCATCATGGTTCTTATGGTAGGCTGCTGGTTCACTCTTTATTTTTTAGCTCGTCGTAATCGTAGCAGAGGAATTCCTCAAATGCAAGAACTCGAAGAGTTAATGGATAGAATTTTATATTGATCTTTAAATCTCATTTTCTTCCATTAATCTCATCATGTAATCAAAAAATCCTTTATGTGATTTCTCACTTTGTTCAAAATGACAAAAAACAGGAACAAGTTTGGTTGGCGACAAAATTATTTTTGATTGTAGCCAAAACGTTTTAGCTGACGTAAATTGGTTCTCCAGTCTTTATTAACCTTCACATAAGTTTCCAAATGGATTTGTTTCCCAAAGAATTTTTCCAGTTCTTCGCGTGCCTGAATCCCAACTTTTTTGATGGCTGCTCCTTTATGACCAATGATAATCCCTTTTTGGGTATCCCGTTCCACCATAATTAAAGCACGGATACGGATAATATCATCGTCTTCTTTAAATTCTTCTGTTTCAATTTCTACTGCATAGGGAATTTCTTTATCGTAATTCAATAATATCTTTTCACGAATGATCTCGTTGACGAAGAAACGTTCCGGCTTATCAGTCAATGCATCTTTCGGATAAAACGGAGGAGAATCAGGCAAGAGTTCTATAATTCTGTCGAAAACTGTTTGAACATTAAAGTTTTCTAAAGCTGAAATTGGAATGATCTCTGCATTAGGCACCTTCTCTTTCCAAAGTCCGATCTGTTCTTCCAGTTGTTCCTGATTGGATTTATCAATTTTATTTAATAGTAACAGAACCGGGATCTTAGAATGAATAATCCTTTTAAAAAAGGCTTCGTCCTTTAAGTCCTTCTCTCCTATTTCGACCATGTACACTAAAACGTCGGCATCTTCAAAAGCACTTTTAACAAAATCCATCATAGAATTTTGCAATTCATAGGCCGGTTTTATGATTCCCGGTGTATCAGAAAAAATAATCTGGAAATCATCGCCATTCACAATTCCGAGAATTCTGTGACGTGTTGTTTGCGCTTTACTTGTAATAATAGACAAACGTTCACCTACTAAAGCATTCATTAGCGTTGATTTACCTACGTTAGGATTTCCGATGATATTGACGAAACCGGCTTTGTGATTCATGTTTAAAATTTTATAATGCAAAGGTAGTATATCTATTGAAATGCAGAAAATAAAAGTTTTTTCAAAAAAAGCTTGCTTTTTGATATAATCGTTGTATTTTTGCAGTCCGATAACAGCGCGGGATAGAGCAGTAGGTAGCTCGTCGGGCTCATAACCCGAAGGTCACTGGTTCGAGTCCAGTTCCCGCTACTAAGTTGGTCACTTCAACCCTTTCAAAAGATTTAATGAAGTCGTATTTTGAAAGTATTTTAAACTTCATAAAAACGCACAGCGCGGGATAGAGCAGTAGGTAGCTCGTCGGGCTCATAACCCGAAGGTCACTGGTTCGAGTCCAGTTCCCGCTACTAAGTAAAGAGAATCAAGAAATTGGTTCTCTTTTTTTATATAGTCAACTCTCCTATTATAAAGGGATTTACAATAAATCTACTTCTATATTAAAAATTCAAATTTTCAATTTTTTGAGGTTACAATAAGGTACACATTTTATTATTTGGGTACACTTTTAGGAATACTCATTTTTTAGTTAGGTACACACTCAGGTACACAATTGGGTACACATTGACAAAACTTCAGGTACACATAAATCTAATATCTATGAAAAGTTCAACAGTAATTAAAATTCTGTTTTTATTAAATAAGACCAGGATTAATACAAAGGATGAAGCACCAATTAGGTGTAGAATCACTTTTAATGGGATTAGGAAAGTTTTCTCTACTGGATTATTTATAAATCCTGAAAATTGGGATAGTTCATTACAAAAAGCTATTCCTGATGATACAGAACACAAACAAATAAACACTCAATTGAGCCTTATTAAACAAGAAATTAATCAGGCTTTTTTATTTCTACAAGTTCAACAAGAACAATTTGATGTAGAGGACATTTATTTAAAATACAAAGGAGAAGATACAAAACCATCAAAATCCTTAATTGAAGTTTTTAATCTGCATAATTCAAGAATGGAAAAATTAATTGGTATTGAATATACAAAATCAACATTCTCAAAATTTGTAGAAGCAAAACAACATATTATTGATTTCCTATTCTTTAAATTCAAGAAGAAAAATATTCCTTTAGAGGATATTACATTAAAATTCTTAAATGATTTTGATTATTACCTTAAAACAGAAAAGAATTTTAAGCAAATTACCATTAATAAAAGTATTCAAAGAGTAAGGAAAATAATTAAATTGGCTATTTCAGAAGGCTTTATTGTTACTGACCCATTTCTACTTTATAAACCTAAAAAAGTAATCAATACTATAACTTATTTAACCTCTAAAGAACTTTATAAATTGGAAAATCATAAGTTTTCTCAAAAGAGATTAGAGCAAGTTAGAGATATGTTTGTATTCTGTTGCTATACTGGTTTACCCTATCAAGAAATGTCTGTATTAAATCAAAAGCATTTGGTAAATAAGTTTGATGGTAAACTATGGATTGATATGTATAGACAAAAGACAAAAAGACAATTTTCAATTCCATTACTTCCTAAAGCCATTTCAATAATTGAAAAATACCAGGATGATAAAAGACTATTACCTATTATTAGTAATCAAAAATTCAATTCTTATTTAAAAGAAATAGCTGAGATTATAGGTATTGAAAAGAAATTAACCCATCATATTGCCAGAAAAACATTTGCTACAACTGTATTACTTTATAATGATGTTCCAATAGAAGTTGTTTCAGAACTTTTGGGACATTCAAAAATATCTACTACACAAGAGCATTATGCTAAAGTAGTTCAGAAAAAAGTTAGTGAACAAATTTTGCAGTTGGGCAAGAAGTTAAATTAACTGTGTTGTAATATCTTTACAGCACAGTTTTATTTTAAGTTTTATGAGTACAATAGATTTTGATTTGGTAAATGTTCCTGTGGAATACAAAAAAATTAATGTTGAGGATTTTGATTCTAATTACTATAACTCAACTAAAGAATGTATTAGCCCTAATGCTGAAACTGGATATATTTCAGAAGAATTAATGCCTATTCTGATAAGAGACTTAGATGTAAAAAATACAACTGTAATAAATGCTGGAACTGGTCAAGGAAAATCAAAATGCATAATAGATATTGTTTCTGAATATTCTAATAAAGAAGATTACATTGTTGTTTTTGCTTTACCATACAATAATTTAATTGAACAATATTATAATGATTGTAAAAGTGTTATAGATGAAAATAAAATTTTCAGTCTATTAAATATTGATAAATCAAAGCCTGCAACAGAATTTGTTTTTGGAGCAATAAATGATGAGGAGATAATCAATAATTCAAAAAACAAACAATTTAAAATTCATATTTTAACCGTTTATGCTTTACTTGAAAACCCCGGAGATGATGCCTTGTTTCAATCAAATAAGAGGAAAAAATATTTTAATGACTTAATTAAATATTGTGAAACTCATAATAAAAAAATTGTATTAATATTTGATGAATTACATGACTCTATACACACTTTTAAAGAGGAGTATATTTTCAATCTTTGGAGATTTAAAAATGTTATTTATAAAAACTATGTAATTAGTGCAACATTTAATGAATCATCCAAAGAAATAATAAAATATCTTTCTGAATTTACTACTAATAATATTCATATAATTGAGTCTGAAAGAGTAATTATTCCAGAAAAACAAGGTAGTTTACACTTAATCCTGCATCAAGAAAACAATGATATAACAGAAAACAATGAATTAAAAAAATTGTTTAGAAAATTGCTCCATGAAAACAAGAAGTTTGATGTAATTGTTTATTCCAAAAGCCAATTAAAAAAAATGCAAAAGAACAATTACTTTAATGTAATTGATAGGAAAATTTTAAATTTTTGTTATAATGATATCTTTAATCCCAATTTTGTTAGAAAGTATAATAAAAGTAAAATAAATATTGGAACAAATTTTTCTACTGGAATCAATATTACTAAAGAAAATCACTCACTTTTCATTCTACTACCACCAAGAACAAATATTAAATATTTTAACAATAAAGGTGTATTCACTTCTGGATATGTATCAATTCTCCAAGCAATTGCAAGGTTAAGAGTAAAAGGAGATATATACATTGTAATGTCTGAACCCTTAGAAGTATTAGAAAATAGTTTACCATCCTTTATTGAAAATAAAACCATAATTAAAAATATATTTCAAAAATATCAAACCCTTGGTTCAGTTGAATATTCTGACATAAACAACCAAAATTTACAGTTAAATGATGCTTATATTCAACATACTTACAATATAAGGAAGGCTAAAAAAAATATTGAAAAAGTAGAAAGAAAAGGGTTTAACACACTAAATTATCTAAGAAAAGAGCAATTTGTTTTAAAAAAAGGGGAAAAGTATCTGAATAGTACTTTTTTTAATGGAGATTTATCAACTTATGTATTCTTTACTGCAGTTACAAATCAGTTTTCAAATTGTAAATTAAAATCTATATACTACAATCCAGATATTTACTTTGAAAGTGAGTCTTTAATTGAGGGTATTAGATATCATTATAATATTACAGCTAATTCTGCTTTTAATAATAATTTAGCTCAAACAAATTTAATGGCTTATTCTGGTCATCAATTTTTTGCAACATTCAATTCATTTTTAAATAAAAGAAAAGTTTATTTAGATAAAGTATTAATTGATTCAGTTAAAATTAAAGAATTAAAAATGCATTATTTGATAAATGTTTTAACATATGGTGAATTTGTATTTGAGGAGAGTACAAGAGACTACAGAAAGTTAATAAAATCTATTTACTTCAAGTCTTGTTTGAATCAAGTCTTAAATTTAAGTTCAACTGGAGCAACCATTTCATTTGAAAATGAACAATTAAATTTTTATTATAATCAATATAAGAATTGGAATGAACTATTAGAAGTTATTAATGAGGAAATTATAAATCAAAAAAGCAAAAATTTACTTAATACTAAAGCATCAAGTTTGTTTATTCAAAAATTTAATGAGCTTGATATGCTTAATAAATTAAAAAGATTGATTAATGAAGATATAGTGATTAATCTTGACTTATTTCCTTTTTATGATACTTTTAAAAGATTCAACAATAGCTTAAAAGCAGGACAATATTTCTATGAACTTTTAATAGAGATATTTTTCAAAGTAAATGAAAAGAAATCTCAAAAATTAATTAATGGGAAAAAAGTTCTGCATTACAGAATTGAAGAATCCTTTTCAAAAGAAAAATTCCAAAATGAGTTTTATGTCAATATGTTATTCAGTAATTCAGAAATAATAGGAAATAGCCTTTTTAATTAAATCACATATTTTCCTATTCCTATATATATAATTTAGGAAAATATGTGACTTTTTCAAAACCAATCTCAATCAAATGAGGTTGGTTTTTTGTTTTGTATAAACCAGGAATCTAAAATATTAATCAAATAAAAATTATAAACTATGCAATTAAGACAATCAGAAAGGAAGAAAGCCAAAATAAAAATGGCTTTGCAAGGTTCAGCAGGTAGTGGTAAAACTTATTCAAGTTTATTACTTGCACAAGGATTGACAAATGGTGATTTTAGCAAAGTTGCCATTATTGATACAGAAAATGGAAGTGCTGATTTATATGCTCATTTAGGCAATTATAATGTACTTACATTAACTCCACCATTTACACCAGACAATTACATTAAAGCAATTGATGTTTGTGAAAAAGCAGGTATTGAAGTGATAATTATAGATAGCATTAGTCATTGTTGGGATTACTTACTTGATTATCATTCTTCATTAGCTGGAAACTCATTTACAAATTGGGCAAAAATTACTCCATTACAGAAAGCATTTACAGATAAAATTTTACAGTCTGATGCTCATATTATTGCCACAATGAGAACCAAACAGGATTATGTTTTAAATCAAAAAGATGGCAAATACATTCCTGAAAAAGTAGGATTGAAAGCAGTACAAAAAGATGGGTTGGATTATGAATTTACTATTGTATTTGATGTAGATATTAAACATTTTGCTGTTTCAAGTAAAGACAGAACAGGCTTGTTTATGGGTAAGCCTGAATTCATTATTAATTCTGCTACAGGAAGAAAAATTTTAGAATGGTGTAATAGTGGTACAAATCTACAAGATGCCAGAGAAAAGATTAAAAACACTAAAAGCCTTGATGAATTAAAAGTATTGTACAACCAATATAGCAATTGGAGAGAACTTTTAGAATATGATTTCAAAGTTCAGAAAGACACTATTAATTCAAAAGAAATATTGTTAAACCCAAAATCATTCAGTACAAATGGAAGCACAAGTCATCATTGAATCCAAAATAAACCAGGAATCACATAAATTAATTCCTGTAAAGCAAACTAATAACATTATAAATCCTGGTACTATCCAAACAGGTAATGTTATAACTCCTGGTACTTCAAAATTTCCAAACAAACCTTTTATTGAAGCTAACACACAAGAAATCAATTTATACAATTTAAAAAATGATTGTGTTATTCCTGTGTTTAGCAAGGATAATGAAAGGACTATTTCACACCAGGAATTTATTGAAATTGCACAAGAAGCAGTTTTAAAAGTATTTCCACATCATACATTTGAGAAACCTGAAATTAGAGTGTCACATCAAATTAAAGGTAGAACTCCTGAAGCAATACATAAAAATGTAAAAGACTTATTAGACCATGAGAGAACTCAATATTTTGAAAGAATGGCTTTTATTATTAGGATTCCAAGTATTGTAGATAAAATAAATGGAAATGAAATTGCTCTTACAATAGGTGGAGTTAGAAGCTATAATTTGGAAAATTTATACAATAAAAAGACTTTTGAAAAATTCAAGTTTTTTATAGGTTTCCAAAATAAAGTTTGCTGCAATTTATGTGTTTGGAGTGATGGTTTTGTAGATGATATGAAAGTAAGCTCATATCAAGAATTACAAACTAAAATTATAGAAGTAATAGAAAACTATAATGCTGAAAAGCATTTGTTAGGAATGAAAGAGTTTGCTAAACATTCATTAACAGAAACTCAGTTTGCTCAATTAATTGGTAGAACAAGATTATATCAACATTTACCAAAAAAGGATAAAGTATTGATTCCAAATTTAAACTTCACAGATGGACATATTAATACTATTGTGAAAGATTATTTTGAAGATGATAGCTTTTGCAGAAATGAGCAAGGAGATATAAACCTTTGGAATGTTTATAACCTCTTTACACAAGCCAATAAATCTTCTTATATAGATACTTTTCTTGATAGAAATGTGAATGCCTTTGATTTTACAAATGGCATTCAGAAAGCACTGATTGGTAATGGAGATTACAATTGGTTTTTGAGTTAAATGAAAACCCAGCTTTTTTAAGCTGGGTTTGTCATAAAAAAAGAAACCCAGAGCAAGTCTGGGTTGTTGTTTTATTTTTTTATAGTGCAGTATTAAAGCGTAATGAATAATAGGGCACTTCATAGTGCAAAGATACATAACATATTTGTTATATACAAATTAATCTATATAACCAATTTCATTTGTGATTATATTTTTAAGTACTTCATTTTCAGAATGCTTATCAAAAGTTTCTTTTATTTTTTCTGTCATTTCATTTTTTCTGTCATTTGAAATTTGTTCTAAAATATATAGAATTACTTTTATTGATGAATCAAGAGAATGTCTATTGTTATTGTTAAAAGTTATTCCAGGTATTGCAGATATCCCTTTAGGTAATCTAAGGTCAAATAGAACACCACCATGAGCACAAGTATTCCTAATATAAACAATAGTTTCCATTAGATTAATAAATTTATCAATGTTGATAATGCCATATTCATTAGCAATTCTCTTTTTGATTTCACTATCCAAAAGAGATTTATAAATTTTTAAAATTGTTCCAAAAGTAAAAAACTCAAGAGTTTTCCAAGCAGGAGCAAATTTGTCATTAATGTATTTTTGATGATGAAGTTTTATTACTTTGTTGTTCTTTTTAAATTCATCATTATAGTGATTTTCAACAGCATTAATAAATTCAGAACTAATTACCTTAGGGTCTATAAACCAAGTTGGAGAATTTTTGTGAGTGTTTGAGGCATAATAAACAACTTTTGTTCTAAAGTTTATTTCAATTCTGTTCATATACTTAAGAAGTATGTTTCTCAAATCAACATCTAAATAATATAATAAAACAGCATTTGAAAACTTAGTCCCTTTAGCAAAATTATGGTCTTTATCAATTTCAAATGGATTCCAATAAAAGCCAAGCCTATAATAACCAATATCTAATAAAAACTCTTTGATTTTGTCTTTGTCATAATCAAGCTCCATTCCTCTTTCTTCAAGCTTCACTATTTGCTCATTAAAATTTGTTGCTTTATTCCCCATACTATCTATAACTTTTTACAAAGATTACCCTTTATTATATTAAATGAAAGTCAAACTTATTCACAATCAGGGTGAGTTTTTAACAGAATCCTTAGTAACAAGTTTTGCTAAATTTTGTTTCATTTTATTTTAACTTTTCAAGAATTCCACCAGGTAAAGTTGGAGATGAATCTTCTTTTAATAATCCAGTATCAGTTCTGCTAAAAAGTGATTGTAAAATCATTTTTCTATCTTCTTCATTAACTTCTGTGTCTTTAACTAAAGCTAAGAAGAAGAATGTTAAAGTATGTCTTTCTTCAGCATCTCTTGCTAAATGATAAGAGCTAAACATATATTTAGTTAAAGCTCTAATTGCATAAACTAAAAGTGAAATTAATGTAATGAATACTATTGACCATCTTACTATGCTTACTTCATTTCCTTTAAATACCTTTTGGAAAATCCAATCAGGAGCTGTAAATAAAAGAATACTTAGAAAAATTGATGAAACAATAACAACCCAAATTAGGATAGTTTTTGCAGTATTACCTTGTTCATAATATTTATCAGACTTAATTTGCCAGTATCTTGCTGGTTTTTCAAGTTTTAATTTAGTCTCATAGGTTTTTTCAAGTCTTGATAAAGTTTCAATTTTATCTTCATACCATTTTTTCCATTCTTCATTTTGGGTATTCTCAAACCATTCTTCAAAATTTTGATTTTTCTCTTCTTGAAGTTTATCTAATTGCTTTAAATGTTCAGAGTAATTAGCCTCTATGTTGTTGGTATATTCTGAAAGAGTTTTTTGATTGTCACTAATTTTTCTATTAAAATAATTTCTTACTTGATTTAATGTTTTCTTTTCTAATTCAGTTTTAGAAATTTTATTATCATTTTTTAATTCTTGAAATTCATAAGATTTAAGTTGACCTTTGAAGTACTCTTTACTATTCCTAATTTGAAAATTAGATGTCATATAGTTAAATGCACCCTCAAATTGTTCTTTATTTTCATTTAATAATCCAAGTAAAAGTTTAAGTTCTGATGATTCTATTGGGAAAATTTGATTATTATAACTTGATAAATAGTTATTTATACTACTTTTTATTGAATTCCAATTTGTATTAAAACTATTTAAGTCATTAAAATAATTATCTAATCCAAATATTAAATCATAATGTCTTTTGAAAAAATTAGAAGATACTTTTAATTCATTTGGTAAATTAACGAGTTTACTCCAATCATTATTTTGATTTAGAAAAAACTCATATATAGATGATAGACCTGTAAACTCAATTTCATAATTTATATGAGGAAAATTAATATTGAGTGTTATTTTGTTAATCTCATCTGAAAATTCAGTTTGTGCTATTTTCTTAGTTAGTTCTTTTACAGTCATACTCATTATTCATTTGAAATTTTTTTACAGTCTCTAACATTCAGTCTTTTCTCTATTTTACCAAAAGCAGAAGAGTCATAAACAGTTTTTAAACCTTCAATTATTTCAAAATGCTTTTCCTCATTATAAGTGGTATAACCATGAACAGTATTTTGATTGTGAGGGTTATCAATTACTTCTTCAATTTCTAAAGAAGTTGGTTCTGTTAATTCAAAAGCAGAAGTTAAAAAATCACAATACCCTTTTTCTTTATTGGTTTTAATAGGGAAAACAAAGTTATAAGATGGAACATTTTTTAGTTTGGAATAATTAATCTTTGTTGATGGGAATTTAATTCCATCAAAATTATCATCTTTTGAAACATACTGTAATAACAATTGAGGGATAACATATTCTGGTTTAAAATTAGCCTTTGTATTCTTTACTTTAATTGAACATGCAATTGAAAGTGGAAAAGTGACTAAATACCTTAATATAAAGGTTAATTGGAAATCCTTAGAAACCTTTTCTATTTCTGTTAAAAAGTCTTCAAGCCTTTCTATTAAAATAATTTTTAAATCCACTGTATTTTTAAATTTAGAAAACCATAAACTTCTAAATTTTGTTCTATCAAACTCCTCCCAACACACATATGTGCTTTCACCTAAGTATAGTGCTGGAAAACCTGGTATACTATATCTTTTTGTAGTAACATGAATTCTATCTTCAAATTTAATATGAAACAAATCAGCTGATGTGAAATGTGATTCATTATCTTTTCTTGCTCTGTAAAACTTTCTCCCTGCAGCAATTTTATCAGAAGTATTTATTTCTTCAAAAAGTATCTCTTTTAGAGAGTTATTAAAAATTTCAATAGATTCTAAGACTTTACCTTGATAATGAAGATTTATAGATTCAAGTAAAGAATTTGAAAATTGTTTAATCTTGTTAAGAATTATTCCTTTTTCTAAAGATTCAAATTCTACATATTCTTCAATTATAGGGTTAATTGTTTTTTCAAATACTTTAGCATATTTATCTAATTCTTCTTTCAAAAAAGTTGGAAAGCTATTACTTCCTTTTTGTTCTATTGGAATTTTAAATATCTCTTCTGTTAATAATGGCTTGATTTTATCAACAGCATCTCTAAATAATTTTGCCATAACTTAAATTAACTATTCTCAACTATACTAATTTCATCATCTGTTAAGCCATACAACTCATACACCATTTTATCTATTTCCTTGTCTGTGGTGGTTATTTGTTGTTTTAAAGCAAGTGCTTTTTGTTGTTCTTGTAAAAAGTAATCTTCCCATTCTGCTTCTTCTGAAAGTGATAGCTTTATTTTCTTCTTACTTAATTCTTTTACAAATTCTGCAAAAGTTAACTCATACCAGGATTCTAACTTTTTAGGCAAACTCTCTAATTCAAATTTTCTTTGTAGAGTCCTTTGGAATTTAGAAGCTGAATCTTTTAATTCTTTATTTAATAATAACATTAAATCAGCTTTATCTACAAATATTAATTGTTCTGACAAGGTTGCTTTTAATATTGGGAGTTCTTTGCAATTTGCAATCAATACTTTTTGAAATAAATCCTTTTCCAAATCCAAAAATTTATATTTATGGTAAAAATTTAAGAGCTTTGAATTCAATAAAGTTAATATGTATTTATTAGCAAATTCTTCTTGATTTTTAGAAATAATCCCAAACCCAATTTGAGTAAAATAAAGTTCTTCTTCAGTATATCCACAATATATTCTTGGTGGATTACCTGAAACAATTTGTCTAATTAGTATTCTTGAATTAATAAAAAATCTTTCTTCTCTTTTTGCTCCTAACCAATCTCCATATTTTATATATTCTTTTATTTCAGGACTAACAAAATATCTAATTATATTCTCACCTGTAATTAAAGGTTTGTATGAATCATCAATTTTAATAACTGAATGATATGCTCTTGATTTTATAATTTCCTGGCTATGACCTTTGTACTTGTCATATGGTGTTATACCTAATGTGAAATCAGCTATTTGATTAAGAGTTATTATATTTAATTTTTCAATTTTATTAATTAAATTCAGTTCAGATTTTGAAGCATATAAGTTAAAATTCAAATTTGAATCTTTTTCCCAATCAGTACTTAAATACTTAATAGTTCTTGATTCATCAATAAAATTTATCCTTTCATCTTTTGAGTAATTAATAACATTTATTTCTTTACTCAAATTATTTTTAAATAACTCAAAAATTATTGTTTCAACTTTAGCATCTTCAAAGACATTATCAGGTAATTTAATTATCTTTTTTAGATAAGGTAAAATGAGTTTTCTTAATTTAAAATATGAAGAATTAACCAGCATTGAGTTTGGGTTAATATAAGATAATACACCATATTGATTAATTAATCCTAATCCTTTTTCAATAAAAATAGAATAAAGATTTATTCTATTTTCAGTTGTTGAATATTTATCAAAGTAAAATTTTACATCATCTTTGTTCAATCCTTTTATATCTACATAAGGCGGATTCCCAATAATCACATCAAAACCACCTTTTTCAAACACTTTAGGAAAAGCATTTTGCCAATTAAAGGCTTTATCTCCTGCAATTTCAGGGTCATCAATTAATGAGTTCCCACATTTAATATTACCACTTAAATCATTTAATTTTCTATTAGGTTGAGCAGTTCTTAACCAAAGGGATAGTTTAGCAATTTCAACACTTTCTTCATTTAAGTCCACACCAAAAAGGTTGTTTTCCAAAATGCTATTTTCCATGTCTGTTAATACCAATGCATCACCAAATAATTTGGCTTGTAATTCATCAATGTATTGGTGTTCTTCAATTAAAAAGTCTAAAGCTTGGTTTAGGAATGCACCACTACCACAAGCAGGGTCACAAATAGTTAATTGTAATAGCCACTTTCTGTAAGTATCTAATTTATCAACTAAATCTTTAATGGTTTTCTTTTGCCTTTTCTTATCAGTAATATAATCCTCTTCATTAATGGCTAATTCCAATTTCTTTTCTTCACACAGTTTACTAATAGTATTTTCAACTATATATTTGGTAATGTATTTTGGAGTATAGAAAACTCCATCTTTCTTTCTCTTGGTCTTGGTTTTGTCAATTTCTTGACCTTCCAATTGGGCTTTAATTTCATCTAACTCATTTAAGGAGTTTTCAAAAATATGACCTAATATGTTTACATCAACCTCACTTACAAAATCATATTCTGATAGCTTTAATGTGTGTTCATAAAGCAATTTATCATCAATAGTAATGTTGTCTAAAATGTCATCAGGTTTAAATAAGCCACCATTATAGGCATACACATCATAGTTTTTGCCTTTATGTCCTGTGTTTAAGTACCCAAAGTATAACTTGAATCTATCATATAGTGGGGCATAAGCATCTAATTCTTCTAATTGTTTCCATTGGTTAAGAATCAGTCTAACTGAATTAGGAGGCAACAACATTCTATCTTCTGCAAAGAATATGAAAAGGAATCTATCTAACAGTTTTTGGGATTTCTTGAAAAGCTCTAATTGGTCAAATTGAGGATTTAATTCAACCAAGTTTTTAAATAATTCTCTCTTGAATAAAGAGTAATCTTTATATAACTTTTTGGTAATTACATCTTCTTGGCTTACAGATTCCTCTTTAACTTTTTTAGCAATGTCTTTTGAAATGTTTTCAACAGCCAAACACAAATACAAGATTTTAAATTCTGCTTCTGTAAGTGTAAATAAATTAAACTCTAAATGTTCAATTGCATTATCAATATAGAATCTGATTTTCTCAAAGTTGGAAGTAATTACATAAGTACAATCTGGCTGATTATTTTTATAACCAAAGGCTTGAACTTCTATTTTGCCTAAATCTGTGGTATTAGTTCCTTTTAGTTCAATAACGCCTCTTACCTTGTTGTCTACTAAAATAGCACCATCTGCCTTTTTACTATCTTTTACATTTTTGTATTCAGTAGTAAGATTAAAGTTAGGTTCAGGATTCAGTGTGTAGCCTAAAATCTTAACAAACAATTCTCTTAAAAAGCCTTCTTGATATTGCTCTTCTTTAGAGTTTCTAATGTTTTCTTGTCTTTCAGGATTATGAAAGTAGGTGGTAAATTCATTCCATTTTTGATTAATGGAATCTTGGTTTATAGCTTGTAAATACTTTGTTACAACAGCATTTTGAAACAATGACATCTTTGATAATTTAATATTACTTTTCAGTGTGGTTAATAGTAGTAATATGGGTTTACCAAAGTAGGGATATTTTTACATAAGTGCAAAAGAAGTTATTGACAGTTTATTTCTCATTTTCAAACATTTTTCTAATTGCTATTTCTATATTCTTTTTGGAACTTTCCTCTTCTAAAATTTTAGATCCATGCACAAATAAATCATCATATGTTATTGCTGCAATAGTTTTTTTATCATTGAATTTATAATTATGTTCTTTTAATCTATTACTTGAATTAGAAAAACTATAAATAATAGAAAGGTATTTTGTGAAAATATTCTTTTTTATTTCTTCATTGTAATCACTTTCAGCAATATGCTTTATAAATTTAAATTTTAAATCATCATCTTTTTTTAAAATTTCAATCATAACTTCTTGCTCACAAATGAACTTATTGAAAGAGTCTTCTAACAAAATTTCAACTACATCTATATTCTTAGGTTTTTTAATTTCTTGTTCATTTGTAAACCATGAAATATACTTATAGCCCCTCATTTTTTCTTTTCTTTCATCAGCTCTAAGTTTTAGCATTTCTTCAATTGTTAAAACATTTAAATTTGTTAAATCAACATCAGATGAACTAAAACAATTAATAAAAGATTTAACATCTTCTTTTACACTTAAAAATTTTTCTTTGTCAGTAGTGTCATTTAAATAATTCTCAACCTCAAAAATGTTTTTAGATAATATATTATAGTTTAAGTAATTGTTTGACCCAACAAAAACATAAGCGCCAAAATCATTTATTTTAAATTCTGTGGATAGGTAACATTTAATAAAATTGTTGTTTTCTAAACCAGAATCATAAAATTCAATTATTTTATAATTTTCATCAACATTATGAAAGAAAAATTTTCCGTTTTCAGAATAAACTGGAATTGCAAATGAATTTTCTTTCAATGCTTTTAAATATCCTGCTAATTTCATTAGTTCTTCAAAAATTTAAAATACTCCTGTCTAAGTAAGCCAAAAAATTCAGAAGGATTACCTCTATGAGTATTATATGTTAATGGATTTTCAATACCAAGATTCTCTTTAACCAATTTCATTGCATATTCATCATCCCTAAAACATTTTGGTATTATTATTTGATTGACAGAACTTTTATCTAAGTTGAAACCAGTATCAAAAAGCACTTCAATACTTGATGCTCTATCATCAATTCTACTACTACTATTGTCTGAAATTAAATTGTTATAGCCATGAGCTTCAAAATCTAATTGTGATAGTTCTTTAGTCAAAGAAGGAGTTTGATTAAGATAATTATCATTTGTATTATAAAAAGTTTTAATCACTTTTTTTGCACTTATTATTGAACCTGTTAATTCAAAGTCATCTATTTTAGTTTCTTCATGAAAAAACTTTTCTTTTATTTCATTCAGTTTGCAAAAAGCTCCACTATCAAAAGGATAGACTTTTGCAAATGCACTTTTGTCTTCTGAATTTAAAATAAAGCAAACCATATAGTGTGCAGGGTTATTAGTTGCTTTGTTTAGTTGTACTCTATATGAAGGTAATCCATAATAAGTATATAATAAATCTGTATTGAATACATCACACAATGAAGGTTTTAAAATCATTTCTTCTAAAATATTTCTAAACCTGTAAGCATCACAAGTATGAAGTAAAGGCAAATTTTTTAAACCATCTATCTCTTCAGCTAAAACTCTTTCAAACCTACTCATATAATCAATAATTTATGTAAAGATAGTTTTTTTCTAAAAAAAATTTTCTAAAAATTTTGAACACACAAACTACCAGAATAAAATAGCCCCCACTTGTTTTAAAAGGAAAATCCCCCTGCCCAAATTATATTAAAGGACATTTTTTGACCAGGATATTAAAAACAGTAATTTTTTGAAGGGTAAACTTTACTACAAAAATTGATTCAAACTAATTTCTGTTCAAAGTTGTAAAACACCAGGAATCCAACAAAATGTATTTCTATCAATATCCTGGTAATTTTTCAACTCCATGTGAATAAAAAGCAGACCTTTTAATTGTTTTATATAAGCCAAACCTCTTAAAAACCCTCACTTATACTGAGCATTGAAAACCAGTGTGTAATACTTTCAGAAATTAAAAAATTCAAGGTGATAGCTGAATTTTAAGAATCATTTGAAGTATTAAAAATTACTCAAAAACTCAAAATCAATGGTTACAATTATCAATTACAAAGAGAGACAAACTGAAGAAGGAAAATCCTTTTTTGTTTTAGAAGTACAAGGTGGTATTGAAATGGTTCAATCACAAACCACAGGTAAATTTTATGCAACAGCAAGAAAAGCATTTGTTCCAAGTACATTTGATGAAATGACTTGTAAAGCTCTTATTGGTACTCAAATGGCTGGTGCAATTGTAAAAGAAGAGTGTGATGCTTATGAATATGTTGACCAAGGAACTGGTGAAATGGTTGTATTGACACATAGATATGCTTATGCACAAGAACAAGCTGCAACTGTTCAAAAACCAGTTTATGAAAATTTCACTCCATCAATAGAAGCATTTTCTAAAAATGGAAAACATCATTTTGAACCAGTAAACTAACATAAAACCTATTATGTATAAAAGCATAATAGGTTTTATCTTTTTTTCAATATGGAAATAGCTGAAATTAAAGTGTCTTATTCTACTAATAAACCTGATAAAATAAAACTTAAACAATGTGATGAAGTGTATAAATTCATTTTGTCACAATGGGATTTTGACTTAATTGAATTCCAAGAAGAATGTAAGTTGATTTTATTAAACAGAGCTAATTTGGTTTTGGGTGTTTATAATTTATCAAAAGGTGGAATTACTGGAACTATTGTTGACATCAAAATTATTTTGAGTGTTGCTCTAAAATGTAATGCATCATCTATTATCCTGGTTCATAATCATCCAAGTGGAAATATGAAGCCAAGTGAAGCAGATAAGAGTATTACCAATAAATTGAAAAAGGCTTGTGAGCTGATGGATATATTTTTACTTGACCATTTAATTATAAGTAAATATGAATATTACAGTTTTACTTATAATGGAATTTTATAAATCACACTTTTTCCTAAATGATATATATAAGTTTGGGAAAATCTGTGATTTTTTGAGAATGTGTATTAACTTAAAAACACCCTTTTTAAAGTAAAATTAGTACCAGGACTTTTATAGTAGATTATTATTAATAGCTATTTCTTTGAGATTTCTGGTTTAAAGTTATAAAGTTCAGGTAATTCAATTTCCAATTTTTGTGCAATTGTATAAACTAAAAAACTTGATGGATTGGTATTACCTGCTTCAATTCTATTCATATTAGACCTTTCAATTTCACATCTATAGGCAAGTTCAGTTTGAGTGATATTTTTATCTTCTCTCAACTGCTTAATTCTTTGACCTAATGCTTTTTGAAATTCTTTTTTATTCAACTTTTAGCTATTTATACCAAAAGTTGTCATATTTGATAAAAATATTGTTATCAATTTTGATACAGTACTTATATTTGTTATAATTAATGAAATACTCAGATATTATGTTTAAGTTTTTTAATAATCTATATGATAGAGATACAAATGAGTTTTATTCTTTATGTTTAAATAGAGCAAAAGTTTTTAGTAATCCCAGTTTTACAAAGCAAGGAGAGTTTGAAGCAATGATTTTAATTGGGTTTATTTTAGCTCCTAAAAGTGGAGACACTTTTATGTTTTATATAAATAAATTGAGAGACAGTAGAAAAGATTTTGATGTCAAAATTGATAAAAAAGAATGTCTTGAATTAATAAATCAGAGAGTAATTTACTATAATAGATTATTTAAAGAAATTGTAGGATATCAGGAATATAACATGGAGCTTTGGGGTTCAAAAACAACAAGTTTTTTATATAGCAGTCCACTTTCAAAAATGCAAAATGAAAGTAATGACATACCTCAAATTATTGAAGTTCAGTTAAAAATAACTGATTTGTTAAAACAAAAATCACACATATAGTTACTAATAATTTATTGATGAATCCAAAATTACCACTTCAAGTCCATTTGAAATTTTTATGTAATGAAAATAATCTTTTTGATGCTCATACAATAAATAGATTATTGGAAAGATGGAAAGAAGATTATGATTTGGTTTGTGAAATACAGACAAATAATAAATGTCAAATTTGTGATGATGATTTACATTGGATTCATAAATTAAATTGCCCCCAAAAGGTTTATGCAGAAGCATTCAAATTTAAAAGACTTTATGAAACATTACAAAAGACAGTAGAAATTGCAAAATGCAATAAAGATTATATTGCATTTTTTGATAGCTATGTTTCCCAATCTGAAAATCCTGAATTATTTAGCCAATGGGCTAATTCTGTAATGAATCATAAATCAAATATTGATGAATTAAGATTTGAGCTTTTAAATGATAATTTCTTCATTACAGATAAAAATGAAGTATTACAAAAAGTTAGACCAATATTGGGGAATGATTTTGATTTTGAGTTCTATATTGAACCAAAACATTTTTTGGGTATTTTTAAACTTATAAAATTAATTGCAAAACAATCTAAATATAATTAAAATGAAAAAAACAATTTTACTCTTATTATTTTCTCTTGTTAGTTTAGTATTTTCAACAAGTTGTAGCAATGATGATTCTGATAACAGCTCTAATCAAATACTCCAAAGTTTATTAGGGAAATGGTATTTTGAAGACCCTTCTACAAATCCCACAATAAACAATTCATTTACATTTAATAGCAATGGTCAAGTGATTTATTCATATTGGGATGGTAGTCCAGGCAATAACTATGATAGTGAAACTGGAACATTTTCTGTTGAAGGTGATATTTTAACTATGATTTTTCCTGAAAATGTATCATTAACTTTTGTTCAGAAAGTTGTTATTGTTAATCAGAATAAAATGGAATTTTTACCAACTGGAAATCCAAATGAAGATGCCTATGAAGGAGACTACTTTAAAGAGGGTTACTCACCAAGCCCAACAGATGAACTTAAACTTACTTTTACTGGTTCAGCATTTACAGACCAATGTACAACAACAGGTTCTCCTTTATACAATTCTGTAGATGTTAATGTTAGCTTTCTGTCAAATGGTAATCTTGTTAATCAACATAATTTTCAAGAGGACAGTAATTGGAACTTAAGTTATAATGAAATTCTTGATGGAAATATTATCTCAGTAAAAGTTAAATTACAAAATTTTAATCCTAATGATTCAAATAGTGGTAAAGGTACAGGAGTAGATAACATTACAGTAAAAATTGAAAATTCATATAATGAAGTTATATTTGAAGAAAATATTGGGATGCTTTTGATTTGTACTGATACTTGGCATGAAGTTATTTTTACCTATAATAAAACTACAGGTGCTACCACAACTGATTTTCAAACACATAGTTTTTAAAAAATCATTGCAAATATTCAAAACCACTCTATAAGGGTGGTTTTTTTATACCAGGATTTAAATGAAACAACTTAATTTACCTTTCAAAATAGACAAACAACATGAAAATTGGGAGTTTGAATTAGATGCTTTAGATGATAGGTTAAGTGGTTATCACAGCTATAAATATATAGGCAAACAACTTAATTATTTTCTGAACTATATTACACATGAAACTGAACTTATATTTAATGGAGATTTTTTAACAGCAGTCATTCTAACACTTAAAAAAGTTGAAGTAAAGGATTTGCATATTGTTAATGAGTTCCTGGTACAAAATGCAACTAAACAGATTCAAGTTGATAAATTTTGTTCAAAATTTAAAGTATGGAGAATTATGTACTTCTCAAGTTACAACCCTAAGAAGAAACAAATTATAGTTATTTATGGTAAGCCAAGATTTATCCAAAAACATTTACTAATTTTACTCAAGAGTTGAGTATTCAATTTTAGTGGTTTTGAGTTTGTCAAGGCATACTTTTAGGCATACAAAAAATTATTAATCTTGTAAATAGTTGATAATTAAGTCAGAAGTGTCACAGGTTCGAGTCCAGTTCCCGCTACTAAAGGAGACAAGTCGGCATCATCGCCGACTTTTTCATTTCCTATTTCTCCTGAAAGTCCTTTTATACTTGATACTAACACAAATAACTGATTTACTTTATTGGTTAGATATTGCCTGTTTTTTGCCTTAATGGACAGTCCTTCAGGAAAAACCAATTTTTGTATTCTAATTTTATTTTCTATATCGCCTTCACTCCATATTTTACTAGTGTTTTGAAGAATTGCAATTGATTTATCTATAAAATTTTTGTGGTTAGATATTTTTTGAGAAGCATCTTCAATTTTTTCATTTATAAGTTCCAATTCACTTTTAAATTTATTTTTAAAATTTTTATAAGTTACCTGTGAAAAATCTAAATTAGAAATATTTCGTAATTCCAAATTTTCAAGATTTTTTTCAACCTCAACTTTTTTTGCTTCTAATGACTTCAATTCTTGTAAACCCTCATTATTCATAGTATCAAACAACTTTTTTAATTGTAATTTTAGTGGTTCGATAAATTGATTGTTCAGTGTATAATTAGCCAATAAATCTTCGAATAAGTTGTTTAATCCTTTTGATTTAGATTTTGTTGTTGTAATTGCATTAAAACTTACTTCTTTACATTTTTGACATTTATAATAATGTAATTTCTTTTTATTAACCTCATAAGAGGTTAATGGTTCTCCGCATTCGCATCTTAAAAATCCCGTTAGAGGTCTTTTGTTATGAACTTTAGATTTAATAAACTCTTTTTTAGAGTTGACTTTATTTTTATCCAATTCTTCTTGAATTTTCCAAAAATCCGTTTCACTTACAATTGGTTTCCATTTTCCCTTGGCTGGCTCATCAAGTAAAGCATTTACAATAACACCACAATAAAATGGCTTTCTCCACATATTACTTAATGACTGTTTAGATATTTTTAATCCTAAATTTTCCAATTTTTCCATGATTACAAAATCTCTTTCTCCCATCAATTTCCACTTCCAAGCCTTTTTTAATAGCTCTCCTTCCTCATTAATCAAGATTTCTTGGTGCTCTTGTAATTTAGAATAATCCGTAACTTTTCTACCTCTTAATGTATATCCTCTAGGCACTTTACCTAACCAGTTTCCGTCTTTTAACAATGCTTTCATACCTGGTAATGTTTTTTCCAATCTGTCAAGATTTTCTTTTTTAGCTTCTAAAAGCTTTTTATATACTTCAAGCCTGTCAAACTCATTTTCGGTCGTTAACCCTGTTGAGGTTTCGATTAAGTGAACCCCCATTTTTTCGACTAACTCTTGAACAATACCAATTGCATTATCTCCAGTTCTTGAAAATCTGCTTATAAATTTTATTGCTATTGCAAATGGTCTTTTTTTAGATTTACGAACCTCATCAATTAACCTTTTAAATTCTTTTCTTGAAAAATCTCCACTTGCACTTTCATAAGAACCTCCTAAAATTTGTTCAAGTTCATAATCATTCTTTTTCGCAAATAATTTTAAATCTTGTTCTTGCTCTGTTAAACTGTAGTTGTTTGATTGCTCCTTACTACTTACTCTCGTGTACCCCCAAATTCTTTTTACTGATACAACTAATTCTATTTTTTCTTTTTGAAACTTTTTAAATTTATCTAAACTCATAACTTTTTATTTTAAATTATATACTATAACCGCTAATTTTAATAGACTTTCGATTATTTCTTCACATTCTAAGTCCGAAACATTTTCAAATCCTGTAAACTTTCTTAATTCATCGTTTGTTATTTTTATATCATTTTCATCAACTTTATCAATCACTTGTAAACATTACGCACTTTCCCTATTTTTTACTGCGTGAGATTATTAAAATCATATTTTTTAACATTTTGAAATTAGGCATAGTAATTCCAGCCCAGGTTTTCTCGGATTTTTCTAAAAAATATAATTTTGATTATTTTGAGGATACCACCTCGATGTAGATTACTTAAACACTAAGTAATAATTTCCGAAACATTCCGTAACGTACTCTTTTAAAGCTATTTATACAAAATTACGCAATAATCGGTCTTGTTGCAAGTTTTTAATTTACAAAATTTTATACAAACAAAAAAGAAGCGGTTTTAAACCACTTCTTTCTGTTTTAATATACTTTGTACCTTTTGCGCTGTTCCTAAGCTACAACCTCCTATTTTTGATGCTCGCCTTAATGATTCTCCGTTTTTCAACTCACGAACAACCACTTTATATTTTGTTAGCACCTCATCATCACTCATTCGAGTTCCATAAAGACGACCTTTATACGTTCCTTTGGCTTTTGCTAATTCGATTCCTTGCTTTTGTCGCTCCAGCATATTGTTTCGCTCCATTTCAGCAACATTACCCAAAACACTTACAATCATCTTAAAACTTGGATTTGGTTTGCCATCAATAAGCGAATACATTCCAATATTTTCAACAAAAACTTTTACCGATTTTTCATTGAAGAATTCAATCATCGTTAAAATATCTATTATCGAACGTCCGATACGGTCGATACTTGACGTATGTATTTCGGTTACAATTCCACTTTCAATGTCTGAAATCAGTTTACTTGCTTCTTTACGTTCTGAAAATTTAACAGAACCCGAAACCTTGTCAATATAAACTTTTGAAAATTCTTTTGAATTTGTTTCTTGGCGACCTGTGTTTTGCTCTGTGGTAGAAACTCTAATGTATTTTACTTTTGTCATGGCTTATATTTTTATATTACATGACAAATATAGTGTATATTTTTAGGGTGGCAAAATTATACACCTAAAAACCAGGTTATTAAACAAAAAAAGTGTGCTATTTTCAAGCATACCCTTAAAAGAGTACGAGAAGCTAAAGGACTTTCGCAAAAAGAACTGGCAGGATTATTAGATATGCCACAACCACAGTATAGCCGTATTGAAAACGGTAAAACAGACCCTTCTTTTACCGTAGTTTATAGAATTGCTAATGCTCTTAATGTATCTTTATCGGAACTGTTTAATGCTGATGAGATTTTTAGCGATGTAAACGCCTATGATAAAACACTTATCGAAAAACTAAAATTATTGGATTCGCTTAATGATGATGAAAAAAAATCTATTTATACACTCATAGATTCTTTAATTACAAAGAAAAAATTAAAAGACAACTTGCAAAACCTTGCTAACTTATAAAAACAATAAAGCCCTGCTCAATGCAAGGCTTTTTTTATTTAATACTTCTTAAAAATTACATCACTAACTCTGTAACATTACCCCCTTTATCTATCTATATTACTGATAATAAATATTTAAAAACAATCATATGCAAAAAGCACCATTTTGAACCATTACCCCATTATCGACGGCATTTAATAAATTGAATTATCGATTCTTTCTCTTCATCGCCTACAACAGAAATTTCTTGTATTGAATAAACAAATATTTTTAAAATCTCAGATTTTAGATTATCCCTATCTATTAATTCACAACCTTGAAATTTAATTTTACATACAAAAAAATTATTCTTCTTTATTTTTTTTAAGAAAAAATCATTATTAATGGTATAACCTTTTCTCTTATAATGAAAAAAAACAAGATCAAGGTTTAAGTCTACATAATAATAAATATCTTTTTGAGGATTCTCTATACAATCATTACTTTTAAATAAATATGGAAATTTATAAACCTTACTACCACCTGAATTCCGAACCTTAAGTTCTAATTTATCATCTTTATGCTCTAAAGTTTCTTTATTAAACGAGATGTTGTTTTTGTTAAAATCAAGAGGAAGAAAATAATACTCATTATAAACCTCTTCTGCTATTTGTTCATTATCTATACATAGAATATACCCTTCAAAACTTTCTTGCGAAAATATCTTACCAGTGAAAAGTATAAAAAGAATAATTATAAATGTATGTATTCTCATAGTTCTCTTTTATTTATTTTCATCAATTGGTTTTTCTGATTCATCTATTGACGGAACTGTTTTTAAGATAAAATCTACATTATTTTGTGAAGGAGGGTTACCAGACCCTGTCCCATATAACATTGCTCCTCCTCCTCCTATATTTTCATTCGCATGATATACAGGAGAATTCCCCATATCTAGACTCAAATCGTATGAGTAAAAATTATGAATAATTTCATGTACTATGGCAGATAAATTATTTCTAAAAAAAGCAATACGATTACCTCCTGAACTAGCAATAGTAGAATCATCCCCCATTCTAATGTCTTTTATTTGCCCAACAGTTACTGTTCTTCTTATTACATCTCCATCAGTTGAAGTAAAAGCTGTTTCCTCTGTATTTTTTAAAGTCGCTACTCTAAGGAGTTCTTTACGCCCGTCATCATCTCCTGAACCTGGATAAATTTGCTCAGACACATTAAATACAAATTCAACTGGAACAGTGTGACCTTCAATATTTGTAGTATACTCTCTTTTCTTCTTGCCTATTTTCTTTTTATTAAAAGTTCTATTATACCAATTATCTTCATATACTTCAGTTGGATTAAAATTATCATTCAATATCTTTTCTATTTTTTCACCAGTCCCAACATTAAAACTTATTTTATCTTTACTATTATTAGTAACTAAGACTACCACATCTACCTCCACTACCTGTTTAATTGGAATTTTTTGCCCATTTATAGTTTCGTATTTCGTATATTGAAATCCTTCCATTCCTTCAATTTCCTTTGAATCTATAGGTCTATTACCACTAAATTGATAAGGTGTTAACATAGGATATTTTTTCTCCAATGGGTCAGTAGTAAAAAACCTCCCCACCCTCGGGTCATGCATTCTAAAAGTATAATTTAAAGAATTTCCTTCCCCTTTAATCTCATCGTCTTTTTCTTGTCCCTGGAAGCCGTAACGGTATGAACCTGAGCTTACATGCCTGTTTGGTACTAACATACCGAAAGGGTCAAAACTACTGCATTATTTTGCTGGGTGTTCGTTAGTTTGGGTATACCTTTTTGGGCAAAATCACCAAAAAAAACTTTTTCCGCTTGCCTCTACTACTGCAACTTTTACTATTTTTTATAAGAACGTATATTGGTTATTTATAGCTCAAAAATACTACTTTTTATAGGATATACATAACTCATAATTATATTTTTTTATGCTTTATTTAACAGGAACTTACGCAATATTGGTACACAACTTGCTGTTATACTGGTAAAAGCGGTTTTTATGGCTCTACAACTACCTATTTAGTAACCTTTTAATTTTTATGTTATGAGTAAGCAAAAAGGCGTTATCAAGTTAGTTGGTAATATTGGAGGTATGAGTTTTTATACTTCTAATGGTGAGTATTTGGCAAGAACCGCAGGTGGTGCTTCCAAAGAACAGATAGCTACGGGTTCTAACTTTGTGAGAACACGAGAGAACAATGCAGAGTTTGGCGGTTCTGCTAAAGTAGGTAAAGCCTTTAGAACGGCTTTGAGTAGTGTTATTCAAACAATGGGCGGAAGTACTTTAACAGCTTCTTTAACCAGACTTTTTAAGTCGATTAATGCAAAAGCTTCAGGAGTTCGTGGACAACGCCCTATTGCTTTGAGTGCTAATAAAACACAAGCAAAAGGATTGGAACTAAACAACAAGATTAGTTTTACTTCGGTTTTCAACGCTCCCTTTACCGTTACGCCCGATGCCGACCGTGTGGAGATTACCTTTACAATTCCTAGTTTTATTCCGATAAACTTTATCAATGCTCCCGCAGGTGCTACAGGTTTTCGTATTGCAGCTGCTGTGGGTTGGTTGTCGGATTACAGTTATGATAACAGTACCTTAAGCTATGAGCCGGATGTACCCGACCAAAATAGTTTGGGGATTACTTCCTATAGTGCTATTCAGCCTATTGACAACACCGGAACAACCATCACATTAACGGCTACCGCTCCTGGCGGATTGGTTCCTGATGCTAGTATTAGCGTGGTAGCGTGTTTGGGTATTGAGTTTTACCAAAAAGTAGATGGCGTAGATTATTTACTGGCTCAAGGTAACGCTATGCGGATAGTAGAGGTTTTTTAAGGTTTAAAGCCTGTTTATTGACCACTGGGCTCTCGGGTGACCGAGGGCTTTTTTTGTGCTTAAAACGCTTTAAAATCATTATTTCAAGGATAGTTTAACTTACTGATGTAGTTAACTTATCCTTTTTTTATCTCTTTGATAAAGTCGGCTTTAGTGGAGTTATGGTGGGCTTATACTGGGCTTATCCTCGGGTTATCTATAGCTAAGCCTCAAAAAATCTAAAGCTAAAAATCGTATGTATTTATCCATTATCAAAAGGCAGGTATAAAACTACCTTCGGGGTTTGCCTGTAGTCGGCTGGTTGGTTTAAACGGATGGCTCGATTTTTTTGGAAGATTACCAGTAATCAAACGTTGTTGTATAATCGGATTTCCCTTGGTAATCTTCTAAAAAAATGAGCATAGCCTTGTGGCGATTGAACACACAAAGTGCATCCGTTTTGCTTTTTTAAATTTTTGTGATAAAAAACGAGCAAAGATTTAAGGCTGTGATCCTTCGGGGAGACAGGCGTAATTTTGTGATGTTTTTTTGAACAAAGAATTTTAAATAACTGTATTTTAAGGTGTTAGATTTTATCTGTAAGATTCGTTAGATTTTATCCGTAGGGGTTTGATGGTGTTGTATTTGGTGTTTTTTTACTCTTTGCTTTTCGGGGTTTCGGGTGGTTTTTTGGTGGTTTTTTGCCTTTGGATTCCGCATTATTTTGATACCGGACAAATGGGTGTTGGGTGTGGCGGGGGGAACGGGTGGGCGCTGGGGTGTGCGGCTATTTTACATAGTGCAAATTATGGCTTCATAAAAATATCTTTTAATCAATTATGAACTTTTTTTTATGAACCATAATGCTCGATGCACTATGTAAATATAGCTTGGGGCGTTTTTTGGGGTGCGCTTGTTTATCGGTTGGGGGTAAGGCGCTTTGTTTTTATCTCTTTTATGCGCGGTGGGTTTGGGAAAATAAAAGGGTAAAAACAATGTGCCTTACTCGGGGTAAACAAGGGCTAAGCGTGGGGTGGAAAACGCCATTGCAGGGGAAGCTCGGACTGGGCGGGCGCAAAGAACTCAGCGGAGCGTTCCTATTTTGGGATTCGGCTTGGACTTCGCTTAGTAACTACGTCCTGCCACGGTTCGTTTTGCGAACGTTTTTTTGGTTTAATGTGTTGGTTTTTAAAAGTTTAGTTGTTTTTGGCGTTTAGTTGTTAAAATATGTTAAAATTGTAGGGTTTATTGTATGGGATGGAAGGTGTTGACCATCTCGTGAAGTTCTTCTAAATTGTCTTGCCTGTAGCGTTCTGTACTACTTATGTAACGATGTCCTGCCATATATTGAGCCTTTCTTAACTTGTGTTGTTTGAGCCAGTTTACGATGACGCTGTTTCTGATTTGTATGGCATTTTGATAGTTGTAATTGATTAGTTTTAATTCTTCGCTTATTTTCTTTAAAACATTGCTTAAATTACTATTTCCATAGCTTGATGTAAATAAACTTTCTTCTCCTTTTGGCGTTATTTGTGGTCTGATCTTTTGTAAATATTCCATTAGTTCCATGAGTTGCCAGGGTTTGAGTTCTAATGTTCTGCCGTTGGTTTTTTTACTCTCTGGAATTTGTATTTTGCCTTTGTATAACTCTACGTGTTCTTCTTTTAAGTATTGAAGTTCTTTACTTTGTAAGCCTTGATAGACTAATAATCCGATAATAATTTTGTTGCGTTTTCTAGCTAGATCATTGTCTTTGGTCTCGTAAGAATAATATAAATCTTCGAGTTCATCGGCTGTGAGTAGATTGCCTAATACCGTTTTTACTGTTCCTTTTATGTTGATGTTGGTAATGGGATTGTCTGCTCTGTAATTTTTTTCTTGTAGATAATTGAAGTATATTTTTAAGTTTCCGATATAGGTTTTTAAAGTTCTGATTTTTATTCCTGTTTTTTTGATTTCCTCTACATATTTTAAAAAGGTTTTGTAGTCGATGTTTTCTTTTGTAGTTCCGTATTTATTCATCCATATATTTAGGCGTTCTGTAGCCTTTAGGAATGCTGGAATACTCTTGTTGCTGTAACCGTTTTTCTCTAAGTATGTTGTGTAATTGTTCATCGTTATTGGTTTTTGCTTTGTGTTCTAGTAAATGCGTGTAGATTTGTGTACTCTCTAAACTTGAGTGCCCTAAAAACTGGCTGATGGTTTCTATTTTGGCTCCTTTTTCTAAAAGATGTGTTGCGATGCTATGCCTTAAAATGTGTGGTGTGATATTTTTAGTTATCAGTTCACGGTTTTCAGTTATCAGTGCGATTGCTGTTAGTCGATTACTTAAACTTTGTCCTTGTAGTGGTTTTCCTCGATAGTTGATTAATAGATATTCGGTTTGTTTATAATTGTAAAATGCTGGTCGATAATCGTAAATATATTCTTCTATTATTCTTAAATTATATTCATTTATGGGAACAAAACGCTCTTTATAATTCTTTCCTTTTCTAACGTGGATGCGTTCTTTATCAAAAACTATATCTTTGATTTTTAGATTAACTACTTCGTTTCTACGCAGACCACAACTGTATAATAACACTAAAATTACTTTATCTCTTTTTCTAATTCTTTCTTGTTCATTGCTATAATCGGTTGCTTTAAATAATTGTTTGATTTCGTCTTGGGTTAGGATTTGTAAACTATCTCTTTGGTTTTGTTCTTCTCGTTTTAAATGTATATTAATGCCTTTGTGATTGTGCTCTTTTAAATAATCGTTGAACTTAAAAAGTGCTTGTTGGTGTTTGTTTAAATACGCTTTGCTTAATCCTCCTTCTCGGGCTTGATTGTTTCTTGTTTTTAGATGATTGTAATAGTCTTTTATTTGTTGAACTGTTAAACTGTTTATTGTATTGATGTTTTCGTTTTCTAAGTAGTGAAAAAACTCCCGCAAGTGACTAGGTAAATTTTTAATGGTACTTTCGCTGTAACCTAATATATCTAGCCAGTTCTCAAAATCTTTTACTAATACTTTATAACTTTCATTTTTTATGGGGTATGTATTGTTTTTTGCATCCTGACAACTTTTTAATTTTAACTTATTGATTTTGTTGGTTTTGACCTCGCCACTTTGGAGTGGTTAGTTGTTGGCTCATTGGCGAGTTGTATTTGTACCATACAGTCTTGTAATGCCTTATCTATCATAGCTTTTAAGTCTTGGTATTCATCGGGATTAGTGATTTCATAGGCATAAGATTTAGTCGTTTTATTTTGTACTTTCTTAATATAGTTTTCTAGTAATAACTGGTTGTTGTATCTTCTAAGTGTGGTTTCTTTTACTCTTAAATTTCTTCTGATTTCACTATTGGTAAACTGGGTTTGATTTTGTTTTTTTAAATAGTCTTTTAGATTTTCAAGGTGATTTCTGCACGCTCCTGTTAAACTATCACTTTTTCTTAATAATACTTCTTTAATGAGTTCGTTAGCTTCTTGTATGTCTTCGATTGATGTTTCGATGTATTCTTCGCCTGTTTCTTTGTCGATATGGTGGAACTTTTGGTATTGCTTGTAAAATGTGATTGCCTCAATAAATTGTAAATAGTGGGCGTTGGTTCTTCTTGGTTTAAACACGGATTGCGGAAGTGTTAAGTGCATGGCAAAAGGATTGCGAACAGTAATAACTTTTAATAACCTTTGAGCGTTTTTTAATAATTCTCTTGCTTGATGTTCTTCTTCGTGGTTGATTTGTCCTGCTGATATGGCACGCTGATACAACATAATTTTTTCATCTTGCAACTCACTTTCATCAATGTATAAAAGAAAACTACGGTTACTGTTATCCTCATAAATACTTTCTTGAGTAGTACAACCACTTACACTTACTGGACCTTCGACTGTTAAATGAATGGTTTTTGTTACGCCTTTTTGGTCTTTATGCACTAATGTTTTGGTAATCTTCTTTTTACTTTGTAACTCTCGAAGTGGATAGAGTACACTTTCTGCTCCGTCTAAATCTTCTATTAAAATGAGTTTGTTTTGTAGTTCTGTTCTGTTGAAGTAATAAAAAGCATTTGCCGATAATACGGTCATTTCTATTTTATCTTCTTCTGGGATGAGTTCGGCTACTTTGCTTTGTAAATGTGTTTTTCCTGCTCCTGAACTTCCTAGACTGATGCAATGTAACGGATTGTTGGTTTTTCTTGATGTGAAGATTAAGTACATTAATAATCGGTTGGTTTCTTCGCCGATTACTCCTGATTGTCCGATTAATTCTTGAGTTCTGTTTATCAAGTTATCTGCTTTTAAAAATGCCTGTGCGGCTCGCACTTCTTTTTCGGTTAAAACTTTTACTTGCTTTTCGTATAATTTGCCTTGTTGTTCTACTTCTTGTAATCGGTAGGTTTCCAGTTCATTGGTTAATTGGTCTAAATCCCGTCTCACTATCGTTGTGCCGATTTCTAAACGCTCCGCTACTTTTCTTGTGAGTTTTTCTATACTGGTGTCATTATATAAATCAATATTCTGTCTTAAAACCTGTTCGCTTTTTAGTTTTTGTATTCCGAGAGTAACTCGTAAAGCTTCTAAATTATTAAACCGTATTCCTCCTAAAATGGATATTTTTAAGTGTTTGGTTTCGTAGATGTAATGGTTGGGGTTGGTGGTGTTGAGATTTGATTTTTCCATTGTTAAAAAAAAATAATTACGACTTATAATTCACAAAAGTAAATTATCAATCCGAATTAACCAAACATTATCATACTTGTTTATGACTTTTAAATCATTTATTTTTGTCAAAACAAAGCTTTTTTAGGCTTTTTAACTACCTATTATTATGGATTTAGGAGAAAACATAATGCTCATCCGAAAGAAAAAAGGATTATCGCAAGCAGATTTAGGTAAGCTTATTGGAACTAGTGGTGATGTAATCGGAAGATATGAGAGAAGTAATTTAACTCCTTCTATTGATGTTGTAATTAAAATTGCAGATGCTCTTGAGGTTTCGATTGATTATTTAGCAGGAAAATCAAAAATTATACTTGATAAAGAAATGCTTAATAGAATGGAAAGTATTACTAATTTATCAGAAGAAAATAAAAACTATATCATTAGTCTTATTGATATGGCATTACGTGATTTTAAAACACAACAAACTTATAAATAACTACCACTATGCAGTATTACATTTTAGATACACCTGCCGAAAGTAAAGAAACTGGTAAAGTTTATCCACAAGTAGCTTTTGATAAAATAAAAGAAGCCTTTAAATTCAGACATAATGTCTATCCTGATAATGAACCTATACTCTCTGCAACACTTGAAAAAGGAGCTAAATTGACAGATATACTTAGTCAAGCCTCTATAGCCGGACATGGTTTACTTATCAATGATAAAGTAAAAAATATATTAGCTGATTTTAAAATAATGAACCATAAATTCTATAACTGCCCGGTTAAAGACCATAAAGGGGTAATTCATCAATATTATTGGATGGCTCTCGTTCAACCTGATATCATCAATTGGATTGATTTTAAAAATAGTTCATTTTATACTGTTGAAGTTGGTTTTAGAGAAGATAATATAAAGTTAACTTCATATCAAGATTATATTCAAAAAAAAGAAGAACTACCCAATATTAACTGGTGGATTGAAGCTGAAAATATTAAAATCAACACAATAGAAGAACACGACCTTTTTGTTTTTCCTTATTTATTCAGTAATATAATATTATCTGAAAAACTAACACAATCTTTTATTAAAGACAATATAAAAGGTATAAAATTTGAAAAGGCTCCAGTCAATAACTAAGAGCCTTTCCTTTTTATTATTTTATAATTAAGTCATTAACTTTTGTACTTCCTTCTACAGATTCTTTTTGTATCTTATCTTTTAATTTTCCTGCAAATTTTTCCAAGTACTCTTTAGCTTGTTCTCCTGTATAATTAACATTTTCTTTTGACCATTTTGTTAAATTCTCTAATATTTGCTTTGTATATGTTGGGTGATTAGCATGTGTACCCCCTTCGTTTAACGCTTTGACACCAATGCCATTTACTACACCATTAAAGTCAAAACCTGCATCTACAGCTTTTTGTACTACTTCACTTTTAGTAAGAGCTTCAACAGGTATGATATGATGAGCCTGCATTCCTTTTTGAGTAATGTTTATCGCTTTTGCTAACTTACTTCTATTTGCAATAGCATCTGCTGACTTAACTCCAAACTCCATCGCATTACCAAGCCATTTTTTAGCTGCCCATGCACTTTTAAACGTTCTACCTTCAAAACCAGCTACTTTTAAAGAGTATTTAAACCCTTTAGCTGTAGCATCACCACCTAGAGGAATTAAACTTATTGAAGAAAAAGCAGCATTTAAGTAGTCTCCTTCATAAGTATAAATAATAGCATTTGTACCATCTGCCAACTCACCAAATCCAGGTACAAAACCTGCTCCATCTAAAAGTCCATGAATAGCTTTCATATTAGGTGAAGAACTAAGCTGCTTCTGCCACAATTCTGGTGTCATTCCAGACTGTTTAGCTGTCGGACTAATAGACATCCAATATTGAGGTCCAGTTTCTAATCCTTCTAACTCGTTTCTGTCTATTACCCTATTCCCACTAAATGCATACGGAGAATAAAAAGCATATTTTCTAAACAACGGATCAATGGCAAAAAACCTACCCACCCTTGTGTCGTGCATACGGAAGGTGTAGTTTATGGAGTTTCCTTCCCCTTTAATTTCGTCGTCTTTCTCTTGCCCTTGGAAGCCGTAACGGTATGAATCTGAGCTTGCATGCCTGTTTGGCAGTAACTGACCAAAAGGGTCAAAACTACTGCATTATTTTGCTGGGTGTTCGTTAGTTTGGGTATACCTTTTTGGGCAAAATCACCAAAAAAAACTTTTTCCGCTTGCCTCTACTACTGCAACTTTTACTATTTTTTATAAGAACGTATATTGGTTATTTATAGCTCAAAAATACTACTTTTTATAGGATATACATAACTCATAATTATATTTTTTTATGCTTTATTTAACAGGAACTTACGCAATATTGGTACACAACTTGCTGTTATACTGGTAAAAGCGGTTTTTATGGCTCTACAACTACCTATTTAGTAACCTTTTAATTTTTATGTTATGAGTAAGCAAAAAGGCGTTATCAAGTTAGTTGGTAATATTGGAGGTATGAGTTTTTATACTTCTAATGGTGAGTATTTGGCAAGAACCGCAGGTGGTGCTTCCAAAGAACAGATAGCTACGGGTTCTAACTTTGTGAGAACACGAGAGAACAATGCAGAGTTTGGCGGTTCTGCTAAAGTAGGTAAAGCCTTTAGAACGGCTTTGAGTAGTGTTATTCAAACAATGGGCGGAAGTACTTTAACAGCTTCTTTAACCAGACTTTTTAAGTCGATTAATGCAAAAGCTTCAGGAGTTCGTGGACAACGCCCTATTGCTTTGAGTGCTAATAAAACACAAGCAAAAGGATTGGAACTAAACAACAAGATTAGTTTTACTTCGGTTTTCAACGCTCCCTTTACCGTTACGCCCGATGCCGACCGTGTGGAGATTACCTTTACAATTCCTAGTTTTATTCCGATAAACTTTATCAATGCTCCCGCAGGTGCTACAGGTTTTCGTATTGCAGCTGCTGTGGGTTGGTTGTCGGATTACAGTTATGATAACAGTACCTTAAGCTATGAGCCGGATGTACCCGACCAAAATAGTTTGGGGATTACTTCCTATAGTGCTATTCAGCCTATTGACAACACCGGAACAACCATCACATTAACGGCTACCGCTCCTGGCGGATTGGTTCCTGATGCTAGTATTAGCGTGGTAGCGTGTTTGGGTATTGAGTTTTACCAAAAAGTAGATGGCGTAGATTATTTACTGGCTCAAGGTAACGCTATGCGGATAGTAGAGGTTTTTTAAGGTTTAAAGCCTGTTTATTGACCACTGGGCTCTCGGGTGACCGAGGGCTTTTTTTGTGCTTAAAACGCTTTAAAATCATTATTTCAAGGATAGTTTAACTTACTGATGTAGTTAACTTATCCTTTTTTTATCTCTTTGATAAAGTCGGCTTTAGTGGAGTTATGGTGGGCTTATACTGGGCTTATCCTCGGGTTATCTATAGCTAAGCCTCAAAAAATCTAAAGCTAAAAATCGTATGTATTTATCCATTATCAAAAGGCAGGTATAAAACTACCTTCGGGGTTTGCCTGTAGTCGGCTGGTTGGTTTAAACGGATGGCTCGATTTTTTTGGAAGATTACCAGTAATCAAACGTTGTTGTATAATCGGATTTCCCTTGGTAATCTTCTAAAAAAATGAGCATAGCCTTGTGGCGATTGAACACACAAAGTGCATCCGTTTTGCTTTTTTAAATTTTTGTGATAAAAAACGAGCAAAGATTTAAGGCTGTGATCCTTCGGGGAGACAGGCGTAATTTTGTGATGTTTTTTTGAACAAAGAATTTTAAATAACTGTATTTTAAGGTGTTAGATTTTATCTGTAAGATTCGTTAGATTTTATCCGTAGGGGTTTGATGGTGTTGTATTTGGTGTTTTTTTACTCTTTGCTTTTCGGGGTTTCGGGTGGTTTTTTGGTGGTTTTTTGCCTTTGGATTCCGCATTATTTTGATACCGGACAAATGGGTGTTGGGTGTGGCGGGGGAACGGGTGGGCGCTGGGGTGTGCGGCTATTTTACATAGTGCAAATTATGGCTTCATAAAAATATCTTTTAATCAATTATGAACTTTTTTTTATGAACCATAATGCTCGATGCACTATGTAAATATAGCTTGGGGGCGTTTTTTGGGGTGCGCTTGTTTATCGGTTGGGGGGTAAGGCGCTTTGTTTTTATCTCTTTTATGCGCGGTGGGTTTGGGAAAATAAAAGGGTAAAAACAATGTGCCTTACTCGGGGTAAACAAGGGCTAAGCGTGGGGTGGAAAACGCCATTGCAGGGGGAAGCTCGGACTGGGCGGGCGCAAAGAACTCAGCGGAGCGTTCCTATTTTGGGATTCGGCTTGGACTTCGCTTAGTAACTACGTCCTGCCACGGTTCGTTTTGCGAACGTTTTTTTGGTTTAATGTGTTGGTTTTTAAAAGTTTAGTTGTTTTTGGCGTTTAGTTGTTAAAATATGTTAAAATTGTAGGGTTTATTGTATGGGATGGAAGGTGTTGACCATCTCGTGAAGTTCTTCTAAATTGTCTTGCCTGTAGCGTTCTGTACTACTTATGTAACGATGTCCTGCCATATATTGAGCCTTTCTTAACTTGTGTTGTTTGAGCCAGTTTACGATGACGCTGTTTCTGATTTGTATGGCATTTTGATAGTTGTAATTGATTAGTTTTAATTCTTCGCTTATTTTCTTTAAAACATTGCTTAAATTACTATTTCCATAGCTTGATGTAAATAAACTTTCTTCTCCTTTTGGCGTTATTTGTGGTCTGATCTTTTGTAAATATTCCATTAGTTCCATGAGTTGCCAGGGTTTGAGTTCTAATGTTCTGCCGTTGGTTTTTTTACTCTCTGGAATTTGTATTTTGCCTTTGTATAACTCTACGTGTTCTTCTTTTAAGTATTGAAGTTCTTTACTTTGTAAGCCTTGATAGACTAATAATCCGATAATAATTTTGTTGCGTTTTCTAGCTAGATCATTGTCTTTGGTCTCGTAAGAATAATATAAATCTTCGAGTTCATCGGCTGTGAGTAGATTGCCTAATACCGTTTTTACTGTTCCTTTTATGTTGATGTTGGTAATGGGATTGTCTGCTCTGTAATTTTTTTCTTGTAGATAATTGAAGTATATTTTTAAGTTTCCGATATAGGTTTTTAAAGTTCTGATTTTTATTCCTGTTTTTTTGATTTCCTCTACATATTTTAAAAAGGTTTTGTAGTCGATGTTTTCTTTTGTAGTTCCGTATTTATTCATCCATATATTTAGGCGTTCTGTAGCCTTTAGGAATGCTGGAATACTCTTGTTGCTGTAACCGTTTTTCTCTAAGTATGTTGTGTAATTGTTCATCGTTATTGGTTTTTGCTTTGTGTTCTAGTAAATGCGTGTAGATTTGTGTACTCTCTAAACTTGAGTGCCCTAAAAACTGGCTGATGGTTTCTATTTTGGCTCCTTTTTCTAAAAGATGTGTTGCGATGCTATGCCTTAAAATGTGTGGTGTGATATTTTTAGTTATCAGTTCACGGTTTTCAGTTATCAGTGCGATTGCTGTTAGTCGATTACTTAAACTTTGTCCTTGTAGTGGTTTTCCTCGATAGTTGATTAATAGATATTCGGTTTGTTTATAATTGTAAAATGCTGGTCGATAATCGTAAATATATTCTTCTATTATTCTTAAATTATATTCATTTATGGGAACAAAACGCTCTTTATAATTCTTTCCTTTTCTAACGTGGATGCGTTCTTTATCAAAAACTATATCTTTGATTTTTAGATTAACTACTTCGTTTCTACGCAGACCACAACTGTATAATAACACTAAAATTACTTTATCTCTTTTTCTAATTCTTTCTTGTTCATTGCTATAATCGGTTGCTTTAAATAATTGTTTGATTTCGTCTTGGGTTAGGATTTGTAAACTATCTCTTTGGTTTTGTTCTTCTCGTTTTAAATGTATATTAATGCCTTTGTGATTGTGCTCTTTTAAATAATCGTTGAACTTAAAAAGTGCTTGTTGGTGTTTGTTTAAATACGCTTTGCTTAATCCTCCTTCTCGGGCTTGATTGTTTCTTGTTTTTAGATGATTGTAATAGTCTTTTATTTGTTGAACTGTTAAACTGTTTATTGTATTGATGTTTTCGTTTTCTAAGTAGTGAAAAAACTCCCGCAAGTGACTAGGTAAATTTTTAATGGTACTTTCGCTGTAACCTAATATATCTAGCCAGTTCTCAAAATCTTTTACTAATACTTTATAACTTTCATTTTTTATGGGGTATGTATTGTTTTTTGCATCCTGACAACTTTTTAATTTTAACTTATTGATTTTGTTGGTTTTGACCTCGCCACTTTGGAGTGGTTAGTTGTTGGCTCATTGGCGAGTTGTATTTGTACCATACAGTCTTGTAATGCCTTATCTATCATAGCTTTTAAGTCTTGGTATTCATCGGGATTAGTGATTTCATAGGCATAAGATTTAGTCGTTTTATTTTGTACTTTCTTAATATAGTTTTCTAGTAATAACTGGTTGTTGTATCTTCTAAGTGTGGTTTCTTTTACTCTTAAATTTCTTCTGATTTCACTATTGGTAAACTGGGTTTGATTTTGTTTTTTTAAATAGTCTTTTAGATTTTCAAGGTGATTTCTGCACGCTCCTGTTAAACTATCACTTTTTCTTAATAATACTTCTTTAATGAGTTCGTTAGCTTCTTGTATGTCTTCGATTGATGTTTCGATGTATTCTTCGCCTGTTTCTTTGTCGATATGGTGGAACTTTTGGTATTGCTTGTAAAATGTGATTGCCTCAATAAATTGTAAATAGTGGGCGTTGGTTCTTCTTGGTTTAAACACGGATTGCGGAAGTGTTAAGTGCATGGCAAAAGGATTGCGAACAGTAATAACTTTTAATAACCTTTGAGCGTTTTTTAATAATTCTCTTGCTTGATGTTCTTCTTCGTGGTTGATTTGTCCTGCTGATATGGCACGCTGATACAACATAATTTTTTCATCTTGCAACTCACTTTCATCAATGTATAAAAGAAAACTACGGTTACTGTTATCCTCATAAATACTTTCTTGAGTAGTACAACCACTTACACTTACTGGACCTTCGACTGTTAAATGAATGGTTTTTGTTACGCCTTTTTGGTCTTTATGCACTAATGTTTTGGTAATCTTCTTTTTACTTTGTAACTCTCGAAGTGGATAGAGTACACTTTCTGCTCCGTCTAAATCTTCTATTAAAATGAGTTTGTTTTGTAGTTCTGTTCTGTTGAAGTAATAAAAAGCATTTGCCGATAATACGGTCATTTCTATTTTATCTTCTTCTGGGATGAGTTCGGCTACTTTGCTTTGTAAATGTGTTTTTCCTGCTCCTGAACTTCCTAGACTGATGCAATGTAACGGATTGTTGGTTTTTCTTGATGTGAAGATTAAGTACATTAATAATCGGTTGGTTTCTTCGCCGATTACTCCTGATTGTCCGATTAATTCTTGAGTTCTGTTTATCAAGTTATCTGCTTTTAAAAATGCCTGTGCGGCTCGCACTTCTTTTTCGGTTAAAACTTTTACTTGCTTTTCGTATAATTTGCCTTGTTGTTCTACTTCTTGTAATCGGTAGGTTTCCAGTTCATTGGTTAATTGGTCTAAATCCCGTCTCACTATCGTTGTGCCGATTTCTAAACGCTCCGCTACTTTTCTTGTGAGTTTTTCTATACTGGTGTCATTATATAAATCAATATTCTGTCTTAAAACCTGTTCGCTTTTTAGTTTTTGTATTCCGAGAGTAACTCGTAAAGCTTCTAAATTATTAAACCGTATTCCTCCTAAAATGGATATTTTTAAGTGTTTGGTTTCGTAGATGTAATGGTTGGGGTTGGTGGTGTTGAGATTTGATTTTTCCATTGTTAAAAAAAAATAATTACGACTTATAATTCACAAAAGTAAATTATCAATCCGAATTAACCAAACATTATCATACTTGTTTATGACTTTTAAATCATTTATTTTTGTCAAAACAAAGCTTTTTTAGGCTTTTTAACTACCTATTATTATGGATTTAGGAGAAAACATAATGCTCATCCGAAAGAAAAAAGGATTATCGCAAGCAGATTTAGGTAAGCTTATTGGAACTAGTGGTGATGTAATCGGAAGATATGAGAGAAGTAATTTAACTCCTTCTATTGATGTTGTAATTAAAATTGCAGATGCTCTTGAGGTTTCGATTGATTATTTAGCAGGAAAATCAAAAATTATACTTGATAAAGAAATGCTTAATAGAATGGAAAGTATTACTAATTTATCAGAAGAAAATAAAAACTATATCATTAGTCTTATTGATATGGCATTACGTGATTTTAAAACACAACAAACTTATAAATAACTACCACTATGCAGTATTACATTTTAGATACACCTGCCGAAAGTAAAGAAACTGGTAAAGTTTATCCACAAGTAGCTTTTGATAAAATAAAAGAAGCCTTTAAATTCAGACATAATGTCTATCCTGATAATGAACCTATACTCTCTGCAACACTTGAAAAAGGAGCTAAATTGACAGATATACTTAGTCAAGCCTCTATAGCCGGACATGGTTTACTTATCAATGATAAAGTAAAAAATATATTAGCTGATTTTAAAATAATGAACCATAAATTCTATAACTGCCCGGTTAAAGACCATAAAGGGGTAATTCATCAATATTATTGGATGGCTCTCGTTCAACCTGATATCATCAATTGGATTGATTTTAAAAATAGTTCATTTTATACTGTTGAAGTTGGTTTTAGAGAAGATAATATAAAGTTAACTTCATATCAAGATTATATTCAAAAAAAAGAAGAACTACCCAATATTAACTGGTGGATTGAAGCTGAAAATATTAAAATCAACACAATAGAAGAACACGACCTTTTTGTTTTTCCTTATTTATTCAGTAATATAATATTATCTGAAAAACTAACACAATCTTTTATTAAAGACAATATAAAAGGTATAAAATTTGAAAAGGCTCCAGTCAATAACTAAGAGCCTTTCCTTTTTATTATTTTATAATTAAGTCATTAACTTTTGTACTTCCTTCTACAGATTCTTTTTGTATCTTATCTTTTAATTTTCCTGCAAATTTTTCCAAGTACTCTTTAGCTTGTTCTCCTGTATAATTAACATTTTCTTTTGACCATTTTGTTAAATTCTCTAATATTTGCTTTGTATATGTTGGGTGATTAGCATGTGTACCCCCTTCGTTTAACGCTTTGACACCAATGCCATTTACTACACCATTAAAGTCAAAACCTGCATCTACAGCTTTTTGTACTACTTCACTTTTAGTAAGAGCTTCAACAGGTATGATATGATGAGCCTGCATTCCTTTTTGAGTAATGTTTATCGCTTTTGCTAACTTACTTCTATTTGCAATAGCATCTGCTGACTTAACTCCAAACTCCATCGCATTACCAAGCCATTTTTTAGCTGCCCATGCACTTTTAAACGTTCTACCTTCAAAACCAGCTACTTTTAAAGAGTATTTAAACCCTTTAGCTGTAGCATCACCACCTAGAGGAATTAAACTTATTGAAGAAAAAGCAGCATTTAAGTAGTCTCCTTCATAAGTATAAATAATAGCATTTGTACCATCTGCCAACTCACCAAATCCAGGTACAAAACCTGCTCCATCTAAAAGTCCATGAATAGCTTTCATATTAGGTGAAGAACTAAGCTGCTTCTGCCACAATTCTGGTGTCATTCCAGACTGTTTAGCTGTCGGACTAATAGACATCCAATATTGAGGTCCAGTTTCTAATCCTTCTAACTCGTTTCTGTCTATTACCCTATTCCCACTAAATGCATACGGAGAATAAAAAGCATATTTTCTAAACAACGGATCAATGGCAAAAAACCTACCCACCCTTGTGTCGTGCATACGGAAGGTGTAGTTTATGGAGTTTCCTTCCCCTTTAATTTCGTCGTCTTTCTCTTGCCCTTGGAAGCCGTAACGGTATGAATCTGAGCTTGCATGCCTGTTTGGCAGTAACTGACCAAAGGGATAATAATCATTATATGAAAGAACTTCCGGTTCAAACAAAGATATAAAATTATTGCTTGATACCGCCGGTAGCTCGTAAAAATAATAATTATCCATAAAAACGGAAACACCCGCATAATCATGCCATAACAAGACCTTATACGTATCGGCTGTGGTAAGGGTAAACGTAAAGGATACATAACCGCTTTCGTTGATCGTATGGCTCGCCACTGCCGTAGTAGTGCCATCCAGAATATCCAGATGCAAGGCTGTTCCCTGCGGAATGTTGTCTCTGTCAATATCAAAACTGATCACATAAGTAGCCGGTTGCAAAGCATAGGCTGTAAAAGCGCCGGCATTTGCCGCTCCGGTAAGGATCTCCTGTTGTCTGTCCACTGTAATATCCACACTGGCTTCGCCATAGGCTTCCCATTTGTTCTCCTCAAAATCATTACTGTCCGTTAAACGAGTATCGGTAGGAATGATCTTTCTGTCGGTGATCACGCTTAAAACATTCCCCAGATGGTTCGACAGTTCGTAATATTTATCGCCTACTAATCGGGAATATTCTGTCACGAAGGTTCCTGCGGTATAATTTTGTATACCCAGTCTGCTGCTGCCGTAAATATGGTGTTCTTTCAGGGCAAACTCAGTAGTTGATCTCGGTGCCACAGCATAGCTGTAAACCCCTAATGAGTTCCCTTGCGTATCACGGGCATAATAGGTAGCGGTCGTGTTTTCGCCACTTCTACCGAAGGTAGACAACTTTTTAGCGATCCGGTTCCCTAAACCGTCATAAAAGAACAATACGTTTTGATCGACGATACCGTCGTTGATGTTAATGCTTTTTACCTTTCCGTCGGCTCGCCACTGAATACCGGTTATATGAGACTGCTCGTCTTTGATCAATTGACCGATCTCGTCATACCCATAGTTCGTTGCACTCTGGCTGTCTATATCTTCCGAAAAATTGTTGGCCGCAATATCTGTAATATACAGTAATTTATTGGTCAACGGGTCGTAATGGTATGAGAAATCGTCCATTTCTTCAATCGTTTCGGTTACCCCGTCGCTGTAAGGTGCTGTTCGCTTCAACGTTTGCAGGTTTCCGTTTCGGTCGTAGGTATAATTTGAAGCGTAACTTGTTGTACTGTTGCTCCCGTTTTCGTCGATATCGACCTGGTAAGACGAAAATTCGAAGATTCGGTTTAACTGGTCGTAGCCGTAAAGGTTTACCTGCGTAGGCAATACTTGCAATTCGGTATTGTGCAGCGTGGTTACCATTCGTTTAATATTACCGTTAAACAGATCGCTATCGGTTGGATTAAAGGAAAGATTACTTCCTGAAACACTGTTCATGGTAGCGGTAATACGGGATTCGTAATCGCCTTCATAATACGATAAGGAATAGCCCATAGCATCTTTAGAAACCCAATCGCCGTCGTGTCCCATATCATTATTCTGAGCATTCAGGCTCTCGCTATTTACGGTTTTTAACCAGCCCTGAATCGTATAAGCATGGTCTACCCCCTGTACTTGTTTGTCTCCTAAAACAACCCGTGCCAGCGGCCCGTGATCGTAATACAAATACGTGGCGTCTTTCTCCCAGATGTACGTATCTTTTGACGTTTCCACACTCACGATCCTATTATCTGCATCGTAATTGTATTTGTGAATGAACTGGTCTGCATTGCCTTTCTGAAACCATACTTTTTTAACGTTTCCGCTGATCAGATCGTATTCATAGTTCACCCGCTTGATCGTAGGATCTAGCTGGTAATCCAGTATTTGAGTGCTGGCCACCTGAAGCATTTCGTCTACATTTCCATGAACGTCGTAATTATAGAAAATGGCCGACTCGTAATCGCTTAAAGGCGTGGTTTCGGTATGACCGGCAAAGCTGAGTATGGCTGTAACCCTGTTTTGTGTATTGTATGTAGGGTTTGACAGCAATTGCCCGGCCTGAACCTGAGTCTGGAAGTCACTGTAATCGTCATATAAGGTTCGGGTCACTTCTTCCTGTGCCGACGAAACATTATACGGATAATTGTCTACTAAACCATTAGCATTGACTCCTACTAACGCATCGGTCAACAGATCTCTCAACTTTCCGTTGTCGTCTATATACAAAGGTTGGGTTTGATCTACAGCAAACTGTCCGGCTTCAAAGATACGTCCCAGATCGTCGTAACGGGTATAGCTGAAATTATTGGTCGCATCGTAATTGACCACTTTTAAATTATTGATCCTGTGCTTTTGTTTGTAAATAGCAAAATCGATCAACAAAGGCGATCCTACCAGATACGTTCCCTGATCGGTTTCAGTCTGAGTATGGTAAAGCACGCCGTCTACATAATAGTTTATCGTTTGATTGATCCGTTCTATTCTCAGTATCTGATTCGGATTAGAATACATCACATTTGAAGGAACATAGGTCGGAACAGTTGCGCCAATACTTCTAATAGCTAACTTATTAGCTGACGTGGCCGGATAGACATAGAATCCGTACTTTATACTTGAGAATGTTCCGTCTACATACGACAATCCACAGAATAAATATTCGGTACTGACGGTGTTATCCACACCGGAAACCGAAAACTCAATATACCCGTCACCATTTAGCACATACCCATAAGATGTTCCTCCTACATAGGCGTCTTTAGCAAGTGTTTTTATGATACTGCTTCCTTGTACGGTTAATTCCGGCGGCAGGTTAAAGGTTATTCTGTTGAACGGCACATTATTTCCGGTTCCCTGTTTTTCGTTTTGCGAGGCTACTATTCTGCCCAGTTCATCATACGCAAAGCGGGTTTCTCCTCCGTCCGGAGTTGCCTGCCATACTAACTGGTTTAACGAGTTGTAAAGGTAGCGCGTTTTAAAATCGTGAGCAGGTAACATTGCTGTATTTTCCAGATCGTTTATCCTGATATCGTCGATCAATTGATTCTGTGCCGCATCGAGTACCAGTCTGTCAACTCCTTGCGGTGCAACGGTCTGTATAAGGTTTCCTGCCTGATCGTAATAATACAAGGTGTACTGGTATTCTTTATCAAAATACTCCAGATCAAAGTTCTCAATCGCTTCTCCTAATGCTTCCGCCAGATAGGCAGTCTTAAACTCTCGTTTTAGCCTGTTAAGATACGCCTGATAAGCTTCATTGTTATATGTTTCTGCCACACTAATGGTAAACTCCTCACAAGGGTTGTCCATCTCCACTGTTTCTTCCACATAAACAGGCATCGGTGCCGGCGGACAAACTCGTGGATGTGTTGCTAAATACCAGGTAGCATATAACTGCCAGTTGTTTACTGTAACGATCTGTATATCTCCGTCTCCGTAATCGTATGTCAATTCATGCAAGCCTTCGGTATAATTGATCAGTTCGGCTATATAGTAATCTAAGAAATTATCAATTATGTTTCCGTCTGCCGTGTTGTAATCAAAGCCGTAATTTAACGGTGTATCTCCAAACTCTGAGATCGTCAGGAACAAATCTTCTTTATCCAGATCCGGTATAGAAGTATTACTTGCTAACTGTGTTATGTAATGCAGGTATCCGGCTGTAATAAAATGAAGGTTATAGTCACAGAAATCGTTCTGAGTATCGTAACTCGTAAAATTAAATCCGGACAAATTCGGATATTGCGTTGCAAAACCAGCAACAAAATCATTATATGCCACATATTGATCGTAGCATGATGTAGCAGCCGGTATCTGAGGAATACAATCGCAGGTTGAAACATCTAATGATTCCACTGCTTCATTAAAAACTTCATTCCCCGGTTTATTGGATACTAACTTGTTAGTCAAAGGATTTGATGCATGATATCTTAAGAAACCGCATACCCCTGGATATGTGTCATATCCTACATTACTAACTGTTTTTTTGAACCTGATATTGATGGGTACAGTAACGGTTCCTGAATTTTGTGAAACAACTTCCATTATCAGGTTATAGCCGGTTTGAGAATATCCTGCCGTTTCAATGCTGGTCACAGAAGTAATATCTGTCGGTATTAATTGTGTACTGCTCGTCTCAAATAGTATATCTCCATGTATAGTGGTTCCCCCTCCACTATACATGCTGGTTCCATTTATAAAATAAAGCTTTCTAGGTATCTTATAAACAGATGCATAATACACATAAGCATTAATTACCAAACTATTAGCGTTTAAACTCGGAAAGGTTGTATTGAATCGATACGCTAATTCACAATCACTAATCAAAGCATCCATTGTTGGCGAAGTAAAGGCTGAGCTTTCAATATTAGAAGCTAATGCAATATTATTATCATCTATATAAGTGATATACTCATTAATCATATCTTTTAAGTGGTCTAAAAATTCGACCACTTCCGTATCGCTTGTTTCCCAACATCTTACATTAGAACACGAATCCAATACTCCGTCACCATCTGTATCTACCAAATAGGTATTTCCCGGATTATAGTTATCCGGACAAACATCACAAACGTCACCTATACCGTCATTATCAGAATCTTCCTGCCCCGGATTATAGGTTTGCGGACAATTATCGCAGGCATCGCCTATACCGTCTCCGTCTTCGTCATTTGTATTCGGTGAATTCGGACACGAATCACAACCGTTAGGGATCCCATCTCCGTCGCTATCAAAGTTATTATTACAATACGGATAAGCGTCCTGATCGTTCGGGATTCCGTCGCAATCATAATCTGTTTCGTTATCCGGCATACATACATAGGTATCGTAACAATCCGGTATACCGTCAAGGTCAAGGTCTATCCTATTGTCGCAGAGGTCGCAATAACCTTCTCCAAAATTATCATCATCCGGTATACCGTCACCGTCATAGTCCCATTCTCCGCATTCGTTACAACACGTAAAGACCATCGCTGTTGTTTTCCTAATCTGTTCTCCGAAAATGTATCCTGAAAAAGATTCATAAGGTGGTGTCATTGCATTATTCTCTATCGTTCCGGAAACCGTATTGTATCGGCTGTAAAATAACCCTGAATTAAGGCTTCCGATATTTAAAGAATTCAAATTTCCGGTACTTAGGTCAGAAGCGGTTGCCAGTACCATCCTAACATTACCGTCAACCAAAATTTTATAGGCGTTTAAATATATATTTAACGGTATAAAATAATAATTGCTCACATAAACCCATTCCACCACCGATGAAGCAGTTAACCCGAAATAACCACTCAGATAGTTAGGTACAGTAGTTGTTTGGATCTGGTAAGGAGACGTACTGTTTACATTAGTGCCCAGCCCTACAATCAACTCTTTCAAAGCATCTGCAAAAAGTTCTTTCTTGTTACACCCCTCAGAATCTCCGGGATCGATCAATATAGGATCCCCGTTTTCTCCGTTAGTCACCACTCCGTCCGAACCATTTGTACAGGTTAAACGTGCTTTTGTACGACCGGAAAGTACAATATCTTTATAAGGCACTTGCAAAGAAGTTCCTACACCATTTCCTATTATCCGCACAACCATTTCAAAGGTATACTCCTGATTGGCCGCATCATACCCTGTACTTACTACTTGCGGAACACTATTTATAACCCATAAACTTGAAGTTCCTGAACCGTATCCCTGCCAGTCTAAACCGGCTGCAACTCCTGTAGCAGGGATTGTTAATGTTATAGTCTCTAAGGTTGTTGTCCCCTGCTCAAGTGTAATTGTAATTGTTTTGTTATCAGGGCTAAAAGAAGACTGCAACGATGTTATGGTACTGCTCCAGTCCCCGTTAAGTTCTTCTAACAAACTTTGAGAAATATAATATAAATAGGGGTCAGTGATATTTGAAGCAGAATTCAGGAATGTATCCATTGCATAGGTTGCTCCGGTATTTACGACCGTATTGACTAATCCGTTCTCTTGTCCTGCTCTTCTGATCAGATTTTCTAAAAATGCTTTTAAGTCTCTTACCATAGGACAAACACCATCACTTTCATACATATTCGTATTAATGACACTCATCATGTCTTCGTATATGTCTTGTGCTGATTGTTCGGAATTATACAATTCATCGTATGGTAAAAATCGTTTTTCTTTTACAGCTAAGGAAGTTCCGTTTTCTGTTTGTAAGGTAGTTGTTAAATTACTACTTGTGTTGTCTTCAGGCAATACCATCCAGCTGTTAACCAAGTTTCTCGCTGATGGATACTCTCTGATCACTGAGGTTATGGTATTATAGTTCTCCTGGTTATTATTCCCTATACAATCATTATAAAAACCTAAACGGGAAGCATATAAATTAATAAAAACATGTTGTACTTTTTGCTTCACTCCTAAATAATAGGATACATAATATTGCCAGAACTTATCCTTAATTTCATCTGCATCGGGAACTACTAACGGATCCAAACCGTCAATTACACTTAGTATTGTTGAAAAATTCAAATTTAAAGGTTGAGTACAACCTCCACCTCCCGGTGTATTACAGAACAAGGTTTGATAAACATTTTCAAATAATGTTTGCTGAGTATTTTCATACCCTCCGAAGAAACCGGCATTCAGATTAGAACCGTTTACAGGTGTAGCTATATTTGTTTTAGTTAAAGCCTGATGCATAATGTATTGCTTTACCTCCAGCATCATTGCAGGCGTAATATTTGTTGTTGTTGTTGTTACTTCCCCTCCTTCATTCTGGGTAGAACTAACAATTACCAGACCGTCGTAAGGATGCTCTAACTGGAAAAAAGGATCGTTGTTAAACAAGGCTAACGGATCGTTCAATAATCCTGCATTTTTTGCATCCTGATAATTATCAAAAGATCCTAAAAAACTATCAAAACCATCCGAATTAAAGGTTATTACATCTGTTGTATTTTGATCTCCGTCTAATTCAAAATCATCTGTATCTTCTATCAGAATAGAACATGTTTTGTACTGATAATCTAAATAATGAAACTCAGGGTGGTATTTTACTAAAGATAGCGGCCATGTATCCCTGTTATCAATATAAGTGACAAAATCTGTCACATTTTTTAAATATTGCGGTTCAATCTTATACAAACCGGCTTCAGCATCTACTTCGGCATCAGGAAAAACGGTTAACAAACCTGATATTGATGTTATCTCTGCTGTAAAGTCATTATTCATCACTGCCGGAACAAAGGTATTACTATCATTATCCCATTGAATACCTACAAAGTCTATTTCTCCGATGCTGTTAAAATAGTGTCTTAAATCACTGATGACATAAGTTGTTCCTAAAAAGCCATAAGCATCAAACAATACCGGATGTCTCCAATCATTCAACTCTAATTCGGTTCCCTCAGCTGCTGCATAAATAGTATTCCCTTCATGATAAATAGTAAAATCGTTATTCGCAATCAGACTTTGAGCATCTTGACTCGAATCACTATTTCCTACAGCATTTCCGTTAGTATCGATATCAGAAGTATAAAAACCGTATTGACCGGCAGGCAACATGTCCGTAGCCAAAGTCATCAAATTATTATCACAGCTCATGGATGTACTAACCGTTCCGCTTCCGACTACATAGCCATCCGGTTGGCATGGTCTCTGACATTCTAATAGTATGCCCTCCCATTCTTGTTGATATCTGAGAATTAACAACGTTTCTAAATCTGTAAATTCTTGAGTTCCTTGCTCCAAGGCTTGTAAGTCTAAATTGGAATCAAGCATCATTTGTACATAGGCATCTTGTCCATATAACATTGTTCCATCAGAATCATAACTTAATCCCGGATATACTACATCATTAGAAGGGTCTTCATCCCCGAAATCAAATGGGTAATCTATTCCGTTATAATAGGCTACACACTGATCACAAGAATAATAACATGACACTAAGTTGACATCCGGATTTTGTGGTCCCAAAATACATCCGGCTTCTACTCCTCTTTTAATATAATCTTCTGCAAATATCTCAAGAGCATCCTGATCTACCGTTAGCTGTTTGGTTATACCATAGGCTCCTAAAACCGGATTTTGAAGTACCATAGTATCATCAAAACTTTGGTTAAAAGATGTGCTATAACTTGGACCGACAGCTGCCTGATCATAATTTCCATCTACATCCAGATAGTCGTTTAAAACAGCTTCCGAATCTCCTCCTAAATTTTTATCCAGGGTTGCCAGATCATTACCGCATTCGTCAGATACTCCCAAATGCAGTTTGTATAAGAATGGATAATAAAAAGTTTCTTCATTACATTCAAAGGTAAATGGCGAATCTTTTAAAACTTTATACTTGAAAGTATAATCTCCTTCTGTGACAAACACTTTCTGAGCATCATATCTTAGACCATCTAAATTATTTCCCCAATAATTACTCGCTAAGTATTGTGTGTTATTGTCTAAATCCGTATCAAAATCATTTGCATCCAATTTATTCAGCAAATCTGTTGTGTTGTATTGATGAAGGCTGTTATTTGTTTCGTCTTCTAAATTATTCATATTGGCAGGGCTTCCTGAAGACAAGGCTGTAGCTATTGTTCTTCCCTGAGGGTCGATATAGCTCACACTTACCTGTCTGTTTGGATCTACTACAATATTTTTTTTGTAATGTTGTACATTTCCTACGCTATAACCAAACAGACGATTTAGTTCTTCCTGACTTGGTATAGAGTAGAAATACTTCATTTCATGAGTGGTTCCTAACTGATGATTAACTCCTACTCCTCCTTTTTTTCTTATTCTTCCGGTGTTATCTAAGGAATAATCTATTTGTGAAAAAGGATAGTTCTCCGCTTTTGGAATAAAATCCTGAAAACTATTCTCTTGTGCATTATTCGCTGAATAATATTTACTTGCTCCTATTAGATCCGTCATTCCGCCTGCTTGCAAGTCACAATTTGTTGCGCTAACACTTGAAAAATCCTGATAAGAATATACTTCCGAAGTCATATTTTGATTGAAATCAGGATAGTACTTTATAGCTTTACTGTCTACCGGCACCGGCAATACCTCTATTGCAGCTCTTCCTTCTTCATCGTATATAACTTCTCCGACAACGGCCTTTTCATTTGAATTGATCTTAGTAACTGTTTGTCTGTTTCTCAAAGAACCGTCAAAATAGGAAACAACATCTTTCTTTTTCCCCTCTTCTGCATAAGAAGCCTGAAACTGCCAATTCATGTTATCATGTGCATTCACCGGAAATATTCCCCAATCAAATACACTGGTAATTCCATTCGGATCATTTACATCCCATGGGGTATATGTATTATACGTCGGATCTTGTAGATCTCTACCTATTGCCCTGATCCTGAACAACAAGTATCCTCTGTCATAAATATTTGAAATGGTATATGACGTTTCTTTGGTCTGAATCCGCGTACAATTTTGCTCAAATTCACGTATAGTCATAGGAATCTGGCTTGGTGTTAACGGAACACTAAGTCCATCATTACTATAATCATCAACCCAGGTCCACGCCAATTCATATTCCTCTGCTCCCGTCATTTGTTGCCATGGCACTTCAATAGTATTGTCTACTGTATTTAATACTATCTGCCCATAGTTAATAACTACAACTGTTCCCGTAGGCAGTGGATAATAGCGCTCAACTTCGTTACTTAATGTTAAATGGACATTTGACGGTGTAATGCTTTCATTTACACTAGCATCTTTATTATAGATTGTTACTTCATCAATAGATATTTCTGCCCCTAAAACTCCGTCAATTACCAAGTGTTTTTGTAAATCTATAAAAGTTCCGAAACCATTATAATGATTATTCTCAACTGATAACCGTTGTGAATAGGGTGTTCCTAAACTACCATCAGATAAAATAGGTGTAATTGACATATTCACATCACATGTAAACCAGTAGTAAGGTCCCGCATAATCATCTATTTTTAGTTCTATAAATGTATTTTGGGATACCGTTGTGAATTGTCCGGATTCCGGATCATGAAGGGACATTACTGCTCCCGCCTGAATTTGATTACCTACTAATTCTGTAGTCCATTTTTTTTCTTTTCCAAATGAACAAAATGATATTATTGAGATGAAAAAGAGTCCTATTAGTCGAAAATTAAAACCTTTTTTTTGCATAAACTAATCAATTATTTGATAACCAGCATAGTACAACGATGGTGTATATTTTAAATTAACCTTTTTAACGTAGTGAGAAAGTTCCAACTGTTTTGGTCTTTCTTTCAGGAATGTAAAATCAGTAAAAATCATTTCAATTCTTGGATAATAATCTTTTCCTGATTTTGGAATAGCAGCATACAAATACAAAATCTGTCTATTTATGTATTTAGTTTTTTTGTCAATATAAATTTTAATTTTCCCATAAGGAGTTGAGGCTATTTTTTCAGCTTCTAATGTACAGATCCATTCCTTCGATGTTTCTACAACTTGAAAAGAAGAATAGTTCTTTACAATTCCCGACAAATCATAAATCAATTCTGCCTGTTTATTTTTTTTACCTATTTGGATCAACTTAGAATCGCCATCCGTTTTAACGGTTACTGTTTCCAAATTAGCAGCTTCTCCGTTACTCATTTTTAAATAATTCTCCTGACCGTATTTAATGAACACTCCTTGAGATTCTTCTAAAACTTCTTGTGTGTCAAAATCCTTGTACACGACACTTCTTAAACTTAACGAATAAGCCTTTGTATTTTCGTATGCCTTTTTACTCTCTTCCAACAAGGTTACAACTTTATCTTTGTCTTTGGGTATTTGTGCATAAGTCATTCCAAAGCAAAAAATAACTAATGCTATATATATTTTTTTCATGCCCATCTTAATTATCTTTTTTAACTGTACTTGAGCGGGTTTCCTGAATAGTATAAACGCCTTTCTCCGTTTCTTTCTTTACTCTTACTAAGCCTCCTTCTTTATCATATTCGTAGAATGTTGCATAGTTGTTCTCGTCTAATTCGGCCATTAAACGTTTTGTTTCCTGATCGTAAACAAAACTTTTCATGGTTCCGTCTTTGGGATACACCCTAATGTCATCAAATAAAGCCACTTTTGAAGAATTGTTGATTAACTTAATCTCCATATCAGCTGCTCCGACCGGCACAATAAATCTACCTGAAATTTTTTGCCAGCCGTCTATAATTTTTCCGGAAACAAAGAAACTATTCACACTTAACTGGGATCCTCCTGCATCTAAAAACTCCATTTCTATCAAAGCATCATTAAAATTAGTAAAGCTTACTTCTTCAAAATTAACATCATCATTTCTCAAGGATGTCCATCCACTTATACTATATTCTTTCCCTTGGATCAGTTCAAAAGATGTACAATATAAACAAGGTGTACATGCTATAATATTGACTGTTTTTTGTTTAACAATTTCACACCCTTCAGTACCTGTATAAATATAACTCACGGTATACGTACCCTGAGCTGAGAAAGAATAATAATTCGTAGTACTCGTTGAAAAAGTATCATCAACCTGAGGGTTACAATTAGTACATTCCACCTTGTAATATCCGCTACCTTGCATTCCATTGAAAGTAGGCTCAATTAAAGCATAAGGTGTGTTCATACAAAATTGATCTTCAATCACAGGATTAGTCAACTCAATCAATACCTGACCACCTCCTAAACACGACCCATTATAAAAAGATGATATATCAAAATGTCCTTCATCCGGATCTATACTATCAATTTCGGATGTTGTCATTTCAACAATCACCTTTGATGACGAATCACAAAAATTAACCAAATTTTGTATATTGAGAGGAAGATTATAATTAATTATACGATAATCTGGGTCATTTGTTGTTATTTCATTACAATACTGCGGAATGGTTGAATTAGGTCTTAATAACAGATCAAAATACGTAGTTGACGTTCCGTTTGTTTCAATCATAACCTTTATCCTAAAATAGGTTTCATTTAAACAATCTACGATTGCCTTATTCCCATTACTTTGCTTGAATACTACAAATCCGTAAAAATTATAACTTAGATTATCTGCATTCAAAAACTCTTCGCCTTTGCTAAAGGTTGTATAATTAGATACATCCTGAATATTACTTTGTCTGTATTCTAAAAGACTACCCGTAAAATTAATTCCGGTATTGTTTAAGTTTGTCGTAGTAGAATGTATAAACCAATCGGTATGAGAAGCAGTCGAATTGGATAAAGTTGTTGTTCCTCCCGGAACATGTAAAGAACCGCTTGACGGATCACTAATATCAACATTAGGATCGTTATACCCGTCTAACAGGTAGAAATCCCATCCTTGTGTTTGATTGGCAAAACCAATGTTACATGTCGTTTGTGAAAAGCTATTAATGCTCCACAAAAGTATTGTTGTTATAAAGATTTTATGTATTCTCATCAGATCAATTAATTTGTAGATTCACATTCTGCTATTCTCTTTTTATATTCAACAGTTGTGTTAGCTTTCACAACTATTGCATTTTTACCGGAATGGGATTTTTTATTTGTTATATAAGCATCTGTACTAATCACTCCATTAAAACCAAAATGTGAATTAACATTTTGAGGAGTAGTGAAATTATTAATACTATAATCTTCAAATCCGTCAAAACCTATCTCCTGATACATTGCGTTAGACGATACGGCAACCGGTAAAGTATAACCGTAACCATACTGCGCAGAAGAATACCGATTCAAAGCATCCTTATTTTCTACTTCCATACCATACGGACTATATTTTG